>JBDHZS010000245.1:0-5114 GCA_039812025.1 Nocardioides sp. | reverse complement strand
GCAGCTCGTCGAGCAGCCGGTAGAAGGCGGCCGTCTGCCCGTGGATCGCCGGTACGCCGCGGTGGGTCGCGTCGATGACGTCGCGGTTGTGGTCCCACTTGAGGTAGCCGATCGGGTACTCGTCCAGGAGCGCCAGCAGCGCGTCCCGGACGTGGGCGAAGGCGCCCGGCTGTTGCAGGTCGAGCGCGTGCTGGTGGCGCCAGGGGTCGCTCGCGCCGTCGAGTCCGCCGAGCACCCAGTCGGGGTGGCGTCGTACCAGGTCGGAGTCGAGGTTGACCATCTCCGGCTCGACCCAGAGCCCGAAGTCCATGCCCAGGCCGCGGACGTGGTCGATCAGCGGGTGGAGTCCGTCGGGCCACACGGCGCGGTCGACCGTCCAGTCTCCGAGGCCGGCGCGGTCGTGGCGCCTGCCGGTGAACCAGCCGTCGTCCAGCACGAACCGCTCCACGCCGATCGCCGCCGCGCGGTCCGCGAGCTCGGTGAGTTTGGCGAGGTCGTGGTCGAAGTAGACCGCCTCCCAGGTGTTCGCGATCACCCTGCGCGAAGTCGCGGGCCGGGCGGCGCGGAGTTGGGCGTGCAGCCGGGCGCTCATCGCGTCCAGACCGGCATCCGACCAGGAGCCGAGCAGCCACGGACCCTCGTAGGTCTCCCCCGCGCCGAGGCCGACCTCGCCGGGTGCCAGCAGCTCGCCGCCGCCGAGAAGGCAATCGCCCTCGGCCGTGCGCTCGGCGTACGACGTGTGGTCGCCGCTCCACGCCACGTGGACGCCCCACACCTCGCCGCTCCGGAAACCGAACCCCGGCGTGCCCGCGACCAGGAGCAGGCTCGCGTCGTGTCCGGTGCGCCCGTGCCGGCCGGCGCGCTCGAACCGGCCCTGCACGAACCCATGGCGCTGCGGGCTCCGCTCGCGGCACCAGCGGCCGGTGAGGTCGAGCAACTCGGTGGCCTGGGGTCCGACGGGGAGGACGGTGCGCACGGCCGTGAGGTGGAGGGTGCCGTCGCCGGTGTTGGTGACGCTGGTCCGCGCGCGGACCAGGCCCGCGTCGGTGAGATCCAGGGCCACGGCGACCCGCCAGGTCACGTCCGCGTCGGTGCCGGTGAAGGTCGCGCGCGCCTCGTCGGCCTCAAGATCCCAGACGGTCAGCCGGGGCAGGGCCGAGTCGCTGCCCGTCGTACGGAATCCCTCGACGGCCGGCGTGCCCGTGAACCCGAGCCGCGTGTCGAGCACCAGCCCCGTGTGGCGGGCATGGTCGAACGCGGAGTGGGAGACCCCCGCGCGTCGTGCCGCCGCGAAGCCCGCCAGGTCGGTCTTGGCGAGTTCGCCCAGGTCAGCGCCCCAATGCAGCGGCACGGGCTGCCCGGGCGCGTCGGCGGCGAGCACGAGGCTCACCCCGCCCCGTCGCAGGTGGATCGGGTCGAACGCCAGCGCCGCGGCCTCAGTCACACGCTCCAGCCTAGTCCGCACGAGTCGAGCAAGGTCTCGTCTCAGCGGGAGACGAGCCGGAGCAGGTCGGGAAGCGACCCGTAGGCGCCCGGCTGCAGCGTCTGGCTCTGCCGGTCGATCGCCTCGTCCATCGTGTCCATGGACGCCTGTGACAGCACCCACCCGAGCGGCGCGGTGACCGAGGGCCGCGTCTCCTGATAGACGACGTACGACGTGTGGCGGCGCCAGGCGACGACCGACCTCGCGACCGGTCCGAGCCCCAGCGTAGACGGCGCGAGGGTCTGCTCGGCGCGCTGCAGCTGGCTGTCCGCCGACGACAGCGACGCCTTCGCGCTGAGCGCCGTCGAGATCGGCACCAGGACCTCCAGCCGTGACCGGGGAGGGCGTCGCAGCAGGTCGGAGCCGGTGCCGTTGTCGAAGTAGACCAGCACGGGCACGACCACGGTCCGGTCGGTCAGCTCGGCGACGTCCGGGGTCGGGCTCGGCGGAGCGGCACCAAGCCGGGCCAGCTCGAGCGCCCGCTGGTTGTGCTCCCGCAGCGCGGGCAGCCAGTGCTCGGCAAGATCGAGCTGGGTGCCGATCCCGGTGTTCTCGGCGTAGCCGCCGTCCACGAGCTGCTGGTGGACGCCCACGGCACCGGAAGCAGCAGGGCAGTCGACACCGCCAGCCGGCGTGACGTAGGGGAAGCGCGCCGACAGCAGCGCGGCCGTGGCCGAGGAGATCTGCCGCGTGCATTCGACGATGTCGACGCTCCCGGGGACTCTGCCGGGCGATCCGCCGCAGCGGAGCAGGTCTCCGGAGGGGAGCCGGACTTGGGAGACCAGGGCGCGGCAGCCGTTGGTCGCCGACGTGGAGTTGAGCACCAGTGCGCCGGTCGGCCCCCAGTCGAACCACGAGGACCGCGGCGCGACCCAGGAGCCGCCCAGCGCGGGGATGCGCTCGGTCCAGGCGTCCTCGATCAGCGCGGCGCGGTCCCGCCAGACCAGCGGGGCGTCCGCGCCGAGGTCGGGCACCGGCACCCCGCTCGCGGCGTACATCAGGTCGCGCGTGACCAGGCCGACGGTGGCCTCGCCGAGCGCCTGCTGCCCCGCGAGCCGGCGGACGGAATCCGTGGCCGAGCCGGGCCGCGTCACCGACGCGATCGTGAGCCCCACCGCGCCGCCGCTGGCGCCGGAGGAGAGGAAGGCGCCGCCGCAGAGCGTCCCGGCGTTGGCCCCACGCGCCTGGGTCGCGATCCGGTCGACGCCGAGCGCGGTCCAGTAGGCCGCCCGGATACCGCCGCCCTCCGCGGCATAGAGCAGCAGCGGCCGGACCGGGACCCGCGCCGAGCGGCCGTCGGCTCCGCTGAGCAGGGTCGGTACGGCGCAGTCCTGGCCGTCGGCCAGCCACCGTCCGAACTCACGCTCCATGCCGGGCCGGTCGGGCAGCTCGTCGACCGCTCGGACGCGGTGCACCGGTCCGCCGCCGGCGAGCATGCCCGCGACGAGGGCGGCGCCGACTGCGAGCGTGGTGACCGGTACGAACGGCAGCCGGAAGGGTAGCGGCCAGAAGAACTCCGGCGAGCCCGACGGCTGCAGCGCGACCACGACAGACGCCAGCGCGATCGAGATCAGGCCGAGCCCCAGCTGGAAGGCCGCGATCACGCCGAGCGCGGCCACCGCGCCGGGGAGCAGCGCCACCGCGACGATGCCCACCAGGCTCGTGCCCAGGATCGCCCACGGCAGCCAGGCGATCCGGTCGGCGCTCTCGTGGCCGGGCGTGAGCGCTCGGGCCAACCGGGACACGGGTCCCTGGGGGTCGCGCGCGAGCCGCGCCACGAGGGCCACGAACCAGCAGTAGGGGCGCCAGCACAGGACCGCGCCTGCTGCGCCGCCCACCAGGAAGAGCCACGCTCCCGCCGACGCTCCGCCGAGCCCGACCACGCCGGCGAAGGAGCGCACCGCGCCGAGCGAGAAGACGAGGATCAGGCAGATCGGCAGCAGGTCGCCGGCCAGGACGGTCCGCTTGAACCGGGCGTCATCGATCTTTCCTCGGCCCGGCCACGAGACCCCGCCGCGCCGCCGGATGCACCACGAGACCCCGCCGATGATGAGTGGCACCAGGACCACCACCCACCACGGCCCCCACGAGACCTCCATGCCGACGGCCAGCGCGAGCAGTGCGGCCGCCACGACCAGCCCGGCGCCCAGGAACCATGGCAGCAGCGGCGGCCTCGGAGTTGGCGCGCGCGGTCCGTCCGTCTCGGCCTCGCGGGACCGCTGCCAGATGTGGTGCGACCGCAGCCGACCGATGACGAACGTGGCCGCGACCAGCCCGCCCGCGACGACGCCGGCGGCGACGGCCGAGCCCCAGTCCCCCGAGTCCACCCAGCGCCGCTGGATGTCCGGGACCTGCTCGAGGATGTCGGGGCCGCGGGCCAGGCCCAGCGCGGCCAGCGGTACGACGACCAGCAGCGAGTAGCGGTGCGTGTAGAGCCCAGCCAGCCAGTCGCGGAGGCGTCCCCGCGCGGGGGCGCGATTCTCCAGGCGGCGCATCGCCAGCGACGCCCGCAGCAGCCACACCGCGCCCGCCGCGAGGGCGACCCACTTGAGCAGGCTGATCCACATGAGGAAGCCCGCCGCCCAACCGAGCAGCGACGGCCACGGCCCGCCGGAGGCGATCAGCAGGTTCTCTGCCAGGTCCGCGACGATGCCGACGACGAGGATGCGCTGGGGCCAGAGCCTCCCGATCCCCCACGGCGCCTTCGCGAGCTCAGGCCGGTCGCGGAGGTCGGCTCGGCTCGGCAGTCGTCGTACGGCGAGCAGCAGCGCCCCGCCGTACAGGACCGTGAAGCACACGTCGAGCAGCCCGTAGGCGAGAAGCCACGATCCCAACCGCGGCTCAAGCTGCTGGCCCGGGCCGCTCAGGAACGTGAAGCCACGGGCGGCGCCGCCCAATCCCGTGGAGGTGAGGTTGGTGACCGAGTAGACGCGCGTGTGGTCGAGGACCTGGCCGATCAGGTGGTCGACCTCGGTCAGCGCGATCAGCACCGCCAGGGCCGCGCCGAGGGCCGCGCCGACCCGGCGGTTGACCGTCGGCAACGGCGCGAGCGTGGCTGAGGTCTCCGCGGCCATGCTCCATTGTCCTCCTCTAGACTCCGAAACACGTAGCAGCGATCCACGAAGGCGGCCCCCATGACCGAGAAGAAGACGTTCTCCAACATCATCAACGGGGAGGCGGTGCCGGCGAGCTCAGGCGAGACGCTGGACATCATCAACCCGGCGACCGGGGAGGTCTACGCGACCTCGCCGAACTCGGGGGACGCCGACGTCGACGCGGCCTGCCAGGCGGCGGGTACGGCGTTCGACTCGTGGCGCTGGGCGACGCCGGGTGAGCGCCAGGCGGCGCTGCTCAAGCTGGCCGACGTCATCGAGGCCAACGGCGACGAGCTGATGGCGATCGAGTCGGAGAACACCGGCAAGCCACTGCCGCTCGTCGCGTCCGAGGAGCTCCCGGTGATGGTCGACCAGATCCGGTTCTTCGCGGGCGCGGCCCGGGTCCTCGACGGCCGGGCCAGCGCGGAGTACATGCGCGGCTTCACCTCCTCGATCCGCCGCGAGCCCCGCGGCCCGGTCGCCCAGGTGGCGCCGTGGAACTACCCGATGATGATGGCGACCTGGAAGTTCGCGCC
>JBDHZS010000244.1:0-5132 GCA_039812025.1 Nocardioides sp. | reverse complement strand
TCGTCTCCGCGGCCGTGTTGAGCCGCCGGCTGGGCGGGCTCGGCCTGCTCTCGCTGGTGCCGTACGGCGCGAAGCTGCTCCTCGCGCTGGCCCCCGCCGCCGGCCTGGCCTGGCTCGTGTCCCACGGGTTGCATGCCTGGCTGGGCGGTTCGCCGGGCGCGCCGGGCACCTCGTTGGGTACGCCGACGGCGATCCTGATCGCCACGCTGACCGGGCTGACGGGCGCGCTCGGGGTGGTCGCGATGGCCCGTCCGCTGCGGATTCCGGAGGCGAACGACGTCGTGGCGACCGTGACCGGCCGAATTCGCAGACGCGGCCGGAGCTGATGTCCAACCCCTCCGGCACCGAACGCTCTACCATGGATGAGGACCAAACTCCGGAGAGAGGATTCGTGCCCAGTTCGCTTCGGGCCGGCGACGTTTTCGCCGGCCGCTATCACGTCGTCGACCTGCTTGCCGAGAGCCGGGGAGGCCGGTTCTGGCGGGCGCACGACTCTGTGCTCGGCCGCGACGTCGCGGTCCACCTGATCGACAGCGACGACGCGCGCGCCCCGGAGCTCCTCAACGCCGCCCGGCGCTCGGTCGGCGTGAGCGACCGCCGCGTGCTGCGGGTGCTCGACGCCGACCAGCGCGACGGGCTGTGTTACGTGGTGAACGAGTGGGGCTCGGGCGCCACGATGGACATGCTCCTGGCCAGCGACGGGCCGATGTCGCCGCGCCGGGCCGCCTGGCTGGCCTCCGAGGTCGCCGACGTGGTGGCGCATGCGCACGAGGCGGGCGTTACGCACGGCCAGCTCACCCCCGAGCACGTGCTGATCGACCACAACGGGACGGTCCGGATCATCGGGCTCGCGGTCGACGCCGCCCTGGCCGGGCTGCCCGAGGGCCGGGTCTCCACCGACATCGTCGACCTCGTGGGCCTGCTCTACGCCGGGGTGACCGGACGCTGGGCCGGCATCTCCCGCTCCGCGGTGCCGGAGGCGCCGGTCGAGGACGGGCGCGTGCTGCCTCCCCGCCGGGTGCGCGCGGGCGTCCCCCGCGCGCTGGACGACCTGTGCGACGAGGTGCTCAACGGCCGGCACCACGCCCCGCAGGGCGCGGAGATCCGCACCGCCCGCGACGTCGCGGCATCCCTGCTCGACCACGTCGGCGACCCCGCCGATCTGGTCGCCCGCGAGACGCTCGAGGCCGCCCGCCGCCGCACCCTGCTGCCGCTGGCCCGGCCCACGAGCCTCACCGCCGCCGCCATCCAGGGCCGCGGCCCGTCGAGGTCCACTGCCGTCGCCCCCCGGGTCATCGACATCCCGCCGGCCGCCGGTCACGCCCAGCCCGAGCCCCACGAGCCCGACCAGCCCGAGCCCGACACCGACGAGCCCGACCAGCCCGAGCCCGACCGGGCGGACCCGACCGGGGAGCGGACCACCCCGACCCCGGTCGCCGAGCCGGACGAGACCCAGGCGGGCATGCCGGTCTTCCTCGACGACACGGACGACGTGGCGTGGATCGCGGCCCGGTCGGTCACGCCCACCCCGCCGCCCCCGCTCACCGAGCCGGAGCCGAAGCCGCTGTTCGCGCCCCCGCCACCCGAGGGCGAGCCGGTCCGGCGGGTGCGCCCCGGCACGGCCGCCGAGGTGCCGCCCGACTACTGGCCGTGGGAGTCCTCGGCCGGCAGCGGCTCGTCGTCGTCGATCCCGTTCGTGCCCGACGACACCGGCGGCGGCCAGCAGCGGGTCCCCGGGCGCACGCCGCTGCGGATCGCCGCCGGCATCGCCGCGGTCATGCTCCTGCTCGTCGCGCTCGTGATGGCCTACAACCTGGGCCGCGGGCGCGACCCGCTCGGCGGCGTCCTGGACATCACCGACCGCAGCGGGGACGCGAGCAACCAGACCGACGCCGAGAAGCCGCGGCGGATCGACCCCGCCGGGGTCACCGACTTCGACCCCGAGGCGGACCCGTCCGAGGAGAACTCCGAGACCGTCGGCAACGTCATCGACCGCGACCCGGCCACCACCTGGCAGACCGAGACCTACCGCGATCAGCTCGGGCCCGCCCTCCCCGCGCTCAAGAGCGGGGTCGGGGTGGTCGTCGACCTCGGCGACGCGTTCGAGGTGCGGGACGTGCGGCTCGACCTCGTCGGCTCGCCCACGAAGTTCTCGCTGTTCCTGACCGATACCGCCCCCGTCGACGTCGACGACCTCGACCCGGTCGCCACCCAGACCGCCGACTCCGAGCGCACCCGGGTGCGCCTGGACACCGGCACCAGCGGGAGGTTCCTGACCGTGTGGCTCACCGAGCTGCCCCAGGTCCCGGGCGGCTATCGCGGTGAGATCGCGGAGATCGTGGTCCGGCGGTGATCGACTCGCCCGAGCCCAGGTCCGACGCCGAGTTGCTGGCCGCGCACGTCGAGGGCGACCCCGACGCGTTCGGCGTGCTCTTCGCCCGCCACAGGGACCGGCTGTGGGCCGTCGCGGTGCGGACCATGGGCAACCACGAGGACGCCGCCGACGGGCTCCAGGACGGACTGGTCGCCGCCTGGCGGCGGGCGGGCTCCTTCCGCGGCGACGCCGCGGTCACCACCTGGCTGCACCGCGTGGTGGTCAACGCCTGCCTGGACCGGCTGCGCGCGGCGAAGGTGCGCGCCCACGACTCGCTCCCCGACGACCTGGGCGAGCGCGGCGATCGGGGGGCCTTGTCCACGAGTACGGCGGCCCCGGGGTCCCCGGGCCCGCCCGAGGACCCCGCCGACGCCAGCGTGGCCCTGGAGCGCCGGGAACGGGTGGTCGAGGCGCTGCGCGCGCTGCCCGCCGAGCAGCGCGCGGCCCTGGTGCTGGTGGACCTGGAGGGCTACCCGGTCGCCGAGGCGGCCCAGATCCTCCAGTGCGCTCCCGGCACCGTGAAGTCCCGTTGCTCGCGGGGCCGGGCCCGCCTCGCGCCGATGCTCGCCGACCTGGTCGCCCGCTCGACGGACGGGGACGACGATCCCCCACGGAACCCGCCGGCCCCGGCGCCCGTCTCACCTGTTGACCCCGCACGAGGGCCGCCCCCATCCCCCTAGACGTGCGATTGATTCACGTGAAACAACCCCGATCCAACCCGTCACGCCCGAAGGAGGTGAGCTCGAGATGACCGGCCCCGAGAAGTCGCCGGACGACGCCCGGATCCGCGGACTGCTCGCCGAGGCCCGGCACACCGAGCCGATGCCTCCCGAGGTCGCGGAGCGCCTGGACTCGGTGATCGCCGGCCTCGCCGCCGAGCGGAGCGTCGCGGGCGTCGTACCCGTGATGGCGCCGGTCCCCGCGGAGCCCGACGCCCCGGAGCCGGACGCCGAGGTGGTCGCGCTGCCGTCGCCGTGGCGCCGCCGGATCACCACCGGGCTGGTCGCCGCCGCCGCGGTGGTCGCGGTCGGCGTCGGCGTGCCGCAATTGCTCTCGACCAGCAGCGACTACATGTCGGGCAGCGAGTCCGCGGGCGGCGAGGCCGGCTCCAATCCGCTCAGCGAGTCGGCCGCGGACTCCGCGGACTCCGCACCCCCCGGCTTCCAGTCCGACGAACTCGACGGCTCGTCACCCGCCACTGCGGAGCGGGCCTACAAGGACATCGAGTTCGTGCTCGCGACCACCGGCAACCGGGCCGCCGGGGACGCCGCGGCGCTGCTCGACGAGCAGGGCGATCGCGCCCGCGACGAGCTGCCCTGCTGGCGCAAGGCGTGGGGCGCCGGGGACCGCATCCCGGTGCTCTACGAGGACCGCGCCGGCGTCGCCGTGGTGCGGCTCGCGGGCGTCGCCGGCACCCGGGTCGACTTCTACGTCTGCGGCGAGAAGAGCAAGGTCCGCAGCGTGCTGGTCCCCGACGAGTGATCGGGGACGAGCGATCCGGAATGGCGCTCGCCTACGATCGGTTATCGCCACCGAACCATCCTTACGAAACTTAAGCGAGTGACCTCTCCATGACCGACGTCCGCAACGTGATCGTCATCGGCTCCGGGCCCTCGGGCTACACCGCCGCCCTCTACACCGCCCGGGCGGCGCTGTCGCCGCTGGTCTTCGAGGGCTCGGTCACCGCCGGCGGCGCGCTGATGAACACCACCGAGGTCGAGAACTTCCCCGGCTTCCGGGACGGGATCATGGGGCCGGCGCTGATGGACGAGATGCGGGCGCAGGCGGAGCGGTTCGGCGCCGAGCTGATCGCCGACGACGTGATCGAGGTCGACCTGACCGGGGACGTCAAGGTCGTCCGCACCGCCACCGACACCTACCTGGCGCGCTCGGTGATCCTGGCGACCGGCTCGGGCTACCGCAAGCTCGGGCTGCCCCGCGAGGAGGAGCTGTCGGGGCGCGGCGTCTCCTGGTGCGCCACCTGCGACGGCTTCTTCTTCCGCGACCAGGCGATCGCGGTCGTCGGTGGTGGCGACTCGGCGATCGAGGAGGCGACCTTCCTGACCCGGTTCGGCCAGAAGGTCTACCTGATCCACCGGCGCAACGAGCTGCGGGCCTCCAAGATCATGCAGGAGCGGGCGTTCGCCGACCCGAAGCTCGAGATCGTGTGGGACTCCGAGATCGCCTCGATCAACGGGGAGGACCACCTCGAGTCGGTCACGCTGCGCGACACGGTCACCGGCGCCGAGCGGCCCCTGGAGGTCACCGGCCTCTTCATCGCGATCGGCCACGATCCCCGCTCGGAGCTGCTGGGCGGCCAGGTGGACCTCGACGACAACGGCTACGTGCTGGTCGACCACCCCTCGACCCGGACCAACCTCTCCGGCGTGTTCGCGGCCGGCGACCTCGTCGACCACCACTACCGGCAGGCGATCACCGCCGCCGGGACCGGCTGCGCCGCCGCGCTCGACGCCGAGCGGTACATCGCGGCCCTGGACCACGCCGCTTCGAGCGCCGGCTCGGCCGAGGAGACCGTCGCCGCCCTCGCCTAGGCCGAGACGCCGGGAACAACTGTCGGCGCCGTGGTGTTCACTAGACCGAACACCGAAATCCCGACGAAAGGCACGACCCGTGTCCAACATGGCCGCCGTCACCGACGCTGAATTCGAGGCCCAGGTCCTCAAGTCCGACAAGCCCGTCCTGGTGGACTTCTGGGCGGAGTGGTGCGGCCCGTGCCGCCAGGTCGCCCCGATCCTGG
>JBDHZS010000243.1:0-5202 GCA_039812025.1 Nocardioides sp. | reverse complement strand
GACGGCACGGTCGGCGTACTCACCGCCGACGAGGTCTTCGGCCTCCCGCTCACCGGCTCCGTCGTCGTCTACGACATCCCGGGCGCCATCGACGCCATGCTCATCGCCGAGTACGCCGCGGCGCAGGGCGCACGGACCACGCTGGTCACCTCCCGGATCCACGTCGGCGAGGGGGAGGGCGTCAACTCGCTCTTCCCGATGCTGCGCACCCTCGCCGAGGCCGGCGTCGACTGCGTCGAGCGCGCCCGGCTGACCGGCATCAGCCGCGGACGCGTGCTCGTCGAAGGAATCTTCGGCGACCCCGAGCGCGCCCTGCCCGCCGACCACCTCGTCACCTGGGCGGGAGGGACCCCCGACCTCACCCTCAGCGCCGAGCTCGACGCGCTCGGCGTCCGCCACCGGGTGATCGGCGACGCCGTCCGGCCCCGGCGCTTCGCCGACGCCACCTCCGAGGCCAAGCTCGCCACGGACGGCCTCGCGGTCCTCGCTCGCCGCTGACCGCTCGCCCCCACCCGCCCGCGTCCGGGAGGTGTGGGGTACGGCGTGCGCGACCCCCGGCGGTGACGGTCCGGCCGGCCTCCGATAGCGTCTGATAACCACAATGGTTCTCATTAGCTAGGAGGGGTTGGTGACGGCACTCGAGGTGCAGGACCTGACCGTCCGGCTGCACGGCCGCACCGTCGTCGACGGGGTCGGCTTCGCCGCCGCCCCGGGGGAGCGGCTCTGCCTGCTCGGCGAGTCGGGCTCGGGCAAGTCCGTGACGGCCCGCGCGATCGTCGGCCAGGAACTGCTCGGCATGGAGCTCAGCGGCCGCGTCCTGGTCAACGGGCACGACGTGCTCGGCGTCCCGCCGGCCAGGCGGCGCGGACAGGACCGGGTCGCGATGGTCTTCCAGGACTCCGCCTCGGCCCTCCACCCGCTGGTGCGCGTCGGCACCCAGGTCGCCACCGCGCTCCGCCGTCAGGGCGTCGCCGCCGACGAGGCGACCGACCGGGCCGTCGAGCTCCTGGCCTCCGTCGGGCTCGACGCACCGGGCATGGCGCGCCGCGTGCCCTGCCAGCTCTCCGGCGGCCAGCGGCAGCGCGCCTGCATCGCGCTCTCGCTTGCCACCGGCGCGCCGGTCATGATCGCCGACGAGCCGACCACCGCCCTCGACGTGGTCGCCCAGGCGCGGGTGCTCGACGTGCTGCGCACCAAGGTCGACGCCGGTACGGCGCTGGTCTTCATCACCCACGACCACGACCTCGCCGTCGCCACCAGCCTGTGCGATCGGGCGGTCGTCCTGGCCGGCGGGCGGGTCGTCGAGTCCGGGCCGCTGCCACAGCTGCTCTGGGAGGGCACCCACCCCTACACGCGCGAGCTGTCCGCCGCGGCCTACGAACAGGTGCTGCCGCATGAGGTGACCGCGTGAGCGCCCACCAGATCGCGCAGCCGCTGATCGAGGTGGACCACGCCGTACGCCGCTACCGGGCGACGGGCGCCGCCGCCGCGAACGGGCGCTGGAACACCGTGCTCGACGACGTCTGCCTCCGCTTGGAGCAGGGCTCGACCACGGCACTGGTGGGCAGCTCGGGCGCCGGCAAGACCACCCTCGTCCGCTGCCTGCTGGCGCTGGACCACCTCGACCACGGCACGGTCGCCTGCCGCGGCCGCAGCCTGCGACCCGGACCCGCGCGGTCGCTGGGCTGGTTCCGGCGGATGGTGCAGTACGTGCCCCAGGACCCCGCGTCCTCCCTCGACCCCCGGCGGCGGGTGCGCGAGCTGATCGCGGAGCCGCTACGGCGCCTCGGCGTCGAGGGCGACCATCCGGCGATGGTCGCCGAGGCGCTCGACCACGTCGGCCTGGACCAACCCCTGGCCGAACGGCGTCCCGGGGAGATCTCGGGCGGGCAGGCACAGCGGGTCGCGATCGCGCGCGCCATCGTCACCCGCCCCGAGCTGCTGGTCGCCGACGAGCCCGTCAGCGGCCTCGACCTCCCGCTGCGCCAGCAGGTCCTCGACCTGCTCGCGCGGCTCCACCGGGACGACGGCACCGGCATCCTGCTGGTCTCCCACGACCTCGCCGCCGTCGTACGCCTCTGCGACCGCACCGTTGTCATGGAGCAGGGCAAGGTCGCCGAGGAGGGGCCGACCGAGCGGATGTTCACCGCCCCATCCCATCCGGCGACCCGGCGCCTGCTCGCCGCCGTACCGAGGCTGCCGCGGCCGGCCTGAGCCGTCCCCCCCACATCTGTCAGCGATTCACCAAGCAAGAAGGAACCCCCATGCTCACATCCTCGAAGTCCCGGCGAAGCCTGGCCCTGGTCTGCGCGACCGCGGCGCTCGGCCTCACCGCGTGCTTCAACCAGTCCGGGAGCAGCGGCTCAAGTGGCGAGGCCGACGGAGCGGATGGCGCCGGTGACAGCGCCCGCATCCGGGTCGCGATGCTGCTGCCGCCGCGCTCCGGCCTGACGCCGTTGAGCGACGACGCGTTCAAGCTGTCGCGCTGGCAGACCGCCGAGACGCTGGTCGTGCTCGACGACCTCGGCGACGCCCAGCCCGGGCTGGCCACCGAGTGGACCCAGACCGACGACCTGACCTGGGAGTTCGCTATCCGGGAGGACGTCACCTTCCACGACGGCACCGAGCTGACCTCCGCCGAGGTCGTCAACAGCCTGCAGGCGGCGGTCCGACGCCAGCCCGAAGCCCCGGATCCTCGACGGCGTCGACCTGACGCTGGAGGCGCTCGACGACCACACGGTCAGCATCGCCACCGCGAGCGTCGACCCGCTGCTCCCGCAGCGGCTCTCCAGCCCTCAGCTGTCGATCCTCGCTGCCAAGGCGTACGGGAAGGACGGCATCGTCGACCCGATCGGCGCCGGCACCGGACCCTTCGTGCTCACCGAGGTCGACGGCACCAGCAGCGCCCACCTCGACCGGTACGACGACTACTGGGGCGAGCCCGCCGTCGCCCCCGGGATCGACGTCGACTTCGTCCCCGACGGCGCGGCCCGCGCGGCGGCGCTGCGCACCGACAGCGCCGACCTCGTCGAGGCGATCCCGGTGGCCCAGGCGCCGCTGCTAGACCCCGAGCTCGTGCACGAGGTGCCGATGCCGCGCACCAACACGCTCTACCTCAACACCGACCGCGGACCCTTCGCCGACCAGGCCATCCGCGAGGCCGCCGCGGCGGTCATCGACCGGGAGACGATCGTCGAGACCGTCTACGAGGGCCGCGCCGACGTCGCCGAGGGGCTGCTCGGCCCGGCGCTGCCGTGGGCCGCGGAGCTGCGGGAGCCGGCCGACACCCCGGAGGCCGCCAAGGTGGACGGCGAGGAGATCACGATCGGCACCTTCACCGACCGGCCCGAGCTGCCCGAGGTGGCGGTCCAGCTGCAGCAGGAGCTGGAGGCGGCCGGCTTCAAGGTCAAGCAGGACGTACGCGAGTACGCCCAGATCGAGTCCGACGCCCTGGCCGGCAAGTTCGACGCGTTCATCCTCTCGCGCGCGACCGTGCTCGACTCCGGCGACCCGGTCGCCTACCTCTACAGCGACTTCGCCTGCGACGGCTCCTTCAACATCGCCCAGCTCTGCGACCCGACGGTCGACGCGGCGATCGAGAAGGCCGCCGAGACCCCGCCCGGCCCCGAGCGGCGCGAGGCGATCGTCGCCGCCGAGCGGGCGGTGCTCGACACCTACGCCGCCGTGCCGATGCTGCACGAGCGCGTGATCCAGGGCGAGTCCGCCGCGCTCAGCGACGCCGCCCGCGACCCGCGCGAGCGCCTGCTCGTGCTGTCGACCACCTCGGTCGACCGCTGAGATCCGGTACGACGTGGTGACGGCGCTGCTCGGCCGGCCGGGCCTGATCGCGGCACTCTCCCGGCTGGTCACGGTCCTCGGGGTCGTCGTACTCATCGGGGCGCTGCCCTGGCTCTCCGGGGCGGATCCGGCCCGCACCATCCTGCGGGCCCGCTCCGCGGAGCAGGAGGCGACGCCCGAGGCGCTGGCCTCGATCCGCGAGCAGTTGGGGCTGGACGCCGGGCCGGTGACGATGTTCCTGAGCTGGCTCGGCGGCTTCGCCCGGGGCGACGCCGGCACGTCGTGGATCTCCGGGCGGCCGGTGCTTCCGGGGATGCTGGACGCGCTCGGCGTCTCGCTCACGCTGATGGCCTTCTCGGCGCTCGTGGCCGTGGTGGTGGCCGGGCTGATGTGCCTGCCGACCATCCGCCGCGGCCTCGCGGGCGCCGACGCCCGGACCTCGGGGCTCGGGGCGGTCGCGCTGACGGCGCTGCCGGAGTTCCTGCTGGCCACCGCGCTGCTGGTGGTGGTCGCGGTGGGGCTCGGTTGGTTCCCGCCGTACGGCTGGCTCGGGCTCTCCTACGCCGTCCTGCCCTCGCTGGCGATGGGGCTTCCCGCCGGCGGCCTGATGGGGCGGCTGCTCTCCGACGGGCTCGCGACGACCTTCGCCGAACCCTGGGTCGTGACCTGGCAGGTCGCCGGCTACTCGGGCCCCGCGATCGCGTGGGCGGCGATCCGCCGGACCATCCCGGCGATCACCAGCCAGCTCGCGCTCACCCTGGTCGGGCTGCTCGGCGGCGCGGTCGCGGTCGAGCGGGTGTTCGCGATCCCCGGGATCGGCCGGGCCACGCTCGGCGCCGCGGTCGCCCAGGACCTGCCGACCCTGCAGGTCGGGATCCTGCTGCTGATGATCGTCGCGCTCCTCCTCGGCGGGCTGGGCGCGCTCGCGCGGCGCTGGATGCTGGGGCCGGCCCTGGAGGCGGGTCAGCTCCCGGCCGCGGCGCCGCGGGCCGCTTCGCGTCGTACGGCGTGGCTCGTGCCCGGCGCGATGACGCTCTTCCTCCTCGCGCTGGTGGCCGCGGGGATCGGGCGCGACCCCTACGCCTCGACCCTGCCCCGGCTCGCGCCGCCGAGCCTGGCCGCGCCGCTCGGGGCCGACGCGTCCGGGCGGGACCTGCTGGCGCGGGTCTCCCACGGCGTGGTCACCACGGTGAGCGCCGCGCTGGTGGTGGTCGTGGTCTGCCTGCTCATCGGGCTGCTCGTCGGGCTGGTCGCCGCGCTCGGCGCCGGGCCGATCGAGGTGACCAACGCGATGCCGCCGGTGATCGCCGGCCTGCTGGTGGCGGCCGTCGCCGGCGGCTCGCTGGTGGGCGCGGCGATCGCGGTCGCGCTCACCTGCTGGGCGCCGCTCGCCGCGCACACCGC
>JBDHZS010000242.1:0-5217 GCA_039812025.1 Nocardioides sp. | reverse complement strand
TGTCGAGATGCAGCGAAGATGTCACAAACGCGGTCTGTATGAAACATACACGTCGCGTTATGGCACGGGCGTCGGACTCCACATCACGTTATGTGCCAATCCGAGGCCGAGATCACTTCCCGGAGGACAGTGGGCTGTCAGTTGGTCCCCATCGACGATGAAGCGCCGTTCCACTCGTAATCCCAGCCTGACGTAGGCAAACCGGCCCGCGCCGGTTGGCTGTGCCGGGGTCGTCAGGATTGCGTCAAGATCCGTCATGGACTCGTCACCTCCGACGCGCGGGCAGGCGCCGCGAGGTTGCATGGTGCGGTGATCGAAGACCTCGTGGCCGCCGTCATCGGCCTGGCCCTTCTCGGCTACCTCTTCTATGCGCTGATCCGCCCGGAACGGTTCTGACCGATGAACCCCCTCCTGCAGACCGTCCTCGCCCTCGCGACCGTGGGTGCGATCGTCACGGTCCTTGGCTACCCCTTGGGGACGTGGTTGCACCGCGTCTTCACCGATGAGCGGCATTTGCACGTTGAGCGCGCGATCTACCGAATGGTCGGCGTCGACCCCGACACCGAGCAACGCTGGAGTGTCTACGCGATCTCGGTGGTCGCCTTCGGGGTTGTCTCGGTGGTCGCCCTCTGGCTTCTCATCCTCGTCCAGGGCTGGCTCCCGTGGTCCTTCGGCCGCTCCCAGACCTGGCACGGCGCCCTCAACACGGCGATCAGTTTCACGACGAACACGAACTGGCAGTCGTATGCCGGTGAGGCAGGTGCCGGTCACACCGTCCAGTTGCTGGGTTTGACAGTCCAGAACTTCGTGTCCGCTGCGACCGGCCTGGCCGTCGCCATCGCGCTGGTGCGCGGTCTCGCGCGCGCCGGCGCCGACCGGATCGGCAACTTCTGGGTCGACCTGACCCGCGGCAGCCTCCGGGTCCTGCTCCCGATCGCCACGGTCGCCGCCCTCCTGCTGATCCTCGGCGGCGTCACCCAGAACCTCGCCGGTCCCACCGTCGTCCAGACCGTCACCGGTGGCTCCCAAACCATCCAGGGAGGGCCGGTGGCCTCTCAGGAGGCGATCAAGATGCTGGGCACCAACGGCGGCGGCTTCTTCAACGCCAACTCGGCCCACCCCTTCGAGAACCCCAACGCCTGGACCAACCTGCTCGAGATCGTCCTCGTCCTGCTCATCCCCTTCGCCCTGACCCGCACCTACGGACTCATGGTCGGTGACCGACGCCAAGGCCGACTGGTCGCCGCCGTCATGACCGTCCTCTTCGCTGGCGCCGCGCTCCTGACCACCTGGTCCGAGTCGGCCGCTGCGGCACTGGCGACCGGATCGATGGAGGGCAAGGAGCAACGCTTCGGCATCGCGTGGTCCGCCGTCTTCGGCACGGCCACGACGGCGACCTCGACGGGCGCGGTCAATTCGATGCACGAGAGCTACAGCCCGCTCGGCGGCGGCATGTTCATGCTCAACATGATGCTCGGGGAAGTCTCGCCCGGCGGCGTCGGCACCGGCCTCTACGGGATGCTCGTGCTGGCGATCATCACGGTCTTCATCGCCGGGCTCATGGTGGGCCGGACCCCGGAGTTGCTGGGCAAGACCGTGGGGCGCAAGGAGATCACGTATGCCGCGCTGGCCTCGATCGTGATGCCGACCCTCGTCCTCACCGGGACCGCGATCTCCCTCCTCATGCCCAGCGCCCGAGCGGCGATGCTGGCGGATGGTCCGCACGGATTGAGCGAGATGCTCTACGCCTTCACCTCGGCGGGCAACAACAACGGCTCCGCTTTCGCGGGTCTCTCTGCCGACCAGCCGTGGCTGAACCTGTCGCATGGCGCGGTGATGTTCCTCGCCCGCTTCGGGATCATCGTCCTCACCCTTGCCCTGGCCGGGGCTCTCGCCGGTCAACTCCGCCGCCCGGTCACCGCGGGCACCATGCCGACGCACACCCCCACCTTCGGCGTGCTCCTCTTCGGGATCGTCCTCTTGCTGGCCGGCCTGACCTTCTTCCCGTCCTTGGCCCTCGGGCCCCTCGCGGAGGCCCTCTCATGACCACCATGACCGACCACGTCCCTGACAAACACACCCACCCACAAGCGCCGCGGAAGTCGCTGGCCACCACCGCCTGGGAGAACCTCCCCCAAGCCCTCGTCAAGCTCGACCCGCGCCACGTGGTCCGTCAGCCGGTCATCTTCGTGGTCTGGGTCGGGTCGGTCCTGACGACTATCCTCTCCTTCCTCGACCCGAGCGTCTTCTCGATTCTGATCACGCTCTGGCTCTGGGCGACCCTCGTCTTCGCCAACCTCGCCGAGGCGATCGCCGAGGGCCGCGGCAAGGCCCAGGCCGCCTCCTTGCGACAGACCCGCGTCGACACAGCCGCCCGGCGACTGCTCGCCGACGGCTCGGAGGAACAGGTCTCGGGACAAGACCTCAAGGTCGGGGACCGTGTCGTTGTCGAGGCCGGGCAGGTCATCCCCGGCGACGGGGACGTCGTCGAGGGGGTGGCCACCGTCGACGAGTCCGCCATCACTGGCGAATCCGCGCCCGTGATCCGCGAGTCCGGGGGCGACCGGAGCGCCGTGACGGGCGGGACGACCGTGCTCTCGGACCGGATTGTCGTGCAGATCACGAGCAAGCCGGGCGAGAGCTTCATCGACAAGATGATCGCCCTCGTCGAGGGTGCGGCCCGGCAGAAGACGCCCAACGAGGTCGCCCTCTCGATCCTGCTCACCGTGCTGACGATCATCTTCCTGCTCGCCGTCATGGCGTTGCAGCCGATGGCGATCTACTCCGGCACCCGGCTCCACCTCGTCGTGCTCGTCGCGCTGCTTGTCTGCCTCATCCCCACGACCATCGGGGCACTGCTCTCGGCCATCGGCATCGCCGGGATGGACCGGCTGGTGCAACGCAACGTCCTGGCCATGTCCGGACGAGCCGTCGAGGCCGCTGGCGACGTCTCGACCCTGCTGCTCGACAAGACCGGCACGATCACCTTCGGCAACCGTCAGGCGGCCGACGTCCTCCCGGTGGCCGGTGTCGATCGCACCGAACTGTTGCGCGCGGCATACCTCTCCTCCCTCGCCGACGAGACCCCCGAGGGGCGCTCCATCGTCGACTACGCGCTGGCTCAGGGCTTCTCCGCCGAGATCACCTCGACCCCCGAGTTGCTGCGCACCGGAGCCGAATTCGTGCCCTTCACGGCGCAGACCCGCATGTCGGGGGTCGACTTGCCCGATGGCTCGCGGGTGCGCAAGGGTGCCGGCTCGGCCGTGGCAGCATGGGTGCACGCCGAGGTGGGACACATGGCCCACGACGTGGACGAGGCCGTCGACACCGTGAGCCGGGCCGGTGGCACGCCGCTCGTGGTCGCCGTGCAAGACGTGGGTATGCCGCCGCGCCAGTTGGGGGTGATCTTCCTCAAGGATGTGGTCAAGCCCGGGATGCGCGAACGCTTCGATCAGCTGCGGGAGATGGGAATTCGCACGGTGATGATCACCGGCGACAACCCGTTGACCGCAGCCTCCATCGCCGCCGAGGCCGGAGTCGACGACTACTTGGCCGAAGCCACCCCCGAGGACAAGATGCGTCTCATCAAGGCGGAGCAGCAGGGCGGTCGCCTCGTCGCCATGGCCGGCGACGGCACCAACGACGCCCCTGCGCTGGCCCAGGCCGACGTCGGGGTCGCGATGAACACCGGCACGTCCGCGGCCAAGGAGGCCGGCAACATGGTCGATCTCGACTCCGACCCGACGAAGCTCATCGACATCGTGGGCATCGGCAAGCAGCTGCTCATCACCCGTGGGGCGCTGACGACCTTCTCGATCGCCAACGACGTCGCGAAGTACTTCGCGATCATCCCGGCGATGTTTGTCGGCATCTTCCCGGGCCTGGCCGCGCTCAACGTCATGGGTCTGTCCAGTCCGAAGTCGGCCATGCTCGCGGCCGTCATCTTCAACGCGCTCATCATCGTCGCCCTGATTCCGTTGTCGCTCAGGGGCGTTGCCTACAGGCCGCTGAGCGCCACCGCGATGTTGCGTCGCAACCTGCTCGTCTACGGGCTTGGCGGCCTGATCGCTCCCTTCGTCGGGATCAAGGCCATCGACCTCCTCGTCTCCCTTCTCCCCGGAATGGCCTGACATGTCCCTCCTGCGCCCCACCATCGCCGCCGCGAAGCTGCTCCTTGTCCTCACCGTGATCCTTGGCATCGGCTACCCGGCCGTCGTGCTCGCCATGGGGAGACTCGCGCCGGGCCGTGCCGACGGATCCCTGATCTCCGTGCAGGGAAAGGTCGTCGGCTCGGCACTGCTCGGGCAGGCGGTCACCGATCCGCGCCTGTTCCAAGGCCGTCCCTCGGCCTCCGATGCCTCCGGCGCCACGAGCGGCGGCAGCAACCTGGGTCCGAGCGACGTCCGGCTGGCGGCAACCGTGTCCGAACGCGAGGCAACCCTGCGCGCTGCCAACCCGAACGCGACCGGGCCGATCCCAGCCGACGCACTCACCGCATCCTCCTCCGGACTCGACCCGCACATCAGTCCGGCGTATGCCGCGTGGCAGCTCCCGCGGATCGCGGCGGCGACCGCCCTGCCCATGGCCGAGCTGGAGACCCTGGTCGGTGAGCACACGGCATACCCCGCTCTCGGTTTCATCGGGAACGCCACGGTCAACGTGACCGAACTCAACGCCGCCCTGGCCGCGCGCCTCGATCGGTGAGAATGGCGCCATGGGTCGCGGTCGACTGAGGATCTACCTGGGCTCTGCGCCGGGCGTCGGCAAGACCGTCGCCATGCTCTCCGAGGGAGTGCGCCGCGCCAAGCGCGGCACCGACGTCGTCGTCGCGCTGTGCGAGACGCACGGCCGGCCTCACACCATGAGCATGCTCGACGGGCTCGAGGTCATCCCCCGTCGGACCGTGGTCTACCGGGGGGCCACCTTCGAGGAGATGGACCTCGACGCGGTCCTCGCCCGTGCTCCCAAGGTCGCGCTCGTCGACGAGCTCGCCCACACCAACGCGCCGGGCTCACGCCACGAGAAGCGGTGGCAGGACATCGAGGAGCTTCTCGATGCAGGTGTCGACGTCATCTCGACGGTCAACATCCAACACTTGGAGTCGCTCAACGACGCGGTCACCGCGATCACAGGCATCGTCCAGCAGGAGACCGTGCCCGATCAGGTGGTGCGCTCGGCCGACCAGATCGAGCTCGTCGACATGTCACCGGAGTCACT
>JBDHZS010000241.1:0-5220 GCA_039812025.1 Nocardioides sp. | reverse complement strand
GTCGCAGCCGAGCTTCTCAAGGTCGGTCGTGGCGTCCGGCAACTTCGCTTTGGAGTTATGGTGATTCAGGATGCCGTCGAGACGGCTTTTCCATTGTTCACGCGCTCGCAACTTGGCAAAGGTCTGCGCGGAGTATTCTCTGCGTTCGTCCTCGGCCAAACCATCATGGCGATTGGCCACCCGTTGCGCCGGCAAACCGCTGCTTGCACACTCGGCGATGATAGGCAATCGCTGGAACCGAGCCGCTGGCCCTGGGAGCCTCGAGCGGACGACCTCGAACTGTCGATGTGCGGCTTTGATCGCATCGTGAATCGTGTTGACTTCAATCGATTCGGTCACCACGCCACGAACTTCAAGCCCCGGGGCTTCCCGCAACGCTCGCAGGGTGACCGTGCGGACGACCTGCCGACCGAGAGCCGCGTCCTTCACCAGCAGCAACGCTTTGCCGGAAACGGCCAGGATCACCTCGACGGAGTTCTGATTGCCGATCGCTGGGTAAGTCTTTGGATCGCGGTTGTCTGGTGGGATCATTCCTCCCGCGCCTTGCACTGCCTCCAGCACGAATAGCGTCCCAACTCGGGCTGTCAGTTCCGACGCGCCGACGTTCTCGCGCAGCTTGTTCGTGGCGAAGATGAAGGCCTGGTTGCCGCTGGTTTCAATGAGTACGAGGTTCATCTCTGTAGGTCTCCTGGCGAGTTGGGTATCTCCCCTCGCACGGCTTCCAGCCACGCCGTCAGGTACGGGTCGCCCCAGGTCAGCAGCCGCACGCCCTCCCGGCCGGGCTGCTCAACGCCGGTGGAGTCGGTCGTCGGCCCCGTCGGCGGGTGGCGGTCGGCCAACTCGCCGCTGAAGGTCGCCAGGACTTCCTCGGTGCCGCTGATTCCCAGATGCGGGGGCGAGTACGGCCAGGTGATGGCCAGGCAACTCGCCGCCCCGTCGGCGGCCAGCGCCTGGCCGTCCGGCTCGGGGACGCTGCGGATTTGCATCCCCGGTGCGGGGTGTTGCAGGCACCAGTATGCCAACTCCTGCTGCGTGGCCGGCAACTCGGCGGGGGATGCCGGGCCGAGGGTCGCGTCGTCGTCGATGACACGTTCGATGGCGTCAGCCACGGGGGACGCCTGTCGCTGCCTTGCGGCGTCCAGCTGCCGCAGCGCCTCGCTTCGCTCGATTTCGCCCTGGGCGAGTTTGCGGAAGATCCGCGGCATCTCGGCCAGGATCGGCTGGAGCGGGCCGACCACGCTTTCGAAGACGCCGATCCGGTCCTTCAGCGCCTGATAGGTGTCTTCCTCGATCGTGCCGGTCAGGTAGAGGTTCGAGACCAGCACCGTCTTCGCGCTCTGGCCGATGCGGTCGAGGCGGCCGATCCGCTGCTCGATGCGCATCGGGTTCCACGGCAGGTCGTAGTTCACCAGGGCCGAGAACTCCTGGAGGTTGAGCCCCTCCGAGGCCGCGTCCGTGCCGAGCAGGATGTCGATCGCCTTGGCGTGGCTGCGCTTGCAGCGGGCCTTCACGACGGCACGGTCCACGACGCGCCAGGTGAAGTCGTTCGTGTCCCACACCTCGCCGCCGCGCCCGGAGTAGCAGGCCATGCGGCTGCCGTAGCGGGCGATGAGCCGCTCGCGGATGAAGTCGAGCGTGTCCAGGTACTGCGTGAACACGATCACCCGGTGGCCGCGCTCCAGCAGGTCGTCGAGCCGGCCCGCGAACTCGCGGAACTTGCTGTCATCGTCGATCTGGCCCAACTCGGCGATGTAGTCCTGCAGGTAGAGGCGTTCCTCCTCCAGCTTCTGGCGGCGGCGCGGGTCGGCGCGCCAGCGGAGCAATCGCTGCCGCTCGCGGTCGAGCGTGGCCGACACGTCCACGTCCTCGTCGTCTTCCGCCTCGCTGAGTGTCTGGTCGAACTGCCGGGCCTCGTCCATCACGGAGAGGTCGCGCTGCACGGCGGCGATCAGGTCGCGGCGGCGTTCCAGGCTCTTGCGGAAGGAGGCGAACGAACTGGCCAGCCGCTTGCGGAAGACGGCCATCAGGAAGCCGACGCCGCTCCGCTCGTCCGGCTCGACCTCGGCCAACCGGTAGAACTGGCTGCACAACTCGTCGATGCGGCAGTACAGCGCCCGCTCGCGCTCGGACTGGAACGTGACCGGCACGTCCTCGGGCTGGCGGTCGGCCAGGCCCGCCGTCAGCAGGCCACGCTCGCGGTACGCCCGCAGCGTCTGCCGCGTGTGCCGGAACATGTGGACGGCCAGCGGCGTCTGTCGTGCCAGGTACGGCGTCATCCCCTCGGCCTGCTGCGGCAACAGCCCTTGCAGGCTCAGCGACAGGCCCGCGCCATTGCCGACGATCCGCTGCACGAGGGACTGCCATTGCAACGGCGTCCAGTGCGCAGGCACCTCGGTTGGCGACAGGTCCGGCGCGCCGATCTCGACCGCCCGGCGGGTCATCGCCACCACCTCGGCCCGGTCGTTCCTCGTTGTGGCGAAGAACCGCAGCCGCTCGAAGAACCGCTCGAACTCGCTGAGGTCGCTCCACGGCCCCCAGCGCGGGTCCTCGATCCCGGCCAGCAGGAGCAGGTCGTGGACTTCGTGGGCGGCCAGTTGCATCGGCGTCGCGGTCAGCAGCCAGAGGCAGCGGAACAGTTGCCGCCGCTTCAACTCCTGCAGCAGCCGCAGCAGCAGGTTCGGCTCGTTCTCGCCGAACACCCGGCGGCGGGCGGCGTGGGCCTCGTCCACCACCACCGCGTCCCAGGGCTTCGCTGCGAAGACGGCGTCCATCCGGCCTTCGCGAGCGATCAGGTGCCGACTGACGATGACGATGCCGTCCTCGGCCCAGGGGGCGTCGGTGCGCCGCACCCGGCCGCCGACATCGTGCAGCATCTGGCCGTCGTAGAACCACGCCGTCAGGGCGAACTTCTCCCGCAGTTCCTCCATCCACTGCCGGATCAGATTCTTCGGCGCGATGATCAGCACCCTCTTCAGGTCGCCCGTCAGGATCAGCGAGCGCAGCACCAGGCCGGCCTCGATCGTCTTTCCCAGGCCGACCTCGTCGCAGAACAGGTACGAGCGCGGGAACGTCTCGACCGCCAGCTTGTGGATCTTCGCCTGGTGCGGGAACGGCTCGATCGGCCGGCCGTCGACCCACAGCGGGTGCAGCACCAGCCCCGCGCCGCCGGGCTGCCTCGGCGCGTCGAGGAACCGCTGCGCCTCGTCGCGGGCCTGCCGGTCCGGGGCTGCGGTCGGCTCGATCCGCTGCATCGGGTCGCGGCGCGGCGGGCCGTCCGGCGGCGTGAAGGCGCTCAGGTGCTCGCGCACCGCCTGCGGCAGTGGCAGCACCAGCAGGCCCGGGTCGTGCCCCGCCCAGATGCGCTCGAATCGGGCCTGGGCCAGCGCGATGTCCTCGGCGTCGAGCGGGTTGAACCAGTTTCGCTTCACGTCGAACTCTTCGCGGTTCCGCGTCCAGGCCGCGCTCGTCTCGTTCACCGAGCCGTTGAAGGCGATGACGTTGCCGTCCCCGTTGGTGAGGATGCCGACCTTCGGGTGGAACAGCGCCCCGCCCTGGCCGGGGTAGAGCGGCTGCCCGCTGTGGTCGAGCGGCAGTGCGATCTTCACCTCCAGCAGCCCCGCCGCGACCATCCACGCCAGCGCCCCGAGCCGATCGCGGGCGATCTGGTCGGCGTCCGGCTTCCAGCCGAGCGGCAAGCCGAGCCGGTGGCACTCCTCGTCCGTCGGCACCAGTCGCCGCACCGCCGTCCGCTCCAGGCTTACCTTCAGCAGTTCCACGCCGCGACGGTACGCCTCGATGTCGTCCATGCTCCAGGTCGTGCCGGTGATGAGCCGCATCGGCGGGCGGTCGGACGGGCCGTGCCGCTGCACGTTGGCGATGAACGCCGACAGACCGGCGGCGATCTGCACCAGCACCGCCGAGTCGAAGTACCCGGCCTGACGGTCGTAGCGGGTCGCCTGGCCCAGCACGGGCAGGTAGAAGTCATTCACGAGTTGTCCGGCCTGGCCGGCGTAGTGCCGCTGCAGGCCGGTGAGGTCGCGGAAGCCCATGCGTTACCCCCGCCAGTCCCGCAACGCCAGGTCCCAGCCGCGCCGGGCCTCCGTCGTCGCTTGCTTCCAGGGGTCGTCGTCCTTCCGCTTGTCGAACGCCTGCTCCAGCAGGTACAGCGTGACCGCGTACGCGCCGCGGAAGTCCGGCTGGTCACCGTAGCCGCTCGCCCGCAGCCAGCGCTTCAGCGGTTCGAGGCCGCGGTGCATCTCGTCGCCGCCGGCCAGCAGTGCGATCGCGTTCCACACCGCCGCGCCGAGGAAGCCGGGGAACTTCCGCTCCTCCCACACGTCCCCCTCGCGGGCGGCCCGGCCGCGGGCCAACTTCTCGCCCGACTGCTGCCGGGCCAGTTGCACCAGGTCCACGTCCTGCGGGGCCTTCAGCGTGAACAGGTCCGACTCGCTCTCGATCAGCTTCAGCTTCTTGAACGTATCCGGCTCGATGTCCAGCGACTTCGCCAGCTTCCGCACGTCGTCGCTGTCGGCGACGGCCCCCTGGAAAGTGTCCAGCCACAGCCACAGCGCCTGCGTATTCTTGTCGGCGGTGTCGGCGGAGTAGCCCTCGACCATGCCGCTCACCTTGCCGGGCAGTTCCTCCGTCAGGATCTGGTTCAAGCGGAACTGGCCGACCGCCGCATACGCCTTGTCCAGCGCCTCGGTGATGTCCACGCTCCGGCCGGCGACGTCCGTGATCGGCCAGTGCCGCCCCACCTCGCCCAGCGCCGGGCCGAGCGCCGACAGGTACAGGTCGGTGCCGAAGATGCCCTGCTTCTGGAAGTGCCCGGCGGCGTTGCGGGCCACCGCGGCGATGCGGTCCTGTACCCGGCCCCAGTTGCCCGTCACCTGCGATTGTTCCTCACGCGGCAGGCACAGCAGCAGCACTGTGCTGCGGGCCGCGTCCAGCCCGCGGATGTTCAGGCTGCTCTCGGCCTCGGTGTGGATCGGGATCGACGTGCGGATCTCGAAGCCGGCCTCGATCAGCGCCTTACCCAGCGCCCGCCAGGCCTTCGTCATCTTGTGGTTGAACATCACCACCATGCGGCCGGCGGGGTGCAGCAACTGCTTGGCCCGGCGGAAGACGGCGGCCATCTTCGCCTCGTAGAACCGCTCGGCCCGCTCGCCGGCGGTCAGCGGTTCCGGCCCGGCAGCCTCCTTCGCCTTCGCGGTGCGGACG
>JBDHZS010000240.1:0-5257 GCA_039812025.1 Nocardioides sp. | reverse complement strand
ACCTCGGCGGGCGGCGCCGCCACGGCCGGCGCGACGGCGGTCGTGCTGGACGGCGAGGACAAGCCTGGCGCCGGCAGCCCCGGCGACCCGGGATAGGTGGGCGCCGAGTTGCTCACCGTGGCCGGCTGCTGCGTCGAGGACTGCTGCGAGGGGGTGGTGGTCGTGACCGGCTTGCTCGCGCTGTAGCTCAGGCTCAGCGGGAGGGTGACCTTGTACTTGTCGGTCGCGCCACCGCTGCTGTACCAGTACGAGCCCGTCCCGGCGCGCAGCTGGTAGTCGACGTAGCTCTGGGGGAAGGCGCCCCACGACCCGCCGCTGCGCACCTGCGCCGTCGCGTTGTTGGGGACCTTGACCTTGACCTTCTTGTACTTCGGCGTGACCGTGAAGCCGCGCGCCTTGGAGAGGTTGACCTTGCCCAGCTTCGCCAGCGTGACCTTGGTCGCCGGGATCTTGACCCACTTCGAGGAGTCCTCCATCGAGCTGGCGTAGCCGCTGAGGGTGGCGGTCAGGGTGCCGACCCCCTTCTTCACGTTCAGCACCGGGTTGGCGACGTAGAAGAACGAGTAGCCCGAGTAGTAGATGACGGTGAACTTGCCCTGCCACTTGATCTGGGCCCTGGCCTTCTTGCGGTTGAGCGTGCCCTTGCCCATGCCGAGCACCACCTGGTGGTTGCTGAACTGGGAGTTGGTCGGGCTGGTGATCGTGTCGCCGTTGGAGTCGGTCGTCAGGCCGGCCCAGGTGGCGGGCAGGTACTTGCCCGCGTCGGCGTCGTACTTTTCGATCCGGACGGCGCCCGCCTTCTGCTTCCAGTCCGACTCGGGCAGCGTCTGGCCGCCCTGCCCCGGGTTGGGGATCTTGCCCGCCGAGAAGAAGTTGTAGGTGCCGGGCGCGAACGCGCGGTTGTTGGACTCGTTGTTGAAGCCCCAGCGCAGCTGGGCGTTCTTGACCTTCGCCCCGGAGGAGGGTGCCACCGGTGTCGGCTCGGGCTCCGGGTCGGGCTCGGGCCAAGGCTCAGGCTCTGGTTCAGGGTCAGGGTCAGGGTCTGGGTCGACCGGGACCGGCTCGCCCGTGAACCGGACCTCGAGCGGCAGCGTGGGCTTGGCCCTGTCGGCCCCACCCCCGGAGGAGTACCAGTACGAGCCGCCGCCGGTCTGCTGCACGAAGTCGACGAACTTCTTCGGGAAGGAGCCCCAGTGGTCGCCGGACCTGACCTGCGGCGCGGCGTCCTTCGGCGCGTCGTACCTGACCCCGAGGTAGTCGGGCGTGCGGAGCAGCCCCTCGGTCAGGACGTCTACGCCGCTCAGCCTGGCGAGGGTGACCGTCTGATCCGCCAGCGGGTCCCAGCGCGTCATGTCCTCCTGGCTGGTCGCGTAGCCGCCGACCGTCGCGGTGACGGTGCCGGCACCCCCGGCGATCCGCAAGGTCGGATCGGAGACGGTGAAGTAGCTCATCCCGGAGTAGTGCAGGACCGTGAAGTCGCCCGTCCAGGCGATCGTGGCGTTATCGGCCGCCGCGTCGTACGTCCCGGTGCCGCCGGCGATGACGACCTGGTGGTCGCTGTACTTGCCCGAGGTCGGCGAGGTGATCTTCTCCCCCGCCGGCGTCGTGTTCAGCCCGTCCCAGGTGGTCCTCGCGTAGCTGCCGTCGGTCCGCTTCTTCTCGATCGTGACGTTGCCGACGGCGGCCGACCAGTTCGCCGGCTTGCCGTTGCTCCAGGTCGCGCCGGGTTTGACGAGCTTCTGCCCGCCCTCGCCCGGGTCGCCGATCTTGCCCGCCGAGAAGTGGTTGAAGGTGCCGGGCGCGAAGGCGGCGTTGTTGGATTCGTTGTTGACGCCCCACCGGAACTGGGCGTCAGTCAGGGTCCCGGGCGCCGGGTCGTCGGGGGCCGCCTGGACGGGTACGGCGAGCGGCCCGGCCGCGAGCAGGACGAGCGCGGCGACCGCTGTCGCCGCAACACCTGGGATCTTCCTACGCATGGGCCACGGCCCCCTTTCGTCGCAGCGCCCGGATCCGGAACGCTGAGATCAGGCTGACCGCCACGAGCACGAGTGCGGCGGCGACCAGCGCTACGTACCGCACCCACCCCGGCATGCCGGAGCTCTCCGGCTGGGCAAGTGCCGCGTGGGGGTCGGCCATGATCGGGAAGTTGCGGGTGGGCGCGGCCCCGGAGGCGGCGCCGACGAGCTTGAGGACGTGCGTGCCGGACTCGACGTCGGCGGGGAGCTGGAGGACACCCGCGACCTCACCCTGCTGGCCCGCCGAGAGTGGGCCGACCGCCGCGACGCCGTCGTCGAGCGTGGCGATCACCTGCTCCCCCGGCGTGAAGCCCGACCCCGTGAAGACCAGCACCCGGCCGACGACGGCGGTCGCCGGGTCGATGGTCACAGCGGGCCGTGCCTGCTTCGACGGCGTCGCGGGAGCGGGCTCGGCGGATCCGGTCGACGCGCTCGGACTGGTCGGCACCGGCGAGGCGCTCTCCGTCGGAGAGACCCCGCTCGTCGCGGGCGTCTGCGACTCGTGGATGTTGCCGAACGCGACGGGCGTGAACGTCTCGTTGTTGGCGTTCTTGACCCCGTGGGCGCCGATCGTGATCACCCCGCACGTCTCCTTGGTGCAGTCGACGTCGACGACCTTGCCGGAGCGGTTGGTGGTCTTGAAGCGCGCGCCCGGCACGTTGATGCTGGTCGACCAGGTGCCGCTCGAGCTCATGATGCCGCCGTTCGCCGCCGACGCGGTGTCGCCGCCGGGGAAGGAGACGAACCGCTGGAAGCCCTGGTTGTCGCGGGTCTCGCTGTCGGGGATGTAGAGGAGCTCGCCGCCTCGTCGTACCCCGAAGAAGACGTAGATGCCGCCGTGGCCGTTCTGGATCGACTGGAAGCCGCTGCCCGAGAGACGCAGCTGGGTGGCGTAGGTGATGTCGGCCTCGGCCTTGCCGAACTCATTCGAGACCGAGACGCTCGCGGCGGCGTGCGCCGGGGCCGCGAGGAACCCCGCACACAGGACGCTGAGGAGCAGCGTGATCAGGAGACGGGCGCGCACGGCTCGCCCTCCCCTCGGGGCGCCACGGCGTCGCTGCGCAGCGGCACCACGACCAGCGTGCCCGCGTGGTCGACGACCTCGACCGGGCACTGGTAGACGTCGCTGAGCAGCCCCGGCTCGAGTACGACGGGGGCGGGCCGTCCGCGGCGACCCGGCCGCGGCTCAGCAGCACGATCCGGTCGGCGTAGGCCGCGGCCAGGCTCAGGTCGTGGAGCACGACGACGACGCAGTGACCCTCCCCCGCCAGCCGGCGGGCCTCGGCGAGCAGCAGCTCCTGGTGCCGGATGTCGAGCGCGGCGGTCGGCTCGTCGAGGAAGAGCAGCGTGGTGGCCTGGCTGAGCACCCGCGCGAACGACGTGCGCGCCTTCTCCCCGCCCGAGAGCGTCGGGTAGGAGCGGTCGGCGAGGTCGAGCACCTCCGCGCGGCGCATCGAGTCGGCGACGATCCGGTCGTCGTCCTCCTCGGCGTCGGTCCGCTCCCACGGCGCCCGGCCCATCCTGACGACGTCGACGACCCGGAAGCCGAAGGCGAGCGCCTGCTCCTGGAGGAGTACGGCGCGGTGCCGGGCCAACCGTCGTACCGGCCACTGCGCCAGCGGCTCGCCGTCCAGGGTGACCGTGCCGCTGTCGGGCCGGGTGTCGCCGGCGAGCACCGAGAGCAGCGTCGACTTGCCCGCGCCGTTGGGCCCGACGAGTACCGACAGCTCGCCCGGTGCGAAACCAAGGGTGACCTCGCGCAGGATCGGCGTGCCGCCGAGGGCGAGGCTGACGTTGTCGGCGACGAGCATCACGCCCACCCGCCCGCGGTGCGGCGCGTGCGGCGCAGCAGCCAGAAGAAGACCGGCCCGCCGACGAGCGCGGTCAGCATGCCGATAGGGAGGTCGGCGTAGGGGACCGCGGTGCGGGCGACAAGGTCCGCGACCAGCAGCAGCACCGCCCCGCCGAGCGCGCTGGCCGGGACCAGGACGCGGTGGCCGGGGCCGGTGATCATCCGGATCAGGTGCGGCACGACCAGCCCGACGAAGCCGATGATGCCCGCGAACGCCACCGCGGCGGCCGTCAGCACCGCGACGAGCACGATCGAGACGATCCGGAGCCGCTCGACGTTGACGCCGAGGTGGCGCGCGGAGCGGTCGCCGAGCGAGAGCAGGTCGAGCTTGCGGGCGAGCACGACCGCCCCGGCGACGCCGGCCGCGCACATCGGGAGGGCGATCGCGACGTAGGGCCAGCGGGTGCCGTTGAGGCTGCCGAGCTGCCAGAAGACGATCTCCTCGCGCGCCTGGGTGTCGCCCAGGAAGAGCATCAGCGCGATGCCGGCCGAGCAGACAGCGTTGACGGCGATCCCGGTGAGCACGAGGGTGACCACCTCCGTGCGGCCGCCGGCGCGCGAGAGGAGGTAGACCGCGAAGGTCGTCACGAGTCCGCCCGCGAACGCGGCGGCGGCGACGGTCCAGGGTCCCAGGACCGCGATCTGGAAGACGATGACGATCGCGGCCGCGAGGGCGGCGCCGGCCGAGACGCCGACGATGCTCGGCTCGGCGAGCGGGTTGCCGAAGATGCCCTGCATCAGCGCGCCCGCGGTGGCCAGCGAGGCGCCGACGATGGCCGCCATCGCGACCCGCGGGAAGCGGACCTGCCACAGCGTGTTGTCGCCCTGCGGGTGGCTGGGCATCGTGCCCAGGTCGAGGCCGATCCGGTGCATCAGCGACCCGATCACCTCGTTCGCGGGGATGGCGAGCTGGCCGCGGCTCGCCGAGACCACCACCATCACGACCAGGGCGACGGTCAGCGCCGCGAAGAGTGCGGTGGCCCGGGCCGACCGCACGGGCGGCAGCGCCGCGACGCCTGCGTCGCGAGAGCGGTCCGGGGCGATCACACTCACCCCGCGGACTCCGGGGCGTAGATCGCCACGGCGAGGGCGTTGAGGACCTCCGCGGTGCGCGGGCCGTAGCTGAGGATCTGGGTGTCGGTCATGTCGACGACGCGGCGCTTCTGGCCGGCGGGGGTGTTGGCGAGCGCCGGCAGCTTCTCCAGCAGGCCGTCGACCCCGTCAACCGACTCCAGGCCCTTGGTCATCATCAGGATGATGTCGGGCTGTGCGGCGATGATGCCCTCGTCGTTGACGGGCTTCATGCCCTTCCAGCCGATCTCGGCCGCCACGTCGTACAGGCCGAGCTCGTCGATCAGGGTGTCCGCGCCCGAGCCCTCGCCGAACATGT
>JBDHZS010000239.1:0-5267 GCA_039812025.1 Nocardioides sp. | reverse complement strand
TGGCGGCGATGGGGGAGTACGACCCCGACCTGATGCGCCGGGTGCCCTGGGGCGCCGAGGCGGGGGCCGAGGCGATGGCGGAGCTGCTGACCCTGGCGAAGCCGCCCACCGCGGTCTTCGCGCACTCCGACGAGGTCGCCTTCGGCGCGCTCCGCACGATCCGGCGCGCGGGCCTGCGGGTGCCCGAGGACATCTCGGTCATCGGCGTCGACGATCACCCGGTCTCTGCGCAGTTCGACCTGACCACCATCGGGCAGGACGCGCTCCTCCAGGGCAAGCTCGCCGCGCGCCTGGTCGTCGACTCGCTGGCCGGCGAACCCGTCGCCTCGACCGTCCTGCCCGCGCGGTTGATCCCGCGCGGCAGCACCGCGCCGCCGGCGGGACGGTGACGCGATGACGAGCGACCTTCCCCGTCACCGGATCCGGCCGCCGGCCGGGTGGTTGAACGACCCCAACGGGCCGATCTGGTGGGACGGCCGATGCCACGTGTTCTTCCAGTTCAACCCGCATGCGGCGGTGCACGAGCGGATCTGCTGGGGGCACGCCACCAGCACCGACCTCGTGTCCTGGACCTACGAACCGGTCGCCCTGGAGCCGACCGACGGCAGCGCCGACGCGGCCGGCTGCTGGTCGGGCTGCGTGGTCGACGACGCCGGTACGGCGACCGCGGTCTACACCGGCGGCGGCGAGGACCAGACGATCTGCCTCGCCTACGCGGACGACGACTCGCTGCGGACCTGGCGCAAGCTCCCCGACCCGGTCGCTCGCGCGCCGTACGACGGGCTGTCCGGCTTCCGCGACCCCTTCGTGTTCCACCTCGACGGGCATCGCTATGCCCTGGTCGGCGCCGGCGAGCACGCCCGGGGTCGGGCGTCGGTGCTCGTCTATCTCTGCGACGACCTCAGGGAGTGGACCCTGCTCGGCACCTTCCTGGACACCTCCGACCCCGTCGCCGCCGAGATCGCGCCAGCCGACTTCTGGGAGTGCCCCCACCTGATCCGGCTGGGCGAGAGGTGGGTGCTGGTGCTCTCATCGGTCGTCGACGACGCCGCGGGCCGCGTGAGCTACCTCCTCGGCGACGTCGTACCGACGGACTCGGGCCCCCGGTTCCGGCCGTCTCATGGTGGCCTGGTGGATCACGGTCACGACTTCTACGCGCCGGCGGTCATGACCCACGAGGGCAGGGCGCTGCTGTGGGCCTGGACCTGGGAGGACCGGCCGGCCGAGGAGGTCCGCGCCGCCGGCTGGGCGGGCGCCCTCACCGTCACCAGGCAGCTCACGCTCGCGCCCGACGGGCGGCTCCGCAACGAACCCATCGCCGAGCTGTCGACGCTGCACCGGGACGAGACGGTGGTGACGCTTGACGGTCCTGGCTCGGTGGGTCTCCCCGCTGGCCCGCTCGACCTCGACGTCGAGGTGCGGGCCGGGGCGTCCGGGCGGGTCGTGCTGACGGTGTCCGGGCTGCTCGAGCTCTCGCTCGACCTGGTGCGCGGTTCGGCCGCAGTGAGGCGCGAGGTCCACGAGCCGGGCCGGCGCGACTGGGACGTCTCCGGCACGTTCCCGCCGGCGGGGCTCAGCCGGCACGTGCGGATCGTCCTGGACGGCTCCGTCGCCGAGATCTTCGTCGAGGACGGGCCGAGCTTCACCGAGCGGATCTATGCGACGGGCCCGCCGACGCTCGAGATCCTGGCCGCCGCGGGGGCCGTGCGCGTCCGCCGGCTCGGATAGTGCGTCCTGGCTCGTATCAGGACGGCGCGTCGCCTCTCTTGCAGGTCGCCATCCGGTCACGCTGGCGGAGAACCCGCCGGCCCTGCCGGTCATCCCTTTCTCGGGACTGGTTGAACCATCAGGAGTCATCACCATGCACACCACGCTCAGGAACGTCCTCGTCGGCACCGCGACGGCTGTCGCGATCGCCACCGTCGCCGGGGCACCCCCGGCCGCGGCCGCGAAGCCGGCGAAGGTCACCGTCACGATCGACGCCGAGGGGGTCGACATCTTCGGCACCATCAAGAGCCCGAAGCCCAAGCGGTGCGCCGACGAGCGCACGGTCAAGGTCTTCCGGCTCATCGACGGTGAGCCGCACCTGTGGGCCACCGACACCTCGGAGAAGCAGGGCAACAAGTACGTCTGGTCGATCGGCAACACCGGGACCGAGGGCCGCTACTACGCGCGCGTCGCCAAGAAGGCCGGCTGCAAGGCCGCCAAGAGCCGCACGATCCGGGTCGAGCGCAACGACTGACCTGCGACGACGGCCCGCGACGGCTGACCCGCTACGGCTGGGCTCAGATGCGGGTGCGGACCTCGTAGAGCTCGGGGAAGAAGGTGAGGTCCAGCGCGCGGCGCAGGAAGTCGACGCCGCTGGAGCCTCCCGTGCCCGGCTTGTGGCCGATCGTGCGCTGCACGACCTGGAGGTGGCGGAAGCGCCACTCCTGGAAGTTGTCCTCGACGTCGACCAGCTCCTCGCAGGTCTCGTAGACGCCCCAGTGGTCGTGCGGGGCGGCGTAGACGCCGGCGAAGACGTCGACCAGTCCGTCGCTCATCACGTGCGGGCGGGTCCAGTCGCGGTCCAGCAACGCCGGCGGCACGTCGTACCCGCGCCGGGCGAGGTAGGCGAGGAACTCGTCGTACAGGCTCGGCTCGTGCAGCAGCGCGTCCAGCTCGGCGCGGGCGACGGGGTCGTGGGTGAAGACCTTGACCATGTCGGCGTTCTTGTTGCCGAGGAGGAACTAGACCTCGCGGTACTGCGCGGACTGGAACCCCGACGAGCTGGCCAGGAACGGCCGGATCTCGCCGTACTCGCTCGGCGTCAGCGTCGCCAGCACCGCCCACTGGTCGACGAGCGTGTGCTGGATGTGCTTGATCCGGGCGAGCCGCTTGAGCGCCGGGGCCAGGTCGTCGGCGCGCAGCAGGGAGCGCGCGGAGCGGAGCTCGTGGACCATCAGCTTCAGCCACAGCTCGGAGGTCTGGTGCTGGATGATGAAGAGCAACTCGTCGTGCTGCGGCGGGTCGCTCAACGGCCGCTGCGCCGAGAGCAGCGTGTCGAGCATCAGGTAGTCGCCGTACGACATCGAACGCCGGAAGTCGCGCTCGATGCCGTCCTCGAGGTCTCGCAGGTTCCGCTCCGTCGTCATCCTCCCAACGTAGACCCGGAGACGCCGCGTCCGGCCGGATCACGGGATCCGGCCGGACGCGGCGTCCTTCTGTGGGACCGGGCTCAGCCCTCGGGCTCAGCGTCCAACTCGACGGTGCCCGGCTTGACGCCGGCGCGCTTGTTCATCACCTGGGCGATGAAGAAGAGCACGACGCCGACCACGAGGTAGCCGATCGCGATCAGCCAGGTCTGGGCGCTCTGCTGGGTGAGCAGGCCGACGCTCGCGATCAGCGCGAGCACCGACACGATCGACGGCACCTTGAAGTGCTCGTGGTCGACCTTGTCCTTCTTCAGCACCAGCGCCGAGACGTTGGCGGAGATGAAGACCAGGACCAGCAGCAGCACCGTGGTGTCGGCGAGCATGCCGACGTCGCCGACGAAGCTCATCGCCATCGTCGCGCCGCCCACGACCAGGATCGCCATCCAGGGGGTGCGGCGGGTCGGGGCGACCTGTCCGAAGATCGGCGGCAGCAGGTGCGCCTCCGCGAGGCCGTACGTCGCGCGGCTGGCCATCACCATGAAGAGCAGCGCGCCGTTGCCGATCGCCACCAGCGCGATCGCGGCGAAGAGCCACGGCGGGAACGACAGGCCGGAGGCGTTGATCACCTCGAGCAGCGGACCCTGGGAGTTGGCGAGCTGCTCGGTCGGGACCACGATCGCGGCGCCGAGCGCGATGAGCATGTAGACGACGCCCGCGGTGAGGATCGCGCCGAAGAGCGCCTTCGGGTAGGACTTGGTGGGGTCCTTGACCTCCTCGGCCATGTTCGCCGCGGCCTCGAAGCCGAGGAAGGAGAAGAACGCGGTGATCGACGCCGCGAACGCGCCCTGCATCGGCGGGACGCCCTCGGCGAAGGTGGTGACCCGGCTGACGTCGCCGCCGCCCCCGCCGATGACGATCGCGGCCACGATGATGATGATCAACAGGCCGGTCATCTCGATCAGGGTGGCGCCGACGTTGGCCATCAGCGACTCCTTGACGCCGCGCAGGTTGACGGCGATCAGCAGGCCGATGAAGACCAGCGTCACCGGGACCTGCGGGACGCTGACGAGCGCCTGGAGGTAGTCGCCGGCGAAGGCGTTCGCGAGTGCGGCGGAGGTCGTGATGCCCGAGGAGAGCATCAGGAACCCGATGAGGAACGTGACGAACGGCTTCTTGAACGCGCGCTCGGCGTAGCGTGCCGCGCCTCCTGCGTGGGGGTATTTGGTGATGAGCTCGGCGTAGGTGCCCGCGGTGAGCAGCGCCAGGACGAGGGCGATCAGCAGCGGCAGCCAGATCGCGCCGCCGACGTCCTTCGCCATGCTCCCGACCAGTGTGTAGATGCCCGCGCCGAGGGTGTCTCCGACGATGAAGAAGAACAGCAGCAGCGTGGTGATGCTGCGTTTGAGCTTGGTGCTCGCCTCCCCGGAGGGACTTTCCATAACATCTGTCATGCGCGCCACCGTCGCATAGGCGCCACCGATTGTCAGCGTGTCGGACGTCTTTACCTCCGGGTCTTTACCTGATCGTTATCGAATCCGGGAACCCGGACGTGGGGTGCGTCACAGCGGGGAGTCCACGATCCGGAAGCGTACGAACGCCCCGGCGGGGAGCTGGGCGGCGCGGTCGAGATCCGCGCGGCGGAGGACGGCGATCACGGGGTAGCCGCCCGTCAGCGGGTGGTCGGCGAGCAGCAGCACGGGCTGCCCGCCCGGCGGGACCTGGAGGGCGCCGGGGACCATGCCCTCGCTGGGGAGCTCACGTCCCTCGAAGCCGGGGAGCCTCGGGATGGGGTCGCCGAGCAGGCGGCAGCCCACGCGGTCGCTGGTCGGGCTCACCCGCCACGCCTGGCCGGTCAGGCGCGCCAGTCCGGCCTCTCCGAACCACTCGCTGCGTGGGCCGGGGATCAGCTCGAGGACCGCCGTCTCCCCGGGCGCGGGCGGTGGGTCGGGGGGCGGCTCGGGGGCGCCGACCGGGTTCGCGTCGTACGCCGCGGGCACCCTGACCCGGTCGCCGGGACCTAACGGCTCGGGCCCGAGCCCGGCGAGGGTGTCGCGGGCGGCACTCCCCAGCGTGCGCGGGGCGGCCACACCGCCCCGCAGCGCCAGGATCGTGCGCACGCCGCGGCCGGGGGGC
>JBDHZS010000238.1:0-5320 GCA_039812025.1 Nocardioides sp. | reverse complement strand
CGTCGTCGACGGCGTCCCGATCATGGGCGACTTCACCCAGGGCAAGGACAAGACCCCCGCCCAGATCGGCCCCAACTCGCCGATCGTCCGGGTCAAGGGGCTCGCGCTGATGGGCAGCGTCGCCGTGACCCGCCTGCCACCTCCCGGGACGCCGAAGAAGATCCTCGGCACCTACTGACCGCCGCGTCATCGACGAGTGGAGGCCGGCTGTGACCGAGAGCTTGCGACGGTATCCGGGCATGTCGATCGGGTACCTGACGATGTCGGGCTTCCCGATCGACGACGAGGCCGAGCAGGCGGCGGAGGACGACTACCGCGCCGCCCAGGCGTGGTCCGAATGGCTGACCCGCCACGTGCCGGAGAACCTGTTTATGGTCCTGTGGATCGAGGAACGGGAGGACATGCGGTTCCGTTACTACCGGGCGCGGCCTGAGCCGTCGCTTTCGTGCTACGCACCGGCGTGGATGTTCCTGGGCCGCAGCAGGCATCAGCGCGAGGTGTTCCGTGAACTGCGCCGGAACGCGTTCGTGCACGCGGCGAAGCGGGTCGGCTGGCCGGAGCCGCCGCCGCTGCCGCCCTACCACGGGGCTCCCGACGTGCCGGTCGCGCCGGCGGACGACGGCTGGTCCGAGCGGCTGGCAGTCCTCCATCGCGAGCGTCCGCTGGCCCGCGACATGGAACGTGACCGTTACTGGGAGCCCGACATCGGCTGCACACGCGGCGTCGAGAAGTCGGGCTTCGAGATCGATGGCGACCAGATTGCGGACGCCTTGATCGACTACTACCTCGACCCGGCGTAGTACCGGTGGATGACCGACGTCCTGCCCAAGCGGACGGACCTCGACCTGTGGGTGCGCAAGCGCGAGGGCGTGACGTTCGAGTTCGGGTCGAAGAAGTCCGCCAAGGAGCTGTGCTGCGATGTCCCGGTCTCCCTCTTCTCCGGGGAGGGTGAGCGCCATCGCGAGGTCTACCGCGAGGTCTACCGCGAGATCCGGCGCGAGATGTTCGTGCGGATGGCACAGCGGGCGGGGTGGCCTGAGCCGCCGCCACTGCCGCCGTACCACGAAACCACCTAGGCCGAATGCGGGATTGGTGTCGTTATCAGCGCCTTTAGCGACACAAATCCCGCACTCGGCAGGGAATAGAGCGGGGGCTACTCGTCCGGATGGGGAGGGATGTCGCGGGGGTAGGAGCCGCGGGGGTACTCGCGGAGCTTGGCGAAGCGATATTCGCTGGTGATCGAGCGGATCGTGCCGCTGCGGGCGCGCATCACCAGGGAGTCGGCGACGGCGCCGCCCGACCGGTAGCGCACCCCGCGCATCAACTCGCCGTCGGTGATGCCGGTGGCCGCGAAGAAGCAGTCGTCGCCGGTGACCAGGTCCTCGGTGGTGAGGACGTGCTGGGGGTCGAGGTTGTGGCCGGCGGCGAGCGCCTTCTGCCGCTCCTCGTCGTCGCGCGGCCACAGCCGCGCCTGGATCACGCCGCCCATGGCCTTCAGCGCGCAGGCGGCGATGATCCCCTCGGGGGTGCCGCCGATGCCGAGCAGCAGGTCGATGCCGGTGTTCGGCCGCGCCGCCATGATCGCGCCGGCCACGTCGCCGTCGGCGATGAACTTGATCCGCGCCCCGGTCGCCCGGATCTTCTCGGCGAGCTTCTCGTGGCGGGGCCGATCCAGCAGTACGACGGTGACGTCCTCGTTGCTCGCCTTCTTCGCCTTGGCGATCCGGTTGATGTTCTCGGCCACCGGCAGCCGGATGTCGACGAAGCCGGCCGCCTCGGGCCCCGTGACCAGCTTCTCCATGTAGAAGACCGCCGACGGGTCGAACATCGTGCCCCGCGGCGCCACGGCGATGACCGCGATCGCGTTGTTCATGCCCTTCGCGGTCAGGGTGGTGCCGTCGATCGGGTCCACCGCGACGTCGTATTGGGGTCCGGTGCCGTCGCCGACGGTCTCCCCGTTGAAAAGCATCGGGGCCTCGTCCTTCTCGCCCTCGCCGATGACGACGACGCCGTCCATGCTCACGCCGGAGATCGTGGCGCGCATCGCCTCGACGGCGACATGGTCGGCGGCGTTCTTGTCGCCGCGGCCGACCCATCTCGCCGCGGCCATGGCAGCGGCTTCGGTGACTCGCACCAACTCCATCGCGAGGTTGCGGTCGGGTCGCTCGGAGGTCGTCGGCGCGTCGCTCATGCCCGAATGCTAGTGGTCGGACTCGGGTGCCGGATACCAGGTCAGGCCGGTCTCCTTCGCCGAGAGCCACACCTCGGTCCCCGGCGCCAGCCTCAGGTGCGCGACCGACGCGGGTGTCACATCGGCGAGCAGCCGCAGCCCGCCGGCGGTCTCGGTCTGCACCCGGACGACGTCTCCGTGACCCGTGAGCCCGACCACCTCGGCATGCCAACGGTGCCGCGCGGAGCTGTCCGGCTCGCCGTGGGAGAGGTGTACGTCGCTCGGCCGGAAGGCCGCCAGCCGATCCCCGTCCCGGACCAGATTCAGGCCCACCAGGCGGGCGACGTGCGTCGTCGCCGGGCGCGCGGAGACCTCGGCGGGTGGGCCCTGCTGGACGACGCGCCCGTCGTCGATCACCAGCATCCGCCCCGCGAGGGTCAGCGCGTCGAGGGCGTCGTGGGTGACCAGCAGCGCGACGCCCTCGAACCGCGCGAGATGCTCCGCCAGGTCGACCCGGAGCCGCGCCGCGACCGACACGTCCAGGCCGGCGAACGGCTCGTCGAGCAGCAGCACCGTCGGTTCGCAGGCCAGCGCCCGCGCGATCGCGACCCGCTGCGCCTGGCCGCCCGAGAGCTGCCCCGGCCGGCGGCGGCCCAGGTCGCCGAGGCCGAGACGCTCCAGCCAGGAGTCGGCCAGCGCGCGCGCCTCGCGCCGGCTCGTGCCGCGTGAGCGGGGGCCGAAGGCGACGTTCTCCCTGGCGTTGAGGTGCGGGAAGAGAGACTGGTTCTGGAAGACCATGCCGACGCGGCGGTGCCGGATCAGCAGGTCGCTCCAGTCCTCGCCGCCCGCGACGACCCGGCCGCAGCCGGGCAGGATCCCGGCGACCGCCTGCAGCAGCGTCGACTTGCCGGCGCCGTTGGGGCCGACCACGCCGACGACGGACCCGGCGGGCGCCGCGAGCCGCGCGCGCAGCCGCCCCGGGATGTCGACGTCGACCTCGAGCCCCGCGCTCGTACCCGCATCAGCGTTCATACCCGCATCAGCCACCGGTTGCGCAGCAGCATGAGCACCACGAGCGCGACGCACAGCAGCACGGTGCTCAGCGTCTGCGCGACGACGGAGTCGCCCTGCAGCGTCTGGTAGATCAGGCTCGGCATGGTCTGCGTGGTGCCGGGGTAGTTGCCGGCGAACGTCATCGTGGCACCGAACTCGCCGACCGACCGGGCCCAGGCGAGCATCGACCCGGCGACGATCCCGGGTACGACGAGGGGCAGGGTGACCCGGCGGAAGGTCGTCCAGCGGTCGGCGCCGAGGGTGGCCGCCACCACGTCGTATTGCGGATTGGCGGCGAGCAGCGCCCCCTCGACGGAAAGCACGAAGAAGGGCAGCGCGACGAAGGTGTGGGCGACGACCACCCCGACGGTCGTGAAGGGGAGCGTGATGTCGAAGAGGTCCCGCATCGGCCCGCCGACGAGCCCGTTGCGGCCGAAGGCGCTGAGCAGCGCGACGCCGCCGGCCACCGGCGGCAGCACCAGCGGCACGGTCACCAGCGCGCGCAGCACCGAGCGCCCGCGGAAGTCGACGCGGGCGAGCAGCCAGGCCAGCGGCGTACCGAAGACCAGGCAGGCGGCGACCGTGCTGAGCGAGGCGATCCCGGTGATCGCGAACGCCTGCCACACGGCGCGGCGGCCGGCGAGGCTCAGCGCCTCCTGCCAGGGCGTAGCGAGGACCAGGGAGAGCAGCGGCAGCGCGAGGAAGGTGATCGCGATGCAGGCGGGGACGAGCAGGACGACCGGCGGGCGCCCCAGCAGCGGCTGCCGCGCCGCGTGCGTGGTGGGACGCCCGCCGGTCGCGGGCCGGGTCGGGCTACGGGGTGCCAAAGCCGGCGTCGACGAAGACCGTGGCAGCGTCCTGAGAGAGCACGAAGTCGACGAACTCCTCGGCCAGGGTCGGGTCCTCGGCCTGGGTGAGGGGGGCGATCGGGTAGTTGGTCAGGAAGTCGACCCCCCCAACGTCGATGGCGGTCACGGCGTCGCCCTCCGCGACCACGTCGGTGGCGTAGACGAACCCGGCGTCGGCCTCGTCGGCGGTCAGCTTGCCCAGCGTGGCCTTGACGTCGACCTCCTGGCTGGCGGGCTTGGCCTTGATCTTGTTGGCCTTGAGGATCTCGTTGGCGATCCGGCCGCACGGCGCGTCGGGCACGCAGACGACGAAGTCGACGTCCTCGGACTTGATGTCCTCCAGGCTCTCGATGCCCGCCTCGTTGGCGGCGGGGACCGCCATGACCAGCTCGTTGGTGGCGAAGACCTGGGGCTCCGCGGCGGTGAGCTCGTCGTCGACGGCAGCCGTCATCGTGACCTCGTCGGCGGTCGCGAGGACGTCGCCCGGTGCGCCCTCGGCGACCTGCTGGACCAGGGTGGCCGAGGAACCGAAGGAGAACTCGACGTCGACGCCGTCGTTCTGCTCCTCGAACTGGTCGCCGAGCTCGGTGAAGGTCTCGGTGAGCGACGCGGCGGCGAGCACGGTGAGCACTTGCTCCTCGGCGCTCTCGGCGGCCTCGTTGTCCGTCTGGTCGGACTCGTTGCCGCAGGCGGCGAGCGCGGCGGCGAGCAGGATGCCGGCGGACAGCTTGGCTGCGAGCCGGGTGTGGCGGTTGTTCAGCATGCTCAGGGAACCTCGATCACGACGTTGGTGGACTTGATGGAGGCGGTCGCCCGGGCGCCGGGCTCGAGACCCAGCTCGTCGGCCGCCTCCGTGCTCATGAGGGACACCACGCGGTAGGGCCCGCAGACGAGCTCGACCTGCGCCATCACGGCGTCCTTCTTGACCCGGGTGACCAGACCGGCCAACCGGTTGCGTGCGCTGACCGTGGTCGCCCGTCCGGCCTCCCAGTCGGGATGGCCCGCCGACGCCTCCGCGAACGCCGCGAGGACGGCGCCGTCGATGGCGGCGCGACCATCCACGGTGCCGGCCTGGAGACGACCCTGGTCGATCCAGCGCCGCACCGTGTCGTCGCTGACCCCCAGGAACCCCGCGGCCTCACTGACCCGATAGCTGTGCACGGCGCTCAGTGTGCCGTATCTGCGTGTGCCTGGCGACCTATGGGCCGTGTTTATTGATCTGTGTGCCGTTATCGGTCCGGTTCTGCGG
>JBDHZS010000237.1:0-5323 GCA_039812025.1 Nocardioides sp. | reverse complement strand
GCGCGAGATCCTGGTCTCACTGCCGCCCGGCGAGACCAAGCTCGTGTACGACCAGTACGACCTGGTCCTCGAGAAGGACCGCTACACCGACGAAGACCTGCCCGACGCCGGCCCGAACGGCATCCCCGGCGGCTACTGGACGCCGCACCGAGGCGACCCGACCGCGCGTTTCCGCCCACCACCCGCGGACGCTTGATGTGTCGGTCACGACCGCCATGCGGTCGCAAATGACACGGTTAAGAGGACGAGGCCGAGCACGGCACAGTCAGTCCGAGACCCCGCCAACGAGGGCGACCGCGGGGAGACCGGCCCGGGAGTCCAGCCTGACCTCGACGACGACGTCACTCGGATCCTCGACGGTGAAGCCGACGGGCCAGGTCAGGCTGCGCGAGGGCAGCACCCTCGTCACGGGCGGCAGGAGCCCCATGCCCACCTCGTCGTCAATGACCTGACCGGCCTCCGCGGTGCCTGACTGCACGCCGACGAAGCTCTCGGTGGCGTCGTACGGCTCCGACCCGTCGTTCTCGACCGTGATATCGAGCCTGATCGGCTCCCCGTGCTTGTCCGCCCGGACGGCGTACTCGCTCAGCACGAACCGCTCCGGCGCGCTCACCGTCAGGGTGAGCCCGCCGCCGACATCGACCCGGTCCCCGAACTCCGCCATGATCACGTCGCCGCTCGTGGACGAGGACGACGAACCCGACGTCTTCGAGCGACTCCCGTCCGCCGGGGCGCCCGGATCCCCGCCCCCGCACGCGGACACGACGAACGCCACCGCGAGCACCACCACCGCCATCGCAGTACCCCGAGCCCTGCACCAACTCATGCCCATCACTCCTGCCTCCTAAGCAGATTTTGAAACCGTTTACGTGAGATTAGACATGTTTGATCAGGAACTCCTGAAGTTATCCACAGGCAGCCGGTCCCACGACGTATTGCACGATCGGGCACCGGAGCCTTCCTCAGTGACCGTCCCGGCGGACGTGTCGCGGTACGACGGAACGCGTGAGGCTGGGAAGCCAACCCAGCAGGTCTTGGAGGAGGGCAGCATGCCGACGTATCTCTCGCCCGGTGTCTATGTCGAGGAGGTCGCGTCGGGCTCCCGGCCGATCGAGGGGGTCGGCACCGCCGTCGCCGCCTTCGTGGGACTCGCGGAGAAGGGCCCCGTCAACGAGCCGACGCTGGTGTCGAACTGGACCCAGTTCACCGACAGGTTCGGCGGCTTCCTCGAGGGCTCCTACCTTGCCCATTCGGTCTACGGCTACTTCCTCAACGGCGGCGGCAACTGCTTCGTCGTCCGCATCGGAGCCAACGGCAGCGGCAATGCCGGGGAGCTGTCCGCGGCGCCGTCGGCCCAGCTGGGCGGCTACACCGCCACCGCGATCGGCGCTGCGGCGACGGCCAAGAAGGTCGAGCTGATCGTCGAGGACGCGGGCGGCGACAAGCCGGCGGACGGCGAGTTCAAGCTGGTCGTCAAGGTCGACGGCAAGGCGGCCGAGACCTACGACAACGTGACCACCAAGAAGGGCGCCTCCAACGTCGCCACCAAGGTCAAGGAGGCCTCCGAGCTGATCACGCTGGAGGCCACGAGCACCGCGGGCGGCCTGGCGACGATCGAGAAGGGCACCGTCGCGCTCGCTGCCCCAGAACCGGAGCCGGAGCCGTCCACGGAGGACCTGGGCGCGGACGACTACGTCGGCGACCCCGCCGACAGGACGGGCTTCAGCGGCCTGGAGGCCGTCGACGAGGTGACGATGGTCGCCGTACCGGATCTGGTGGCGGCGTACGAGACCGGCGCCATCGACCTGGAGACCATGCAGGCGGTGCAGCTCGCGATGATCGCGCACTGCGAGCTGATGGGCGACCGGATGGCGATCCTCGACCCGCCGCCGGGCCTGAGCCCGCAGCAGATCCAGAACTGGCGGGTGCACGGCGCGGGCTACGACTCCAAGTACGCCACCCTCTACTGGCCGTGGGTCAAGGTCTTCGACCCGGCGACGGGCACCAACCAGTTCGTGCCGCCGTCCGGTCACATGGCCGGGATCTGGGCGCGCAGCGACGACACGCGCGGGGTCCACAAGGCACCCGCCAACGAGGTGGTGCGCGGCGCGATCACACTGCAGACGCAGATCACCAAGGCCGAGCACGACCTGCTCAACCCGGTCGGGATCAACTGCATCCGCTCCTTCCCCGGCCGCGGCGTGCGGGTGTGGGGCGCGCGGACCCTCTCCAGCGACCCCGAGTGGCGCTACCTCAACGTCCGCCGGCTCTTCAACTACCTGGAGGAGACGATCCTGCTCGGCACGCAGTGGGTGGTCTTCGAGCCCAACGACCGGATGCTGTGGGCGCGGATCCGGCGCACCATCAGCGCCTTCCTGGTCAACGAGTGGCGCAAGGGCGCGCTCTTCGGCACCACGCCGGAGGAGGCGTTCTTCGTCAAGTGCGACGACGAGACCAACCCGGCCGAGGGCATCGACGCCGGCCAGGTCGTCTGCCAGATCGGCATCGCCCCCGTGAAGCCGGCGGAGTTCGTCGTCTTCCAGCTGTCGCAGTTCTCCGGCGGCACCAGCCTCGTGTCCGAATGACCCACCCCTGAGGAGACATCACCATGCCACTCGCCGACCCGCTCGACTCATCCCCCGCCTACGGCTTCATCGTCACCATCGACGGCATCGAGCTCCCGAAGGTCATCGAGGTCAGCGGCCTCAAGTCCGAGGTCGACAAGATCGAGCACAAGCAGCAGACCAGCGACGGCAAATACCTGGTCCGTCAGCTCATCGGCCGCCCCAAGGCCGGGGAGATCACGATCACCCGCGGGCTGACCGACTCCAAGACCGTCACGGACTGGCTCAAGAACGTCGTCGAGAAGGGCGACGTCGCGGGCGCCCGCAAGACGGCGGTCGTCGAGCTCCACGACTACCAGGGCCAGGTACTGCTGTCCTACAACTTCACCAACTGCTGGGTCCGCAGCGTCGAGGTCAACTCCCTCAAGGCGGGGTCGACCGAGCTGGCGACCGAGAAGTTCGTGATGTGCTACGACGAGGTCGCGGTGGCGTGATGCAGCGCACCCGAGGCGGGGCGGTGCTCGACGCGAACGGGAGCACCCCCGCGGTGGAGGCACCCGAGGCGGTGCCCGAGGAGCCGTCGGGCCGATTGCGGACGGAGTTCGACTTCGAGCTCCCGCGCGGGTACGTCGACAACGACGGCGTCGTCCACCGCAACGGCACGATGCGGCTGGCGACCGCGCGGGACGAGCTGCTGCCACTGTACGACGCGCGGGTGCAGGAGAACCCGGCCTTCACCACCGTCGTACTCCTCGGCCGGGTCATCACCCACCTCGGCACGCTGTCGTCGGTGACCGCGTCGGTGGTGGAGAACATGTTCGCCTCCGACGTCGCGTTCCTGCAGGACTTCTACCGGCGGATCAACGCCGAGGGCCACACCCGCGCGGCCGTGACCTGCCCGGGGTGCTCGCACCGGTTCACCATCGACCTTGCGGGTGGGCGCCTGGGGGAATCGTGACGTACGCGGCCGACCGGATCTACGAGGAGGTCGCGTACGTCGCGTATCACTTCCACTGGCCGCTCGACGACATCCTCGACCTCGAGCACGGGCAGCGGCACCGGTACGTCCGCGAGATCGCCGGCATCAACACACGCCTCGCCGAGGAGCAGTGAGGTCATGCGCTGGCCCTGGCGGCGCTCGCCTCCCCCCTCAGTTGGTACGGCGCCCCGTGCCGCTTCCCCGCCCGCGCCCTCGCCGATGGGCTGGGCCTTCCTGCCTCCGCTGCAGCGCACCCTCGCCGAGCCGGCGACGCCGATCACCCGGCCGCAGGAGTTCCCGCACGAGCTGAGCGCGTGGCGCAACCCGTCCTTCGCGTCGCCCTCCCTGACACATCTGGTCAGCGCCGACGCTCCCGCCGGGGTGATCGATGGGGACGGCGCGGCCGCCTCGTCCGGCCCCGTGCAGCGCGCTTTCGGCGCGCCGGATCTCACGCTGCTGCCCCCGCCGCGGCCCGAGGCTCGGCCCGTGACTTGGTCGTCCGGGCGGATCACCGGGCAGACCTCGCTCACCTCCGCCCCCGCGACCGGGATGCCCGTCGTCCAGCGGCGCGTCGTCCCCGACCCGCCCGCTGCGCCGGCGCCACCTCCCGACCTGCCGACTGCCCGCGAACCGCGCCCCGTCGAGGCCCCTGCTCTCGATGTGGCCCCCGCTCGTGATGTGGCCCCGGAGACAGCTCACGTGGAGCCCGGCGCCACGATCCCGGACGAGGTTGCCGCCGCCGAGGAGCAGCCTGCGTCCGAAGGCGTTCCGAACGACGACCTCGCCGGCGCGGCGCGGGACTCCGGTGCAACGGGTGCCCCGGCGGTGAGCCCAGCGGCTGCGCCCCCTGCGCCGCAGCCGGGCATGCCGCTGCAACGTGCCGCGAAGCCTGTCGCGGCCAAGTCGGGTTCATCGCCGGTCGTGCAGCCGGACCGACCACGGCCCACCACCGCGGTCGGGCCATCTGAAGGTCAACCGACCAGGGCACAGCGGGCCGTCGCCGAAGAGCCGCCAGAGGGCAGACCGACCGAGGCGCAGCGAGCCCAGCCAGCCGAGCCGCCGCCGGCCGTAACCGCCGAGTCTCCGCTCGTCGGACACCCCGAATCCGGATCACAGCCGCCCGCGCCGTCGGTGGGCGGCGCGACCGAGGTCCCGATCCCTGGGTCAGCATCACGCTCGGCCGCGCCGCCAACGCTGTCTGTGGCTGCAGTGAACCCCTCAACGCCGCTCAGCCGACAGGCCGCACCGCGGCGGAGCCGGATGGAGCTGGGACCTCCGATGCCGGCGCTGCCGCCCACCGCAGCCCCCGCGCCCCCTCACTCCCCCGCGCCCCCTCACTCCCCCGCGCCCCCTCACTCCCCCGCGCCCCCCTTGCCGAATGCGGCATTTGTGTCGGAAGGAGCCTCCAGAACGACACCAATCCCGCACTCGGCACCCGCCCCGGCACCCCTGGTCCAGCGGTCACACACATCGGCTACGTCGGCGGCGAGGGTAAGGGGGCCCGACCCGGATACACCGACCAGCACGGACACCGAGACGGCCCCGGAAGCCGCCGTCCCGGAGTCAACCCCGGGCGAGACCCCGGCCCGGACCGACCGGCCAGCTCACGAGCCCAAGTCAGCTGCAGACCAAGAGCCCTCAACCGAACCCGGTCCCGAGCCAGTCGCACCCGACGACGTACAGCCCGTCACCACCCCCACCCTCACGCTGACACCCACACCACTCCAACAAACCGCCAACCCCACAACCCCCGACTCCCCCAAACCCCCCGCGCCGAATG
>JBDHZS010000236.1:0-5346 GCA_039812025.1 Nocardioides sp. | reverse complement strand
GGTGCAGCACGCGCACAGGATGCACTTGGTGGTGTCGTCGAACACCGCCCGGTCCTCGATGGTCTGCAGTCGCTCCTTGGTCGGATCGTGGCCCTCGGAGATGAGGAACGGCATCACATCGCGGTAGGCCTGGAAGAACGGCTCCATGTCGACGACGAGGTCCTTCTCCAGGGGGAGGCCCTTGATCGCTTCGACCACGACCGGCTTCTTGATGTTCAGGTCCTTGATCAGCGTCTTGCAGGCCAGACGGTTTCGGCCGTTGATGCGCATCGCGTCCGAGCCGCAGATCCCGTGGGCGCAGGAGCGACGGAACGTCAGCGTGCCGTCGACCTCGTCCTTGATCTTCTGCAGCACGGTGAGCACTCGGTCGGTCGGCAGCGCCTCGACCGTGTACTCCTCGTAGTGCGGCTCCTCGTCCGTCTCGGGGATGAACCGCGCGATCTTGAACGTGACCTGCAGACGCGTGATCTGCTCGGGGACGGTGGCTGCCATCAGTACTTACGCTCCATCGGCTGGTAACGGGTGACGACGACCGGCTTGTAGTCGAGGCGGACGGTGGCGTCGCCGTTCTCGCTCACGTGCCGGTACGCCATCGTGTGGCGCATGAAGTTCACATCGTCGCGTGCCTGGTAGTCCTCGCGGGCGTGCCCACCTCGGGACTCCTTGCGCTCCAGCGCCCCCACGACGAGGATCTCGGCGAGATCGAGCAGGAACCCGAGTTCGATGGCCTCGAGCAGCTCGGTGTTGTACCGCTCGCCCTTGTCGTGGATCGCCACGTTGCGGAACCTGCGCTGCAGTTCCTGGACGTCGGACAGCGCCTGCTTGAGAGTCGCCTCGGTCCGGTAGACCTGGGCGTTCATGTCCATTGTCTCCTGCATGGCTTTGCGGATCTCGCCCACACGTTCACCGCCGGTCGAGTCCCGCAGCCCGGACACGAGGCCTTCCACGAACGCTTCGGAGTTCTCCGGCAGGTCGGGGAGTTCGGCTCCGACCGCGTATTCCGCAGCGGCGATACCTGCCCGCCGGCCGAAGACGTTGATGTCGAGCAGCGAGTTCGTGCCGAGCCGGTTGGCGCCGTGGACGCTGACACAGGCGCACTCGCCGGCTGCGTACAGGCCCGGAACCACGGTGTCGTTGTCCCGCAGGACCTCGGTCTCGATGTTCGTCGGGATCCCGCCCATGGCGTAGTGCGCGGTGGGGAACACCGGTACGAGTTCGGTGATCGGGTCCACGCCCAGGTAGGTGCGGGCGAACTCGGTGATGTCCGGGAGTTTCGTCTCGATCTGCTCCGCGGGCAGGTGTGTCAGGTCCAGATAGACGTAGTCGCCTTCCGGACCCGCACCGCGGCCTTCGCGCACCTCTTGCACCATCGCCCGGGCGACCATGTCACGCGGCGCGAGGTCCTTGATGGTGGGGGCGTAGCGCTCCATGAAGCGCTCGCCGTCCTTGTTGCGCAGGATCCCGCCCTCACCGCGGGCGCCTTCAGTCAGCAGCACACCGAGGCCGGCCAGACCGGTCGGATGGAACTGGTAGAACTCCATGTCCTCCAGCGGCAGGCCCTTGCGCCAGATGATCCCCATGCCGTCTCCGGTGAGGGTGTGCGCGTTCGATGTCGTCTTGAAGACCTTGCCGAAGCCGCCGGTGGCGAAGACCACCGACTTGGCGCGGAACACGTGGATCTCGCCGGTGGCCAACTCGTAGGCCACGACGCCGGCGGTGCGCTCGCCGTCCTCGCTCATCACCAGGTCGAGCACGTAGAACTCGTTGAAGAACTCGACGTCCTGCTTGATGCAGTTCTGGTACAGCGTCTGCAGGATCATGTGGCCGGTGCGGTCGGCGGCGTAGCAGGCCCGGCGCACGGCGGCCTCGCCGTGGTTGCGGGTGTGGCCACCGAACCGGCGCTGGTCGATCCGGCCCTCGGGGGTGCGGTTGAAGGGCAGCCCCATCTTCTCGAGGTCGATGACCGCGTCGATGGCCTCTTTGCACATGATCTCGGCGGCGTCCTGATCGACCAGGTAGTCACCACCCTTGATCGTGTCGAAGGTGTGCCACTCCCAGTTGTCCTCTTCCACGTTGGCCAGCGCGGCACACATGCCGCCCTGCGCGGCGCCGGTGTGGGAGCGGGTGGGGTAGAGCTTGGTCAGCACGGCGGTGCGGGCGCGGGTGCTCGACTCGAGCGCGGCACGCATCCCCGCGCCTCCGGCTCCCACGATGACGACGTCGTAGCGGTGGATTTGCATCTTCTACCTCAGCTGATGTTGGGGTCGAATGTGAAGATCACGAGCGTGCCCAGAGCGATCGTGAAGACGGTGGCGACCATGAGTGCGGCCTTGAGCCAGAACCGGGTCTGATCGCGCTCGGAGTAGTCGTTGATGATGGTCCGCAGGCCGTTGGCGCCGTGGATCATCGCCAGCCACAGTTGCAGCAGGTCCCAGACCTGCCAGAAGGGGCTGCTCCAGCGTCCGGCGACGAAGGCGAAGTTGATCCGCTGCACGCCGCCGTCCAGGACGTTCATGATCAGCAGGTGGCCGAGCACGAGGAAGACCAGGACGATGCCCGAGACCCGCATGAAGATCCAGGACCACATCTCGTAGTTGGTGCGCCCGCCGCTGCGCGCGGTCTTGGGGGCGTTCAGTGCCGGCGCGCTCATGAGGTGCTCCCGAACAGCGACTCGACGGTGTGCTGCAGCATGAAGTAGGCGCCGGGGATCATCAGGACGAGCCAGATCGCCATGATCGCCCAGGTCATCTGCCGCTGCAGGCGTGGCCCCTTCGACCAGAAGTCCACCAGGATGATCCGGATGCCGTTGAGTGCGTGGAACAGCACCGCCCCGACCAGACCGACCTCCATGAGGTTCACGATCGGGGTCTTGTAGGTGGCGATGACCTCGTCATAGGCATTGGGGGAGACGCGGACCAACGCGGTGTCCAGAACGTGCACGAGGAGGAAGAAGAAGACCGCCACGCCGGTGATCCGGTGGGCGACCCAGGTCCACATACCTTCGTGCCCGCGGTACAGAGTGCCGACGGAAGCCTTGGGCACAGTTACCTCCTTGGGCGTGAGTACGCCTTCATGCTAGTGGGAGCGGGATCGACTGGCTGTCCCGACGTCGGGTTGGGTCCGGATTGGGCGGATGTGTCGGGGCTCAGCGCAGCGGGTTCCAGATCCGGCATCGGGTGTCCTGTCCGGATTCCGCCGATCTGTCTGCCGCCGGGCGCTGCGCCCGGATAACGATCCGGCGCGTCTGACAGACAGCCAATGTAAACGTGGCGTAATGTCCGAAAACGAATCACCGTATTGGAGGAGATATGAAGAAACTCCGCTTTGCAGCCGTGGGAGCGGTTGCGGCGTTGGCCCTCGCAGCCTGCGGAAGCGCCCCCGATGAGGGTGGCAGCAGCGCGTCACCGGCGGCGTCCGGCAGCAGCGACTTCCTGGCATGCATGGTGTCCGACGCCGGCGGTATCGACGACCGCTCGTTCAACGCGTCGGCGTACAAGGGCGTGCAGGACGCGGTCGCCGAGTTCGGCGTCCAGGAGAAGTTCCTGGAGTCCAAGAGCCAGACCGACTACGCGCCGAACATCAATGCTCTGGTGAACGACGACTGCGGCATCATCGTCACGGTCGGCTTCCTGATGGAGGACGCGACCAAGGAAGGTGCCGAGCAGAACCCCGAGGAGAAGTTCGCGATCGTGGACGCTGCCAGCGACCCCAAGATCGACAACATGAAGGGTCTGCTGTTCAACACCGCGCAGTCCTCGTTCATGGCGGGATACCTCGCGGCCGGCATGAGCCAGACCGGCAAGGTCGCGACCTTCGGTGGTCTCGCGATCCCGTCGGTCACCGCGTTCATGGACGGTTACTGGGAGGGTGTCCAGTACTACAACGAGCAGAACGGCGCCAACGTCGAGGTGCTCGGCTGGGACCAGAACAAGCCTGACGCCGGTTCGATGGCCGGTGGCTTCGAGGACCAGGCCAAGGGTCAGCAACTGGCGAAGAACTTCATCCAGCAGGGTGCGGACATCATCTTCCCGGTCGCCGGTCCCGTGGGTCTCGGTGCCGCGAAGGAAGCCCAGTCGACCGGCAAGGCCGACATCATCTGGGTCGACAGCGACGGTTACGAGTCCGCTCCGCAGTACAAGGACGTCTTCCTGACCTCCGTGCTCAAGAAGATCGACATCGCTGTGAAGGACACCATCGGCCAGGCGGTCAATGGTGAGTTCACCAGCGAGGAGTACGTCGGCACCCTCGAGAACGACGGAACCGGGCTCGCCCCGTTCCACGACTTCGAGGACCAGGTTCCGCAAGAGCTGAAGGACCAGCTCGAGCAGATCCGGCAGGGCATCATCGATGGCTCCATCGAGGTGACCTCGCCCAACCAGCCGCAATCGGCTAGCTGAACCGAGGTGGGGGGTCCGGGCGAACCCGGGCCCCCCACTGTTCATCCGTCTGCGAGGAGGGCGATGGCGTGAAACTCGAGCTGCGGAACATCACCAAGAAGTTCGGCGACTTTGCGGCCAACGAGGACATCTCGCTGACCGTCAACCCCGGCGAGATCGTGGCGCTGCTCGGGGAGAACGGCGCCGGCAAGTCCACTCTCATGAATGTCGTCTACGGCTTGCTCCAGCCGACGTCGGGCGAGATCCTCGTCAACGACGTACGAGAGGAGTTCAGCGGTCCTGGTGACGCGATGACCGCCGGTATCGGCATGGTCCACCAGCACTTCATGCTCATCCCGCCGTTCACCGTCGCGGAGAACGTGATGCTCGGACACGAGCACACCAAGGGCGCCTTCCTCGACCTCGACGCGGCCCGCTCGGAGGTCCGCCGGGTGTCCGAGGCGTACAACCTGCAGGTCGATCCCGACGCACTCGTCGAGGATCTGCCGGTCGGAGTCCAGCAGCGGGTGGAGATCATCAAGGCCCTGGTGCGCGACGCGGGGATCCTCATCCTGGACGAGCCCACCGCTGTGCTCACACCGCAGGAGACCGACGAACTACTCGGGATCATGCGGGATCTCAAGGCCAAGGGCACGAGCATCGTGTTCATCTCCCACAAGCTGCGCGAGGTGCAGGCAGCGGCCGACCGGATCGTCGTCATCCGCCGCGGCCGGGTCGTGGGTGAAGCCAGCCCCAGCGCCACCAAATCCGAACTCGCCGGCATGATGGTCGGCCGCGAGGTCAGCCTCACGGTGGACAAACCTCCGGCCAACCCGGGCGCACCGGTCCTGCAGGTCTCAAACCTTTCGGCCGCCGATCTCGAGGGCAGACCCATCCTTCGGGACCTGAACTTCGAAGTCCGGGCCGGCGAGATCCTCGGCGTCGCCGGGGTCCAGGGCAACGGCCAGAC
>JBDHZS010000235.1:0-5377 GCA_039812025.1 Nocardioides sp. | reverse complement strand
GTACGACGCCACGCGCGCCTGCACGGCCGCGCTGAACGAGAACCCACCGCCGCCCGACGGACCGGCGGGGTTCGAGATGCTGGAGGCGATCGTCGAGGACGAGGAGCCGAGCGCCGACCAGCTCACCGAGTGGACGGCGCGCCTCGGCGAAGACCTCGACCGGCTGCAGAAGGTCCGCGCCACATTGGCGGAGCTGGAGTCCGCCGATCCGCAGGAGCAGGAGGCGTGGCGGGCCGTGGTCGAGTCCGTCGACCCGACGGTGGAGGCGATCCGCGAGCGCGGCGACCTGCTTCGCTCCGGCGACTGGCGGCGGATCCGCAACGAGTGGCAGCCCGGTGCGGTCCCGGCCGATCCGGGACAGGAAGCGGTGGACGGGCTCGCCTCGCTCGATCTGGGGGCCACCGACTGCGAGGCCGTCTACGCGCTCGGTCTCGGCCCGGACCCGGAGCACGCGGACTTCGTCGCCCAGGTCGCCACGGCGTGTACGACGATCGCGAACCGCCGTCACGCGGATGGCTTCTCCGATCACCTGAAGATCTCGCTCGAGGTGCTCGCCGACCTGGTGAAGAACGACGAGCTGTCCGAGGGGCTGCCGTCCGGGTTGGAGGACTCCGTGTCCGCGCTCCACGAGGAGTGGGAGCTGACGGTTGCGGACCTCGAGTCCGTCACCGCCGAGGGTCCGGACCCGGCCGCCTGGGACGACGTACTCGCCGCGGCCGCCGAACGGGTCGAGGTCTTCGCCGACCGGCTCGACGCGGTCCAGGCCGGCGACCGCGAGCGGATCGCGGAGGCCTTCCGGCCCGACTGGGAGTACCCCGGCCTCGACTACCCCACCGCCGGCGTCACCCGACTCGCGTGCCGGCAGGCAGGCGGCTGACCACCCGATCAGGCCCGGCTCGATCAGGCCCTGCCGTGCTGCGGCGCGACGTGGAGAGCGGTGTGGAACGCGGCGGCGACCACCAGGCCCACCGCCACGACGGCGGCACCGACACCGACGACGATGGAACTCGGCTCGTCGCCCAGGCGGCCGTAGCAGACCCAGGCGACGCCCCAGGTCATCGCGGCCACGACCGGCCACCGCAGCGCACTCGGATAGCTCCGGCTGTACCACCACCCCAGCCCGAGTACGACGAGCAGCACGGCCACGGTGGTCAACTCGGCGCCCCGGCCAGTCGCACCGACACCCGTATCGACCAGGGCCGCGGCGATGTTGGCACACGTCGCCACCGCCACCCATCCGAGGTAGAGACCGAAGGTGCCGTCGAGCAGCACCCGGTCCACCCAGCCGTTCGCGGGTTCGGCGGCCAGCCGCGCGACGATCACCTTGAGCACCACCGCCAGCGCGAGGATGACCCCGACGCTCGGCCAGATCCACCCCTGCTGCGTCACCATCAGCCACGCGCCGTTGAGGAGCAGCGACAGCGCCGCCCACCATCCGATGGCGCGGGCGCGCGCATCGGATGCGCGGGAGGGGAGCCATTGCCACACGACGTACCCGGCGAGCCCGAGGTAGATGACGCTCCAGATCGAGAAGGCGGGACCGGCCGGGGCGATGAGCGTCGCGTCCGCCGCCAGTGCGCCCCCGGAGCTCTCCTCGACACGGGTGCCGATCGCGCCGACGCCGAGCGCCGTACCGAACCCGCAGGCGACGGCTGCTGCGGTCACGGCCAGGCGGCGCAGGAGGTCCTGGGACATGCCGCCAGTGTGACACCGGCCCCACAGCCGCGCCCGCGGTCGCGCGCCGACCCGGGCGAGGTCGATCCGGCGTGGCTCACCGAGTCTATGGAGTCGTTCACGACCGCTGGGCGGTCGCAAGCGACTCCGCAAGCGCCCGTTCTCCATCATCCAGCGGGTTCCCCGGTCGGTACGGCTGGGGTCGTCGTACCCGGTGCATGCAAGGCCGACTCGGCGTGATTTCGGTGCACACAGATGCGCCCACTCGGCGACTCCTGTGGATAACCAGTTGAGTGAGGGCGGCGCGGCACACACGCTGGAGAACGACCCCAAGTCGTCCATCCCAGATTGGTACCATCGTGGCTGTGAGCACTCAGATCGCCGTACGGCTCCCCGACGACCTGGTCGCGTGGATCGACCAGCAGGTCGCCGAGGGCGAACGGTCGCGCGCCGCCGTGGCGACGAAGGCGCTGCGGCGCTATCGGCGTGCGCTTGAGGCCGAGGCGGACGCCGCGGTCTACCGGGAGACGGGGGACTATCCCGACTTCGAGGGAATGTACGAGCCTGGCGAGTACCCTGCGATCGACTAATGCGCGCAATCCACCTGGCACGCGTGGACAAGACTCGGCCGGTGGTCGTCTTGACCCGGGACCGCGCCAGAGGAGCCATGTCGAAGGTCACGGTCGCTCCGATCACGTCCACCATCAAGGGGCTGCACACGGAGGTCCGAGTCGGCGTCCGCAACGGACTCGACCACGAGGCTGTGGTGTCGTGCGACAACGTGATGACGCTTCCCGTCGAGCGCCTGGGCCGCCAGGTCGGGTTCCTGCACGAAGACCAAGAGTCGGCACTCGCCGCCGCCATCGTCAGCGCCTTCGACCTTCGGGTTGAAGAGCTCGAATGACCGTGCACGTCGTACCCCGTGCACAGATGCGCCGACTCGGCGTCCTGAGCGTGCACGTTAGAGCCGACTCGACGTTATCGGGCCAGGGGCGTCTCGGTGTGGATCCGGCCGAGCTTGTGAGGGTTCCGCATCGCGCAGAGCAGCGTGATGCGGCCATGCGGGGCGGCGGCCGTCATGACGGTGGGCACCTCGCCGGGAGCCTCGATGATGACCGCGAGGCCGCCATTGATCGACGCCGGTACGGCGGTGAAGGTCGGCAGCTTGCGGGCCAGCCCGATGAGGAACGCCGCGACCTTGTCCGAGCCGGCGACCGGGCGCCGGGCCGCCGACGCCAGCCCGCCGCCGTCGGTGAGCATCACCACGTCCGGCGCGAGCAACTCCAGCAGACCCTCCAAGTCGCCGGTGCGCGCCGCCTCCGCGAACCGCTCCAGCACCCGATCCTGGACCTCCCTCTCGACCGGCATCCGGGGCCGGCGCGCGGCGACGTGCTCGCGAGCGCGGTGCGCGGTCTGGCGCACCGCCGCCTGGCTCTTGCCGAGTGCGGCGGCGATCTCGTCGTACGGCGTGTCGAAGACCTCGCGGAGCACGAACACCGCCCGCTCCACCGGACGCAGCGTCTCCAGCACGGTCAGCATCGCGATCGACACGCTCTCGGCGAGCTCGACGTCCTCGGCGATGTCCGGGCTGGTCAGCAGCGGCTCGGGGAGCCACGGCCCGACGTACTCCTCGCGGCGCCGCGCCAGGGTGCGCAACCGGTTCAGCGCCTGCCGGGTGACGATCCGGACCAGGTACGCGCGCGGATCGCGGACCTCCGCCTGATCGACGCCGGCCCACCGCAGCCAGGTCTCCTGGACCACATCCTCCGCATCCACCGCCGTACCGAGCATCTCGTAGGCCACCGTGAACAACAGGCTGCGATGTGTCACGAACGGGTCGTCGCTCACTGGTCCTCCTCGTGAGCTCGCAGTTCGAGCGCAAGGTCACGGTAGGCGCCCGAGTGCGGGCCGACGCGCTCTCTCGCTTCGCTCACTGGTCCTCCTCGTTGTCAGCTTGTCTCAGCGGGTGCCGGGCTCGGCGAGCGGCGCCAGCCCGCAGGCGGCCGCGAAGCCGTCCGACTCCACCCCGAGCGCCACATTGGTGCGAGCGTAGAAGTTGGCCAGCGAGATGTACGCCGTCAGCTCGACCATCGCCGGCGCGCCCAACTGCTCGAGCAGCCGGGCGGCGAGGTCGTCGGTCACGGTCAGCGGGGTCCGGCTCATGGCCTCGGCGTACTCCATCACGTCGCGCTCCAGCGGCGTGAACGCCTTCGACTCGCGCCAGCGCGGCACCTCGCGCGCCTTGACCAGGTCGAGGTGCTCGTTGCGGGCCTGGAAGTAGCCGAAGTCCAGGCACCACGTGCAGCCCAGCATCGAGGCGACCGCCATGTGCGCGTACGACTTCAGGCTCTCGTCGCAGGCGCCCCACTTCCTGACCTTGTTGCCCAGCGCGAAGTAGGTCCGCAGCACGCGCCGGTTGTGCCAGTAGACGCCCAGCGGCGTCGCCACCTTCCCGAGCATCCTGGTGCTGAGCCGGCGCACCGCCGCCCCGAACGGCCCGGTCAGCTCCACCTGCGGTACGCGAGTCGTGCCCGACATGTCTCCTCCTGTGTCTCGTGGTTGCTTTCTTCCATGAGACACCGGCCATGGGTGGGTTGTGACAAGTTGTCGGTACGACGTGCGGATCGCTCAGCGCACACGGACCGCTGAGCAAACCGCAGCGCAAGGATCCCCAATCAGGTGCCGATCGCTCAGCGCACAGACCACTGAGCAACCCGCACCGCCAAGACGGGCTCAAAAGGAGCGGGAGGCAAGGACCTCGCGCGTACGGCGGACATCCTCGTGCATGGTCTCGATGAGCTCGTCGACGTCGTGGAAGCGGATCATGCCGCGCAGCCGGGAGACGAACTCGATCTCGACCTCGACGTCGTAGAGCTCGAGGTCGTCCCGGTCGAGGACGTAGGCCTCGACGCGGCGCTCCCGCTCCCCGGAGAAGGTGGGGTTGGTGCCCACGGAGATCGCGGCGGGGAACCGCTCGCCGGTGTCCAGCCGCACCAGCCATCCGGCGTAGATCCCGTCGGCGGGCGCGGCGACCCGGCTGGGCGAGACGTTGGCGGTCGGGAAGCCGAGCGTGCGACCCCGCTGCTCGCCGCGCATCACCACCCCGTCGACGCTGACCGGGCGGCCGGTCGCCTCCTCGGCGCCCTCGACGTCGCCGGCGGCCAGGCAGGTGCGCACGTACGTCGAGCTCCACACCATCGGCCCGCCCGCGAGATCGACCCCGAGCACCTCGAAGTCCCGCTCGGCGCCCAGCGACGTCAGCACCGCCACGTCCCCGGCGGCCCGATAGCCGAACCGGAAGTTCGCGCCGACCACGACGAGCCCGACGTGTACGGCGTCGACCAGCACCCGGTCCACGAACTCGGTCGGCGACCAGGTCGCCATGTCGGCGTCGAAGGGCAGCGCCAGCACATGATCGGCACCCTCGGCGGCGAGCAGGCCGGCGCGGTACTCGATCGTGGAGAGCATGATCGGCGCGTGCTCGGGCCGCAGCACCGCCATCGGATGCGGCTCGAAGGTGACGACGACCAGCGGCCAGCCCACCGCATCGGCCCGCCGTCGTGCCGCCTGGATCACCTGCTGGTGGCCCCGGTGGACGCCGTCGAAGTTGCCGATGACCGCCACCGTGCGACCGAGGTCGCCGGGGACGTCGTCGAGCGTCCGCCACACCTGCACGACGCCGACTATCCCACGAACACCGCGA
>JBDHZS010000234.1:0-5387 GCA_039812025.1 Nocardioides sp. | reverse complement strand
GAGCCGGTGATGATGAGGAGGTCGTTGCTGAGCATGAACCCGGCGGCCGCGGCGGCCCACCCGGAGTAGGAGTTCAGCATGGAGACCACGACGGGCATGTCGCCGCCGCCGATCGCGGCGACGAGGTGGAAGCCCAGCCACAACGCCAACACGGTCATCAAGATCAGCGGGACGATGGTGTGGCCGAGCATGAACCACACCATCAACCCGGCCGAGACCAGGAGGACGAGGAGGTTGAGGAGGTGGCGGGCGGGCAGCACCAGGGGTGCGGACTTCATGCGGGCGGAGAGTTTGAGGTTGGCCACGATCGACCCGGTGAACGTCACCGCGCCGATGAAGACGCCGAGGAATACCTCGGCCGCGTGGATCGTGGCCATCGACCCTGTGATGGCTCCGGGTTCGAGGAAGGAGTTGTAGCCCACCAGCACGGCGGCGATGCCGACGAAGCTGTGGAGCATCGCGATGAGTTGTGGCATCCCGGTCATCTCCACGGAGCGGGCGCGCCAGATCCCGATCGTCGCGCCGATGAGCATGGCGGCGGCGATCAGGACGATCGTCGTACCGAGTCCGCGCCAGGCGTCTCCGGGGTCGGGGAGCACCGCCTGCCGCGCGGCCACCGTGACGGCGGCGCCGAGGGCGATGAACATGCCGATCATCCCGGCGATGTTGCCGCGTTTGGCGGTCTCGTGCTTGGAGAGCCCGGCGAGCGCGGTGATGAACAACACCGCCGCGAGGATGTAGGCGGCCTGGACCAGGCCGGGGAGCCGGTCGGAGGTCAGGTAGTCGTGGAGCATGTCAGCTTGTCAGCCTTTCCTGAACATCAAGAGCATGCGCAGGGTGACCAGGAAGCCCCCGAAGATGTTGATGGACGCCACCAGGACGGCGATCACCGCCAGCACCGAGACCACCGGGTTGGTGGACCCGATCTGGAGGATCCCGCCGACCAGGATGATCCCCGAGATCGCGTTGGTCTCGCTCATCAACGGCGTATGCAACGCGTGGGCCACGTTCGAGATCACGTAGTAGCCCACGAAACACGCCAACGCGAACACCGTGAAGTGACCCAGGAACTCCGGCGGCGACCACGCCGCCACCAGCCCGAACAGCACGGCGGCCAGACCGGCCGCGTAATACTTGCGACGCGGATCCGCCGGCCGCTTCACCGGCGGCGGCTCCACAGCGGTGGCCGCATCCGCCGCAGCCGGTGCGGGGGTGGCGGAGACCTGCACCGCCGGGGGTGGCCACAACAACGCCCCGTCGCGGACCACGGTGATCCCGCGCTGGACGACGTCGTCCAGGTCCAGGACCAACTCCCCGTCCTTCCCAGGCGTGAGGAGCTTGAACAGGTTGACCACGTTGGTGCCGTACAACTGGCTGGTCTGCGCGGCCAGCCGGCTGGCCAGGTCGGTCCAGCCCAAGATCGTGACCCCGGCCTCGGTGACCACCCGCTCGTCGGCGACCGTGCCCTCCACGTTGCCGCCATTGGCCGCGGCCATGTCCACGATCACCGACCCCGTCCGCATCCCCGCGACCGTGTCGGCCCGGATCAGCACCGGCGCCGGCCGCCCCGGGATCAACGCGGTCGTGATCACGATGTCCGCCGCCCGCGCCTCCTCGTCGTACATCGCCGCCGTCGCCGCCTCCTGCTCGGCGGTCATCTCCTTCGCATACCCATCCGAAGACACATCTTGTTCCATGTCCACGGTGACGAACTCCGCGCCCATCGACTCCACCTGCTCGGCCACCTCGGGGCGGACATCGAAGGCCCGCACCACCGCGCCCATCGCCCCGGCGGCACCGATCGCGGCCAGGCCCGCCACCCCCGCGCCCACCACGAACACCCGCGCCGGGGGCACCTTCCCCGCCGCGGTCACCTGCCCGGTGAACTGCCGCCCATACGCATGCGCGGCCTCCACCACCGCCCGATACCCCGCCACGTTCGCCATCGAGGACAACACATCCATCGACTGCGCCCGGGAGATCCGCGGCACCGCATCCATCGCGAGCGCCGTCACCCCGGCATCGCGGAGCCGCTCGACCAGCTCCGGGCTCCGGGCCGGGGCCATCATCGACACCACCGTCGCGCCGGCCCGCAGCCGGGCGATCTCCTCCTCCGCCGGTGCGTTGACCTTGACGACCACATCAGCCGCCCACACCTCCTCGGCGGTGCCTACGCGCACCCCGTCGACCGGGGCGAACGCGGCGTCGGGCTGATCTGCCGCCGTACCCGCGCCCGACTCCACGACCACCTCATAGCCGAGCTTGACCAGCGCTCCAGCCGTGACCGCAGTCGCGGCCACCAACGTCTCGCCGGGCTTCGATTCGCGGGGGATACCGATCAGCACGCGTCCCTCCCGATGGCCAGTCTGTTGCGCATGGTGCGACCCTATCGAGCCGCGGGGGCTCGGGTGGCGGGGCGCGCGGCCGTGGGATGGCTGCCTCGCGAGATAACGAATAGCCCCGGCGTGGGCAGGTCTGTCAGGCTTGGCCCGGCGCAGCAGCAACGGCAGCTCAGGAGTGGCGATGGCCGAGCAGATCGACGACCAACTCGACGAGATCGACTTCGCCGTCGCTGCCTATCGGGTCGGCGGCGACTGGCGGGTCGAGGAGATCACCGACAACTTCCTGACCGACGCCGAGGCGCTCGCCGACGGGCTGCGGCGGATCCCCGGGGACCGGGGCGCGATCGGTCTGGTCGGCGTTGCCGAGGACTTCTTCCTGCTCCTACGGGTGACCCCGAAGAAGCTGCGGCTGGTGCTCTCCGACGCGACCGCCGTCCACCATTGGGACCTCGCACGCTCGGCCGCCGACCTGATCGGGCCGCTGAGCATGGACGACGACGATCCCTGGCCGGCCGGTGACCTGGAGCTGTTCGCCGACCTCGGCCTGACGGGCGAGGAGCTCGAGGACCTCATCGACGACGAGGATGCCTACCCCGACGAGCTGGTCTCCGAGATCGCCGATGCGCTCGGCTTCGGCGAGCTCTTCGACGAGGCCGTGCTCCTGGACGAGGACGAGGACGACGGGGCGGACGAGGAGGAGTGAACGACTCCGAGGCGATGGGCCTGGCCCTCGCCGAAGCGGGTGCGGCGCTCGGCACGGGGGACGTGCCGATCGGCGCCGTCGTCCTCGATCCGGCCGGGGCCGTCATCGGGCGCGGTCGCAACCTGCGCGAGGCGACCGGGGACCCGACGGGCCACGCCGAGGTGGTCGCGCTGCGGGACGCGGCGGCTGAGGTGGGCGAGTGGCGGCTCGCCGGCTGCACCCTCGTCGTCACGCTCGAGCCGTGCACGATGTGCGCCGGCGCGCTCGTGTTGGCGCGGGTGGAGCGGCTGGTCTTCGGTTCGTACGACGATAAGGCCGGCGCCGTCGGGTCGTTGTGGGACGTCGTACGGGATCGGCGGCTGAACCACCGACCCGAGGTTGTCGGCGGGGTGCGCGCCGCGGAGTGCACCCGACTCCTGGACGCCTTCTTTGCGGATCGTCGGAGCTTCTGACCCCGGGAGGTATCTGCGGGCGCGCGGGGGCACTCCTCCTAGTACGGCGGCACGGGGTCGTCGTACCACTCCCTGGGGGAAGCAATGAACGATCAGAACAACCAGAACCCGCACGCGCCCGTGGCCCCGCCCGAGGCCGACGAGATCGTCGAAGGCGCCGATCAGGACGTCTACTCCGACGCGCCCGGCACCGGTGAGGGCGAGGCGCCCGCCATGGTCGAGGGGATGGAGTTCGAGGCCGACGTGGTCCCGAGCGTCTCCGCCTTCGCCGTCGCCGAACAGGCCCCCGACACCTCGGGGCTCCGCCCGATCGGCGAGGCGACGTACGGAGAGCCGCTCGGCGCGGAGTCCGTGCTCGGGCCCGACGACCGGGTGCAGATCCACAACACCGGCGACTACCCGTGGCGGGCGCACTGCTCGCTGCTGATCACCGCCAACGACGGCGCGAGGTACATCGGCACCGGATGGTTCATCGGGCCGAAGACGGTCATCACCGCAGGTCACTGCGTCTTCATCCACGCGCCGGGCACCAACCGGCACGGCTGGGCGCAGAGCATCCAGGTGATGCCCGGCCGCAACGGCAACACGCTGCCCTACGGCTCCGTCACCGTGCCGCGCGCCGGGCTGCGCAGCGTCACGGCGTGGGTCAACGGCCCGAACCAGGAGTTCGACTACGGGGCGCTCGTCCTGCCCACGCCGCTGGGCAACTCGACCGGCTGGCTCGGCTACGCCTCGCTGTCGGACGCGACGCTCAACGGGTCGACGATCAACATCTCCGGCTACCCGGGCGACAAGCCGTCGGGCACGCAGTGGTACCACTACAGCGGCGTGGCCGCGCTCGGGCCGCGCAAGGTCTACTACACGGCCGACACCTACGGCGGCCAGAGCGGCAGCGCCGCCTACACGATGATCAACGGCGGCCGGTACGGCGTCGCGGTGCACGCCTACGGTGGCGCCTCCAGCAACAGCGGCACCCGGGTCACCCAGGACGTCGTGAACAACTTCAACTTCTGGAAGTCGTGACCCGCACCTGGCGTCGTACGCCCTCAGATCAGGCTGAGCCAATAGTCGCTGAAGCGCAGGAAGATCAGAAGCAGCATCAGCGCGACCCAGCCGAACATGATCGAGGGGGCGTACGACGCCAGGAACCGCGGCAGCCGGCCTGCGCGCGCCAGCTGGGACGCGGTCGCGAGGAGCGCAACCATCGCCGCGACCCACGCGACCATGCAGTAGGGGCACAGGGCACCGATGTCGTAGAGGCTCTGCCAGGCGAGCCAGTGCGTGAAGACCACCCCGGAGAGGGAGCCGAGCAGGAGGCCCCACCAGTACCAGGCGGCCATCCGCGCGCCCGCCAGCAGCGCCAGGCCCGTCGCGAAGACGACCGGGAACGTGGCGACGCCGATAATCGGGTTGGAGATCCCGAACGCGGACGCCTGCCAGGACTGCATCACCGAGCCGCAGCTCAGGATCGGGCCGATGCTGCAGGACGGCACGTAGTCGGGGTCTTGGAGCAGCTCGATCCGCTCGACGACCAGCACCGTCGAGGCCAGCGTGCCGATCACCCCCGCGAACAGCAGCGCCCAGGTCACCGCGCGCGACGCCGTACCGAGCCGGGCATCGTCGGAATCCATGCGTCGATCATGCCCGACCGGTGGTCGGGTGCTCGGGTGTGGTCCTCGGCCTGGCAGGGCGCTCGGTGTGCCTTTGTACGGCGCGGGGACGGCCGGCGCCCGGCGTGCGGCTGGCTGGTGCGGTGCCGACGTGAACGATCCGGCGCTCATCCGGTAGCCTCTCCCGCGGTGGCGTGTCCGAGCGGCCTAAGGAGAACGCCTCGAAAGCGTTTGTGGGCGCAAGTCCACCGAGGGTTCAAATCCCTCCGCCACCGCCAAG
>JBDHZS010000233.1:0-5412 GCA_039812025.1 Nocardioides sp. | reverse complement strand
GAGCCGAAGTTGCCGTGGCCGTCGATCATCGGCAGCCGCATCGACCACGACTGCGCCATCCGCACCAGGGCGTCGTAGATCGCGCCGTCGCCGTGCGGGTGGAGCCGGCCCATCACCTCGCCGACCACCCGGGCGCTCTTGACGTGCCCGCGGTCGGGGCGCAGCCCCATGTCGTTCATCGTGTAGAGGATGCGGCGCTGCACCGGCTTGAGCCCGTCGCGGGCGTCGGGCAGCGCCCGGGAGTAGATGACCGAGTAGGCGTACTCCAGGAACGAGGACTGCATCTCGTCGGAGATACTGGTGTCGAGGATGTGCTCCTCGAAGTCCGCGGGCGGTGGGGTGGTGGTGCGCCTGGCCATGAGAGGCATTGTGTACGGCGTGTTACGGCTCGGAAGCCGGGGCACGCCGACCCTCCGGAGTCGGCCCCGCCCGATAAGATGCCGCAGGTGAGCGACCAAGGCGGCGAGACCCCTCCCAAGGCCCCCCGCCATTGGGAGGCCGACGTTCTCCTCCGCGACGGCCGCACGGCGCACCTGCGCCCGATCCGGCCCGACGACGAGCAGTTGATGGTCGACTTCTACTCGCGGGTCTCCGAGGAGTCGAAGTACTACCGCTTCTTCATCCCGATGCCGGTGCTCTCCAAGCGCGACCTGCGGCTCTTCACCCACGTCGACCACGACCAGCGGGTGGCGCTGATCCTCGTGCTGGGCGGGAGGATGATCGGCGTCGGCCGCTACGACGCGATCGAGCCGGGGGAGGCGGAGGTCGCCTTCTTGGTCGAGGACGCCCACCAGGGCCGCGGCATCGGCCAGCTGCTGCTCGAGCACCTGGCCCAGGCCGGCCGCGAGCGTGGCTTCCACAAGTTCTCCGCCGAGGTCCTCCCGGACAACCTCGGGATGATCCGGACCTTCAAGGACGCCGGCTATTGCGTGGGGAGCGAGCTCTACGACGGCGTGCTGACTCTCGAGTTCTCCATCGACCCGACCGACACCGCGATCGGGGTGATGGAGAGCCGCGAGCACCGCGCCGAGGTGGCCTCGATCGAGAAGTTCTTCAACCCTCGCTCGGTCGCGGTGATCGGCGCCAGCCGCAAGCACGCGACGATCGGCTACGAGCTCGTGCGCAACATGGTGACCAGCGACTTCACGGGGACCCTGTACGTCGTCAACACCACCGGCGCCCCGGTCTCCGGCGTCCCGGCCTACCCGAGCGTCACCGAGATCCCGCACGAGGTGGACGTCGCGGTCGTCGCGGTGCCCGCCGAGTCGGTCCAGGACGTCGTCCTCGACTGCGCGGCCAAGGGCGTGCACGGGCTGATCGTGATCTCCTCGGGCTTCGCCGAGACCGGCGACGAGGGCCGGCGGCGCCAGCGGCGGCTCGTCGGGCTCTCCCGCTCCTACGGCCTGCGGCTGATCGGGCCCAACTGCCTCGGGGTGATCAACACCGACCCCGCGATCTCGCTCAACGCCTCGCTCGCGCCGCTGATGCCGGCGCGGGGCCGGGCGGGCTTCTTCTGCCAGTCGGGCCCGCTGGGCTCGGCGATCCTGGAGCAGGTCGGCGACCGGGGTCTCGGCCTGTCGACGTTCGTCAGCGCGGGCAACCGGGCGGACCTCTCCGGCAACGACCTGCTGCAGTACTGGGAGGAGGACGACTCCACCGAGGTCGTCCTGCTCTACCTGGAGTCGATCGGCAACCCCCGCAAGTTCTCCCGGGTCGCGCGGCGGGTGTCGCGGCGCAAGCCGGTCGTCGCCGTGCGCTCCGGCCGGACCACCCAGGGGGTGCCGGTGGGCCACGCGGTGCGCCGGGTGGGCGCGCCGCCGGAGGCGGTGGACGCGATGTTCCGGCAGGCCGGGGTCATCCAGGTCGACACGCTGGAGGAGATGTTCGACGTCGCCCAGTTGGTCGCGCACCAGCCCCTGCCGCGCGGGCGGCGGGTGGCGGTGGTCGGCAACTCCGACGCGCTGGCGCTGCTGGCCTCCGACGCCGCCGCCGGGGTCGGGCTGAGCGTCACCAAGACGGTGTTCCTGGGCGCGGAGGCCAACGCGGAGGACTTCGAGCACGCCCTCGACGGAGCCATCGACGACCCCGAAGTCGACGCCGTCGTCGCCGTCTACATCCCCCCGATCAACGTGCGTGGCGAGGACGTCGCCAACGTGCTCGCCACGGTCGGTGAGCAGTCGGACAAGCCGATCGTCTCGACCTTCCTGGCCGCCAAGGGCGTCCCGGAGCTGCTGCGCGTCCCCGACGTCGCGGGCGCCAGCGCCGGCCGGGGATCGGTCCCGTCGTACCCGGCCCCCGAGGGCGCGGTCCGGGCGCTGGCGCGGGTGGTGGAGTACTCGCTGTGGCTGCGCCGGCCGGGCAAGGAGGACGCCGGGCTGCTGGGCGCGCCGGTCGCCGAGGCCCAGCGGCTGGTCAACTCGATCGTGAAGGCCCACCCCGACGGGCACGACCTGGACGTCGACGAGCAGCGGGAGCTGCTGGCGGCGTACGGGATAGATCTGTGGGAGGCGCGGCCGGTCGACAGCCTGGAGGAGGCGATCGCCGCGGCCGAGGACCTCGGCTGGGACGTGGTGCTCAAGGGGACCGGCGACCGCCACCGCAACCGCCCCGACCTCGCCCACGTGCGCCGCGAGCTCGCCACGCCCGCGGACATGGAGGCGGCGTGGCGCTCGCTCAGCAAGCTGATCAATCCGGAGACCGTGCAGCTCGTGGTCCAGAAGATGGCCCCGCGCGGCGTCCCGGTCCAGATCAGCAGCCTGGAGGACCCGTCCTTCGGGCCGGTGGTCTCGTTCGGGATCGGCGGCCAGATGACCGAGCTGCTCAACGACTACGCCTACCGGATCCCGCCGCTGTCCGAGCAGGACGCCGCCGACATGGTCCGCGAGATCAAGTCGGCGCCGCTCCTCTTCGGCTACCGGGGGATGGAGGTGGCCGACGTGGGCGCGATCGAGCGGTTGATCACGTGCGTGGCCCGCATCCAGTACGACTTCCCCCAGGTGCGGTCGCTGTCGCTCCCGCTGGTGCTCGCCGGCCCCCGCGGCGCGAGCGTGCTCACCTCCGCGGTCCGGATCGAGCCCGTCGCCGACCCGAGGTCGGACTGGTTCGTGCGCCGCCTCAGCGCGCCCCTGGGCGACACCGCGCCCGGCTGATTCGCCCGGCCGATTTGCTGGGTGAATCGATGGCTGATTCCCCGGCTGATTCCCCAGTGTCGGCGGGCAGTGACAGACTGCGACCATGCAGTTGCGCGCGAGCGACCACGACCAGGCCCCCCAGCTGAGGCGGGCGATCGACCGCACGGGGTACTACCCCGAGGTGGTCGCGGACGGCGTCGGCGGCGCGGTCGCCGGCGAGATGGTCGTCTCCTTCTACGTGCACCACGAGCCGACCATCGAGGGCGACGAGGTGCGGCGCCACCTGACCGTCGTGGTGCTCACGCCGACCAGGCTGATCCTCGCCCACACCGACGAGCACGGCGGCGACGACCTGCTGCCGCAGCCCTACACCTCGACGTCGACCGAGGCGGTCAGCCTCTCGGCGATCAAGTCGGTGGTGGTCACCCGGATGGTGGTCAATCCGGCCGACGGCCCGTCCTTCCCGGCCGAGGCGGTGCTCAACATCGGCTGGGGCGCGGTCGCCCGGCTCGACCTGGAGCCGGCCACCTGCGCCGACAACCAGTGCGAGGCCGACCACGGCTACACCGGCGTGGTCTCCGGCGACGACTTCTCGCTGCGGGTCTCCGCGGCCGCGGACGGCCGGGAGTCGGTGCTCGGGCTGATCGCCTTCGCCGAGGCGCTCTCCTCGCGCACCCGCGCGTGAGCGCCCCAGAGCTCGTCGACCCGGGGTTCGTCGACCCGGCGTATGGGAGCCGGTCGCTGGCCGACGTGCTGCCCGCGGTGGGCGGTGCGCTCGGCTACGTCGGCGGGGAGTCGTCGGTGGCCTCCGACGACTCCGTGCTCGAGCTGCCGGAGGCGTCGTCGTACGTCGTCCTCCTCGTCGACGGGCTCGGCGCCGAGCAGCTGAGCGACCATGCGCACGTGGCGCCCTACCTCGGCTCGCTGCTGATGGAGAGCCTGCCGGGCACCGCGGGGGTGCCGTCGACCACCGCGACCAGCCTGAGCTCGCTCGGCACGGGGCTGCCGCCGGGCGCGCACGGGATCGTGGGGTACACCTCCCGCGTGCCCGGCACCGGCCGGCTGCTCAACGCGCTGCAGTGGGACGCCGCCGTCGACCCGGTCGTGTGGCAGCCGCACGACACCCAGTTCACCCGGCTCGCCCGGCGCGGGGCGGAGGTGACGGTGATCAGCCGGCCCGAGTTCGCCCGCAGCGGGCTGACCACCGCGGCCCACCGCGGCGCGCGGTACGTCGGCGCGGGGGACCACCTCGAACGCGTGGCGGCCGCCCGGGCCGCCGCCGCGGTGGCGGGCTCGGTGACCTACGTCTACGACGGCGACCTGGACTGGACCGGCCACCGGTTCGGCGTCTCCTCGCCGGCCTGGCGCCACCAGTTGGCGACGATCGACGCGGACGTCGAGCAGCTGCGGGACGAGCTGCCCGCGTCGGCGCGGCTGGTCGTCGTCGCCGACCACGGGATGGTCGACTGCGCGGCCGACGACCGCACCGACATCGACCGGCACCCCGAGCTGCGCGACGGGCTCTACCTGCTGGCGGGGGAGGCGCGGTTCCGGCACCTCCACGTCGCCGCCGGGGCGCTGGACGACGTGGTCGCCGCGTGGCGGGAGTTCTTCGGCCCGCGCGCCGTGGTGCTCACCCGCGACGAGGCCGTCGGGCGCGGCTGGTTCGGCCCGGTCGACGGCCCGGTCCGGCCGCGGCTCGGCGACGTCATCGTCGCGGCCACCGGCGGGCACGGGATCTTCTCCTCGGTCGACTTCTCCCACGAGACCACGCTCGTCGGCCTCCACGGCTCCCTGACCCCCGCCGAGATGAACATCCCCATCCTCCTCGCCTAACACGCCGAGTCGGCTCAAACGTGCACGGAAAACACGCCGAGTCGGCGCAAACGTGCACGGGTCAGCTCAGCGAGCGTTCCTGGCGGACGGGGATGAGGGGCGCGGCCAGGGTGGGCAGCGCGGCGGCTAGGGCGAAGGTGGCGGCGTACCCGACGTGCATGATCGCGAACCCGGCGGCCGGGGGCACGGCGGAGGCGAGGAGGTACTGCGCCGTGTTCTGTACGCCGAGTGCCCGGCCGGACCAGAACGGCCCCGCCCGCTCCGCGACCCCGGTGAAGGCCAGACCGTTGTCGGCCACGGTCACGATGGCCGCGAGTAGCAGCACGCCGACGGCGAGGCTCCAGTCGAGCGCGGCGGTCGCGCCGAGGGCGAGCATGGTCGCGGCGGCGCCGACGGCGATCCACCGCATGGGGCGCATCCGGCTGGCCACCCTGTCGGAGAGGTG
>JBDHZS010000232.1:0-5478 GCA_039812025.1 Nocardioides sp. | reverse complement strand
CGCGCCACACCCCCACGGTCGTCGGGCTGGCGCCTGATTGCAGCGGCTGCCAGCCCGGCTCGGGCTGCCACATGCTCTGGACGCTAGCCGAGATCGCCCCCGCGGCGTCGTACCCGCGCCCTCTCCGCGTCGTCCGGGTCGCCTCCCCACACCTCGGACGTCATACGTTCTGGGGCTCCTGCCTCGGGTTCGTATGACGTCATGGCGCCGGGGCACGGGACGTCATACGAACGGAGGGCTATCGGCCACGGTTCGTATGACGTCCGGGGCAGCGGGAGGACGGGCGGGCGACAGGGACGGGGCTCAGGTGTGGACGTCGCGGCGCGCGAAGGCGAGCTGCCCGAGCGCGGAGAGCCCGAAAGCGATGGCGCCGAGCACGGCGACGGGCTGCCACCGGAAGTCCTCGGCGGGCATCAGGGCGAGGTGGCTGAAGGGCGACAGGTCCACGAACCAGTCCGGCAGATCGAGCAGCGGCCCGAAGATCATCGCCACCAGCGCGACGACCAGCCCCAGCCAGGCCAAGCTGGCCAGCCGGGGCGCGACCCCGTGCAGCAGCCGGGCGATGCCGCTGAGCAGCAGCACGGGTACGACGTACGGCAGCGCCGCCGGCACGTAGCCGAAGATCGTGCCGAGATCGCCCAGGTCATCGGTGCTCCACGCGTACCCGAGACCGAGCCCCACACTGGCGAAGACGAGCATCACGAGGGTCCCGCCGACCGTGATCGCGACGTGCCCGAGCAGCCAGACCGAGCGCCGCTGCCCGGTGGCGAGCAGCGATTCGAGGCGCCGGCCCTCCTCCTCGTTGCGCGGCCGCAGCGCCGAGGAGATCGCGAACCCGCAGCAGCACAGCGCCAGGATCAGCACCGCGGAGGCGTAGAAGCCGTCGAGCAGCGACCCGTCGGCCGCCGCGAAGACGTCCACCGCGGCGCCGTCCCCGAGGAGGTCCCCGACGTCGGAGCCCATGGATCCGTAGGCGAGGCCGCCGAAGAAGAGGCCCAGCGCCCAACCGATGACCGCCGGCCGCTGCAGCCGCCAGGCGAGCCCGGGCCAAGCGGTCAGGGACGACGAGGCGTGGGCGGGTCCCGGCCGGGCCGCGAAGACGCCGCCGCCGTAGTCGCGCCGGGCGTTGACGGCGTACGCCGCCACCAGAGCGACCACGAAGCCGCCCGCGAGCAGCAGCGCCGGCCACCAGCGGAGCCCGGAGAAGGCGTGCATCGCCTGGTACCAGCCGATCGGCGAGAGCCAGCTCAGCCCGTTGTCGCCCACGTCGCCGAGGGCGCGGATCAGGTAGGAGACGCCGATGACGAGCCCGGTCACGCCGTACATCCCGCGCGGGCTCGAGGTGAGCTGGGCGGCCAGCGCTGCGACCGCGGTGAAGAACCAGCCGCACAGCATCAGCCCGATCCCGAGCGCCCACGAGTCGGCGGCCGCCAGCGGGAAGGAGATGAGGCTGACGGCGGTGAGTACGCCGGCGACGGCGCTCGCGATCAGGCACAGCAGCACCCCGGCGGTGAGCGTCGCGAACGGCCCGACGGGGGCGGCGCGCAGCAACTCCTCGCGGCCGGTCTCCTCCTCGACCCGGGTGTGCCGCCCGAGGAAGAACATCACCATCAGCCCGATCATGATCGCGCCGAACGCCGTCGACTGCCACGTGACCTGCCCGCCGATCGTGTCCAGCGCTCGGGCGGGCCCGGCCATCGCGATGAATGCCGCGTTGTGCTCCATCGCGGCCGCCGCGACCTCGAACTCCTCCTGGGTCTTGTAGAGCCCGTCGACCCCGACCGCCTGGGAGTAGTAGAGCAGCGTCAGCGCGACGCTCCACACGCTGATCGAGAGCCAGCTGCGGCGCAGGAAGTGGCGCAGCAGCACGCCGGTCCCGGTGACCATGGCGGCCCGCCGCTGGAGTTGGGTCGCCGGCGCTCGGTGTCGCGCCCCGGCGCTCACGGGAGCTCGTCCCCGTAGTGGCGTAGGAAGAGCTCCTCCAGCGTCGGCGGGCTGGCGGTCAGCGTCCGCAGCCCGGCCCGATGGAGCAGCCCGACCGCCTCGTCGAGGTGGTCGGTGTCGACCTCGAAGGCGGAGCGGTGGTCGTGCAGCACCAGGTCGTGTACGCCGGGCAACTCGTCGAGGCCCCTCGGGCGGGAGGAGGTCTCGGCCTGGACCGTCGTACGCGTGAGGTGGCGCAGGTCGGCCAGCGTCCCGGTCTCGACCGTACGGCCGGCGCGGATGATGCTCACCCGGTCGCAGAGCCGCTCGACCTCCGCCAGGATGTGGCTGGAGAGCAGCACGGTGCGGCCCTGTCCGATGAACTCCTCGATGCACGACTGGAAGACCGCCTCCATCAGCGGGTCCAGGCCGCTCGTGGGCTCGTCGAGCAGCAGCAGTTCGACGTCGGCGGCCAGCGCGGCGACGAGGGCGACCTTCTGGCGGTTGCCCTTCGAGTAGCTGCGGCCCCGCTTGGTCGGGTCGAGCTCGAACCGCTCGATCAGGTCCGCGCGTCGCCCCTTGTCCAGCCCGCCCCGGAGCTTGCCGAGCAGGTCGATCACCTCGCCGCCGGTCAGGTTGGGCCACAGGTTGACGTCGCCCGGCACGTAGGCGAGCCGCCGGTGCAGCGCAGCCGCGTCGCGCCACGGGTCGCCGCCGAGCAGCCTCGCCTCGCCCTCGTCCGTCCTCAGCAGCCCGAGCAGCACCCGGATCGTGGTCGACTTGCCCGCGCCGTTCGGACCCAGGAACCCGTGCACCTCGCCCTTGGTGACCTCCAGGTCGAGGCCGTCCAGCGCCCTCACCGTCCCGAACGTCTTGACGAGGCCCTTGATCTGGATCGGCTGCTCGGTGGTCATGAAAGTGACTATCACATTTCTGACAGTCGCTGTCAATCGGGCGCTCGATGCGCCATACTGACGCCATGCCCCTCGCCCACGCGGCCCCCGCGACGGCCTCCCCGAGCGACGCCGAGAGCTCCCCGTCGACCCCGGACGCGCCCTCGCCCGGGACCTCGCCGGGCGTCCGGGAGCGCAAGCGCCGGGAGATGATGCGCCGCGTGCAGAGTGCTGCGCTCGACCTCTTCGACGAGCGGGGCTTCGACAACGTCACGGTGGAGCAGGTCGCCGCCGCGGCCGGCGTGTCGGCGAGCACCGTCTACCGCCACTTCCACACCAAGGAGGGGCTGGTGCTCCACGACGAGCTGGACGCCGACGGGCTCGTGGCGCTCGACGTCCTCGTGCGCCGGCACCACCTCGTCGACGCTGCCCGCTCGGCGATCGCCGAACTGCTGGCGGGGCAGGACCTCGAGGGCCTGCTCTCGCTGAGCCGCCGCCGGATGCACTACTGCCTGGAGGTGCCCTCGATCCGCGGCGCGATGGCGGCGGAGGTCCACCACCTCGCCGACGAGCTCGCCGCCTCAATGGCCCGCTCCCCTGCCCACGCCGACCAGCACCCGGGCGAGCGGAAGGCCCTCGTCGTCGGCGTGCTGTGGGCATGTATCGCCGCCATCGAGGACTGGTACGACGAGGAGCGCGACGAGCCCCTCATGGCCGCCATCGACCGCGCCCTGAGCGTCTTCCGAACCCCCTGAGCCGCGCCCGACGTCTCCAGGATCCTCCAGTTGGCCGCCGCGCACGTTCCGCCGTCGCTCGACGGCGTTTGCTCCCTTTTGAGCAGTCTGCTCCCCCTACCAAAGGGTGCAGACTATCCAAAAGGGAGCAAACTCGAGGTCGGCCTGGTCAGGCGTTGGTGACGTGGACGACGAGGGACATGGCGTCCTGGATGGCGCGGTCGAGCTCGGCCCGCCGAGGGTCCGGTACGGCGAGCCACTCACCGACCACGGACAACCCGGAGAGGCGAGGGTCGGCGAGCACCTCGGCGACCGCGGCCCGGTCCCCGCCGGCCACGAGGGGGCACAGCGTGGGCAGGATGCGCGCCGCGTGGTCGGCAGCCGCCGAGAAGGCAACGCTGGCCTGGTTGGACCGGCGCCGGGCGAACCGCTGCTGGCTCTGGCCGCCCGCCTTCGTCCGGCCCTGGACGTGCCGCCGGCCGACCTTGGACTCGGTCAACGACGAGCCGGAGAGCCGGGCCACCGCGAAGCCGCCGCGGCGTACCAGCAGCACGCCCCAGACCGACGGCGGGACGGCCGCCGCGAGGAACAAGTCGAGCGAGGGCTCACCGTCGTACCCGCGCGAGAACGGCAGCCCCGCGGTGAACGACGACCCATCGGCCGCCACCCCGCACAGCACCCCACCAGCCACAGATAGCGAGGTCTCCCCGTGGCTCCCGGAGAAGTTCGATACCCACCGTGGCATCCGGGCGGCGGGCACGAACACCCGCACGGGCGAGGATGGAGTGTTCACTCGGCGTACAGCAGCGTCAGGTGCTCGCACGCCTCGCTGGCGGTGATCTCGACGTCGGTGGTGCCGACCAGCGCGCGCGGGTGCCCGGCCCCGTCGAGCACGATGCCGAGCGTGCCGAGCCTGGGCAGCGCCTCGGCCACCTCGCCGAGGTTGGTCCGCAGCGTCGCCGACCCCACGGTCAGCAACTCGAGCAGGCCCTCGTCGGCCTCCTCGGGCGTCTTCCCGAACGACCATGTCGGCGGCGGCAGCACCTCGGCGGTGGTGGGCCCGAAGTACGACGGCGCCGCGTTGAGCCGCGCATGGAACCGCGCGACCTCCCAGAACGCCGCGACGTCCGGGTCGCCCGCCACGTCCGTCGGCACCTGATCCCAGTCCTGGCTCACACGGCCAGCTTAGGAAACCGCAGCAAGGGCGGCCCTAAGGTGTCATTTGCGACCGCATACCGGTCGCGGAGGACACAGTAGACGCGGGCCGCCCAGAAGGAGGCCGCACAGAAGCACAGCGCTCAGACGTTGAAGCCGAGCGCCCGCAGCTGGTCCCGGCCGTCCTCGGTGATCTTGTCGGGCCCCCAGGGCGGCATCCAGACCCAGTTGATGAGCACCTGGTTGACGAGCCCCTCGAGGGCGCCGTTGGTCTGGTCGGTGATCACGTCGGTGAGGGGACACGCCGCGGAGGTCAGCGTCATGTCGATGACGGCGTTGTGGTCCTCGTCGAGGTGGACGCCGTACACGAGACCGAGGTCGACGACGTTGATGCCGAGCTCGGGGTCGACGACGTCCTTCATCGCCTCGGTGACGTCATCGACGGTGACGGTGGTGCCGCCGAGGACCTCGGGTACGTCGGGCAGGTCGCCGTGGTCAGTCATCGCTCACTCCATTCGTGCTGTGGGATTGCGCCTGGGCCGTGGCGTCCTTCCACGCCATCCAGCCGAGCAGCGCGCACTTCACCCTTGCCGGAAACCTTGCCACCCCGGCGAAGGCGATGCCGTCCTCGAGGATCTCCTCGTCGGGCTCGACCTTCCCCTTGCCCTGCATCAGCCGCAGGAACTCGCCGTGCGCCGCCATCGCCTCGGCCACCGGACGGCCGATCACCAGGTCCGTCATCACCGAGGTCGCGGCCTGGCTGATCGAGCAGC
>JBDHZS010000231.1:0-5558 GCA_039812025.1 Nocardioides sp. | reverse complement strand
TCGAGTGGACCGGGCCCACGACTCGGCCCTTGGCACCGTGACGCTAGCAGCGCTTTACTTTTCACGTCAAGAGTTTCGAACTCCAAAGGTTCACGTTCCGGACGTCATGCGTGCGCATGCAGTTCAGTCATGATCTTGGTGATCTCGTCGGCGAGATCGCCGTTGATCGCGCCCCAATGACCCTGGTAGCCGTAGACCTCGCGCAGCGACCGGCTGGTCGCCAGCCGGTCGACGACATCGATGTCGTCGGCGGCGATCAGGCTGGGGTGTACGACGCCGACCGCCTCGACGACCTTCAGCAGGTCGCGCCGGAGCGTGTTGATGTAGTTGTAGCAGCGCACGCTCTTGAGCTCGGCGTCCAACCCGCGGATGTAGCGCTCGCTCTGGGTCGCGATGCCCACCGGGCAATGGTCGGTGTGGCACTTCTGTGCCTGGATGCAGCCGATCGACATCATCGCCTCGCGCGCCACGAACACCATGTCGATCCCGAGGGCGAACGCGACGATCGTGTTCTCCGGGATCCCTAGCTTGCCGGCGCCCATGAAGGTCACGTCGTCGGTCAGGCCGGCCTCGGCGAACTTGCGGTAGACGTGGGTGAAACCGACGCGGAAGGGATAGGCGACCGCGTCGGCGAAGATCATCGGCGCGGCGCCGGTGCCGCCCTCGCCGCCGTCGATGTTGATGAAGTCGACCCCCCGCTGGTGGCCGGCCATCTGCTCGATCAGCTGATCCCAGAAGCCCATGTGCCCCACCGCCGACTTGATCCCGACCGGCAGCCCGGTCGCGTCGGCGACCAACTCGACGAAGTCCAGCATGGAGTCCACGTTGTGGAAGGCGGTGTGCCGGCTCGGGGAGGCGCAGTCCACGCCGACCGCGATGCCGCGGGTGTCGGCGATCTCCTGGCTGACCTTGGCCGCCGGGAGCATGCCGCCCAACCCGGGCTTGGCGCCCTGGCTGAGCTTGATCTCGATCGCCCGCACCGGCGCCGAGTTGACGGTCTCCTTGAGCCGCTCGAGGTCGAAGTTGCCGGCCTCGTCGCGACACCCGAAGTACGACGTACCGATCTGGTAGATGAGCTCGCCGCCGTTGCGGTGGTACGGCGAGATCGAGCCCTCCCCCGTGTTGTGCAGGCAGTCGGCCATCGCGGCGCCCTTGTTGAGCGCCTCGATCGCTGCGTGGGACAGCGCCCCGAAGCTCATCCCGCTGATGTTGACCACCGACGATGGCCGGAAGGCATGGCGCCGGCCACGCGGGCCGCCGAGGATCTTGGCGCTCGGGATCGAGATCTCCTCGCCGTGGTGGAGCGGCGCCGCCCCGTCGCCGCGGAACGTGCGGTGCTTGATCGCGATGTAGCTGTCCGAGCCCTCGACGTCGTTGTCGGTGCCGAACCCGAAGTAGTTGTTCTCCTGCTTGGCGCTGGCGTAGATCCAGCTGCGCTGGTCGCGGCTGAAGGGTCGCTCCTCGTCGTTGCTGGTGACGATGTACTGGCGCAGCTCGGGGCCGATCCGCTCCAGCATGTAGCGGAAGTTCGCCACCACCGGGAAGTTCCGCTTGAGCGCGTGCTGCTTCTGCGTCATGTCCCGCGCTGCCACGGTCCCGACCGCCGCCGCCGCGCCCAACCCTGCTGCCGTCGTCCACTTCATAGCCCATGTGTAGTGGCGTAGGTCACACTTGTCGAGCACTCAGACAGGTTGCGCGGGTACTTTTTCCCGTATGGACCTCATCCCGGGGCCGGACCAGCTGCTGGCGGCGGCCGGCAATCTCGCGCGGGCGCTGCGGGACGGCGGCCTCGCGGACACCCGCCCGATGCCCCGGACCCTGATCGAGGAGGGGCCGCTGCGCGAGGTCTATCGCTACGACCCGGACCCGGTCGTCGAGACCTCGCGGGACCCGGTGCTGCTGGTGTCGCCGCTCGCCGCGCCGGCCTCCTGCTACGACCTGCGGAGGGACTGCTCGCTGGTCGAGTTCCTGGTGTCGCGCGGCCGGCCGACCTACCTGGTCGAGTACGGCGACGTCGAGCTGTCCAACCGCGGCCTGGGCATCGAACGCTGGCTCGACGACGTGCTGCCGGACGCGATCCGCGCGGTGTCGGCCGATGCCGCCGCTTCCGACGCGACCGTCTCTTCCGATGCGGCCCGCTCTTCCGACGCAGCCCGCGGGGTCCATCTCATTGGCTGGTCACTCGGCGGGGTCATCGGACTGCTGACGGCGGCCGACCAGCCCGGATTGCCGGTCGCCTCCGTGGTCAGCGCAGGGGCGCCGTACGACGTCGCGAAGGTCCCGCACCTCGCACCCGCGCGGCCGCTGCTCAGCCCGCTCGGCCCTCCGGGGCTCCTCGCCGCCGGCGCCCGGGCGCTGGGCGTGCCGTCGCTGCTCCGGGCGCCGGAGCTGCCCGAGTCCGCGCGGGGCCCGCTGCTGCGGCTGCAGCACCTCGACGACGCCGAGGCCCTCGCCCAACTGGAGGCGGTGGGCCGGTTCTCCGCGTCGATCACGGACTATCCGGGCCGCGGGTTCGGGCAGGTCTACCACCGGTTCCTCGGCCGCGGGGCCCTGGCGGGCGGCGGCGTCGACCTCGGCTCGCGGACGGTCGACCTCGCGGGGCTCTCGGCGCCGGTGCTCGTCGTCGCCGGCGCGAACGACCAGATCGCCCCCGTGGAGTCGGTGCGCGCCGTACTGCCGCTGCTCACCGGCGCGGCCGAGGCCCGCTTCGAGATCGTCCCCGGCGGGCACCTCGGCCTCCTGACCGGTCGCACCGCCCGCGACGCCCTCTGGGCCTCCCTCGACGAATGGCTCGACGAGTGGTCCGCCTGACCCCGCTTGCGTCATACGAACGGTTGCCTATCGCCTCGGGTTCGTATGACGTCCCGCGTGCCTCCTCCGTGACGTCATACCGACCCGAGGCTGTTGACCCCAGTTCGTATGACGTCCGCGGCCACCCTCGGACAACGTCATACGAACCGTGGGCAATGGGCCGCCGCTCGTATGACGTCACGGGCCTGCACGCGCCGGTACGACGGGTGGCAGGGTGGGCGCATGAGTGACGCCGAGGAGAACCAGCCGACCGGGCCGCTGGCCGGGCTGGTGGCCAAGGACCTGATGGCGGCGGACTGGGCCGAGGCCCTCGCCCCGGTCGAGCCGCGGATCGCGGCGATGGGCAGGTTCCTGCGGGAGGAGACGGCGGCGGGTCGCGGCTGGCTGCCCGCGGGCGACCGGATCCTGCGCGCCTTCCAGCGGCCGCTGGCCGACGTCAAGGTGCTGGTGGTCGGCCAGGATCCCTACCCGACGCCGGGCCACCCGATCGGGCTGAGCTTCGCGGTGGCGCCCGACGTACGCCCGCTGCCCGGCAGCCTGCGCAACATCTACCAGGAGCTGCGCACCGACGCCGGCGTCGAGCCGCCGGAGCACGGCGACCTGACCCGCTGGTCCGAGCAGGGCGTGATGCTGCTCAACAGGGTGCTCACCGTGCGGCCGGGCGAGCCGGGTTCGCATCGCCGCCAGGGCTGGGAGGAGGTCACCGAGTGCGCGATCACCGCGCTCGCCGCCCGGGGCGGGCCGCTGGTCGCGATCCTGTGGGGCAACGACGCGCGGTCGCTCAGGCCGATGCTCCGCGACGTGCCCGCCGTCGAGTCCCCGCACCCTTCACCGCTGTCGGCCGCGCGGGGGTTCTTCGGATCGCGGCCGTTTACCAAGGCCAACCAGCTCCTGGCCGAGCAGGGCGGCGACCCGGTCGACTGGTCCCTCTGAGCCTGGGTGGTCCGCCCAGATAGTTGCCCCGGCGGACTATCCGGGATCCGTCCCCTACGATCGACCGGTCGCCGCATCGTGCGGCCCACGCGAAGGCGGTGCGCATGAGGTTCCTGTCCATCCAGTCGTCGGTCGCCTACGGCCATGTCGGGAACTCCGCCGCGGTCTTCCCGCTGCAGCGGCTCGGGCACGAGGTGTGGCCGGTGCACACGGTGAACTTCTCCAACCACACCGGGTACGGCGCGTGGCGCGGGCCGCTGATCGACCCCGCCGACGTGGCCGAGGTGATCCGCGGCATCGAGGACCGCGGCGTGCTCGAGACCTGCGACGGCGTGATCTCGGGCTACCAGGGCTCCCCCGCGATCGCCGACGTCATCCTCTCCGCGGTCGCCGCGGTCAAGGCGGCCAACCCGGATGCGACGTACACCTGCGACCCGGTGATGGGCAACGCCGCCTCCGGCTGCTTCGTCAACCCGGAGATCCCGCCGGTGATCCGCGACCGGGTCGTGCCGGCCGCCGACATCATCGCGCCCAACCAGTTCGAGCTGGGGTTCCTCACGCGTACCGAGCCGAAGTCGCTCGACGACATCCTGGCGTCGGTGGAGCTGGCGCGGGCGACCGGACCGAGCGTCGTGCTCGTCACCTCCGTCGATCGCACCGACCGCGCCGAGGACACGATCGAGATGCTGGCCGTCGTCGGAGACGGCGCGTGGCTGGTGACGACGCCCCGCCTGCCGCTGAAGGCCAACGGCTCGGGCGACATCACCGCCGCGCTCTTCACCGCGCACCTGCGCGCGACCGAAGACCCCGCCGAGGCGCTGGCCCGTACGGCCTCGTCGGTGTTCGCGGTGCTGGCCGCCACCCTCGAGTCCGGGGAGCGGGAGCTGCGGCTGATCCAGGCTCAGGACGCGATCGCCGAGCCGGCCCGCGAGTTCCCCGTACGACGCGTCAACTGACCCCGCCGAGTCGACGCAAACGTGCACCCAAATCACGCCGAGTCGGCGCAAAGTTACGCCGCTGTCCACAGCCACGGGCTCAGCCTGTGGACAGCCGTGCACGTTTGCGCCGACTCGGCGCGTTTCACGTGCATCTTTGAGCCGACTCGGCGTGATTTGGGTGCACAGATGAGCCGACTCGGGGGGAGCCGGTGACAGGAATCGAACCCGCGACATCCTCTTTACAAGAGAGGCGCTCTGCCATCTGAGCTACACCGGCGCGCGCCGCTCCGGGCGCCCGGACATCCTAGAACAGGGCACCCGCGCCGCGCCGCCGACCGGCAGCGCACGCCGGCGCGGCCGCAGGCCCTGAAGCGGACTTGAACTCGGGGGCGCGAGCGGAGAAAATCCATCCCATGACGCACCCGCTGACGATCGGTCAGCTCTCCACCCGCTCGGGGGTGGCGCCGTCGGCCCTGCGCTACTACGAGGACCGCGGCCTGCTCACGCCCGAGCGCAACGACGCAGGTCAGCGCCGCTATCCGCAGGCGGCCCTGCGCCGGGTCGCGTTCATCCGGGCCGCGCAGCGGGTCGGGCTGAGCCTGGAGGAGATCGCCGACGCGCTGGCCACCCTGCCGGCGACCCGCACGCCCACGCGCTCGGACTGGGCGCAGCTCTCGCGCGGCTGGCGCTCCCGCCTCGACGACCAGATCGAGCGGCTGGAGCGGCTCCGGGACCGGCTCGACGACTGCATCGGCTGCGGCTGCCTCTCGCTGCGCAGCTGCGGCCTGTCCAACCCGGGCGACCGCGCCGCCGCGCACGGGCCCGGCGCCGTCCACCTCGACCCCGAGGCCGACGGACGCCTCGCGTTGGCCACCG
>JBDHZS010000230.1:0-5562 GCA_039812025.1 Nocardioides sp. | reverse complement strand
TCGCGATCAACGGCATCGAGCAGACCTTCCACCCCGAAATCACCCCCAGCCACCAGCAGATCCTGAGCGCGCTCGGACACCACCGAGGACTCACGCACTAAGCCGTTTGACCCAAGTCAGGCGTCGCGTCGTACCGGCGGGGTCGGGCGGCAGGGGTATGACCCGGACATGCTGCTGGCGTTGTTGATCTACGCCTACGCGGTCGGTGAACGGTCCTCGCGGCGAATTGAACGTCTCTGCGTCGATCACGTCGCGTTCCGGGTGCTGTGCGGCCAGGACGCTCCGGACCACTCCACGATCGCCCGTTTCCGGTCCGAGCATTCCGAGGAGTTCAAGCGCTTGTTCGCGCAGGTGCTGCGGCTGTGTGCAGACGCTGGCATGGTCAAGGTCGGCGTGGTCGCCATCGATGGCACCAAGATCGCCGCGGACGCCTCCCGGGGCGCGAACCGGTCCCCGCAGTGGGTGCGCGAGCAGGCACACAAGATTGCCGAGGACGTCGTCGACCAGGCCCAGGCCACCGACCAGGCCGAAGACGCAACCTGCCAGAGCGATGACGGATCCGATGACGACTTGCCGCCGGGATTCGCCCACCGCGAGGGGCCGAGCCGCGAACATCGCGAAGGCACTGGCCGAGTTGGATCGCCAAGACGCCGAGCATGCCGAGGCCGACGCCGCGGACCAGGCCCGCGGCGAGGAACTCCTGCAACGGATCGAGGCCGGTCAGGCGCCGACGGGCCCGATGCCGAGCGGGATCGATCCGGTGCGCTACCACCGGGCACGGGTTCGCCGAGAAGAGCAGCGGATCGCTGAGGTCGAGGGCGTGCGCGGCAAGCAAGCCTCCAGTCAGCGCCGAGAAGCCAGGAGAGTGCTGCGTCGTGCTCAGACCGCACTGGCACACGCCCAGGCGCAAGAAGCTGCCGGCCAAGTCGACCGGCGGGGCCGGGCCGCACGCAAACGTGATCGACAAGAAGCCGCCGCACAGGCCCGCGGTGGCCCAGGGCGCGTGGTCAACATCACCGACCCCGACTCCCGGCTCATGACCGAAGGCTCCGGCGGCGGATCAGTGCAGGGCTACAACGCCCAGGTTGCGGTCACCGACGACCATCTGATCCTCGGAGTACACGTGTCCCAAGACGCCAACGACACCCACTGCTATGAACCCACCCTGGCTCAGGCCACTGCCCACGCCGACGCACTGGGCAAGACCATCGAACTGGTGCTCGCCGACGCCGGCTACTTCACCGAGGAGAACCTGACCGCTACCGGGCCAGACCGACTGATCGCGCCCGGCAAGAACCGCGAGGTCGCGACCGACGCCCACCAGAACCCGGCCACCGGTCCACCCCCCGAGGACACCGAGCCACTCGAAGCGATGCGCCACCAGCTCCGACAACCCGACAACGCCGAGCGCTACAAACGCCGATCCGCCACCGTCGAACCCGTCATCGCACACCTCAAACAACAGACCGGACTCCAACGATTCGCCCGCCGCGGACTCCAAGCAGCCACCGCCGAACTCAATCTCGCAGCAGCCGTCATCAACCTCACCCGCCTGTACCGCGCGACACCCTGAGCAGACCACCAGGCCCCGGCCACAGGCCCTGCCGCGGCCTCAGACAGAGCACCCCATCCGAAACCGCAACAGCCACCCCATGCGTGCAACGGCCCACACTCGCTGGGTCCGGTCAAAGTGTGTGCCGCTGCACTCACCACGTAGGTGCAACGGCACACACTTCCCGGCATGGCCGTTGACAGGCAGCGTCGGAGAGCCAGACTATTGACTGGAATTCCGTTCATATGAACACTATTCTGCTCATATGAACTTCGGTGAAGCGTTCGGCGGCCTGATGCCCGGAGCCCGTGGCGCTGTGCTTGCGGCGCTCCTGCGCACCGGCAAGCCCTTGACCGGGCGCCGCGTGCATGCGCTGGTGGGCGATCGGCATAGCCTCGGGGCTGTCCAGCAAGCCCTCCGCGATCTCGAGCGCGTCGGCGTCATCACCACTGAGATCGTCGGCCGCGCGGGCGTCCATCGGGTCAATGACCAGCACGACGCCGTCGCTCCGCTGCGCCTACTGGCCAGCCCGTTCGACATGCTGACCCGCGTCGTAGAGGACGAAGCCGCCGACGCGCAGGCGGTCATCCTCTTCGGCTCGGCCGCGCGTGGGGAGGCGCATGTCGACAGCGACATCGACCTCGCCGTCATCGCATCGGAGGACTGGGACGGACGGGCCGACCTGGCCGACGCCGTACGCGCCAGACTCGGCAATGACTGCGACGTACTGCACCTCACCCCCGAGCAGCTCTCCGAGGACGCGACCACCCGCGAGCCTGTCATCGCAGAAATCCTCCGCGACGGCGTCGCGCTGGTCGGACGCATGCCCCGTCAGTCCCGGGTCGCCTCATGACGAGCGCACAGAGCAGGAACCATGCGCGGAGCTTCCTCCGAAAGGCGCAGGAATACCTGGACTCCGCACAAGACAACCGCGACCTCGAGCGCGCAACGCCCGCTGCGGGTGACTCGATCCATGCCGGAATCAGCGCCAAGGATGCCATCGTCACCGCCCTGACCGGGGCTACCAGCAAGGCCAAGGACCACGCCGCCGCCGCTCGCGAGCTGCGCCAGGCACTGGGCAAGCACGCCGACGCAGCGGCCGCCGAGAGGGCGCTTCGAGAGCTGATTGCCGCGAAGGCGGACGTCGAGTACGGCGCCAAGCTGATCCCGCTCGCCAAAGTGGATCCGCTACTGCGCCGCGCCGAGACGTTGGTTGACCTCGCGACCCGAGTCGTCCGGCCAGGTCCCTGACCTCACCAAGCCGTACTCGACCCAGAGCCAGGGCCTCCGCACTCGTCCCATGCGTGCAGGAACCCCCACTCCCTGTACCCGGTCCAAGCGTGGGCCTCTGCACTCGCTGTTCCTCAGCGTGGGCACGCTCTCTCGGCTGGCGTGTACGCTGTGTACACGCAATCGAAGGAGTCCCTGATGAGTACGCCGACAGCTTTCCTGAGCGCACGCGAGGCGCGGGAACACTTCAAGGAGCTCCTCGACGCCGCGGACGAGGGTCGCCCAACCACCGTCACGCGCGGCGCACGCCGAGTCGCAGCGGTCGATGCCGACCGCCTGGTCCACTTCCTCACCAGCGTCCACCCATCCGGCGCACAGGCCGTCGCCGAGAACGACGGCTGGTCGGTGTTCATCCCGGGTCTTCCTGTCGCTGCTGACGGAGCGACGCTCGACGAGGCCATCGAGGAGATGATCGAGGCGCTGCGCGACTACGCCGAGGCTTGGACCGAGAGGCTTCGTCTCGCACCCAACCACGCGGACAACTGGGGGTGGGTCCAGATCGTCGCGCTCGCGTCGGACGACCAGTTGCGCGACTGGCTCATGGGTTAAGGCCATGGCAGAGCGACACCCGTCGGCGACGCGCAAGGATCACGAGAAGTTCTGCACGACCGAAGGCTGGACCGAGCGTAAGCGTGCGACCGGCAAGCGCGGCACGCACCACGTCAACTACGAGTTCGCACTCCCCGACGGCCGAGTCCTGTTCACCCGGATCAGCCATCCCGTCGACCGCACGACCTATGGCTCGAGCATGTGGTCCCACATCCTGCGGGACCAACTACTCGTCTCCCGCCAGCAATTCTGGGCCTGCGTCGACGACGGAGTCGTCCCCGACAGGGGCCAACCTGAGCGCGCGCAGGAGACGATCCCCGTCTCCGTGGTGCGCACTCTCGTCAACGAGGCCCACATCCCCGAAGCCGCCGTCCGGGCCATGACGAAGGCCGAAGCGATCGCGCGACTCACCGAGTTCTACACCACCGGGCGCTGATGCCCAGTGTGTGCCTGAGCACTCACCACGTAGGTGCAACGGCACACGCTTCGGGCGCCGCACCGCGGCGCCAAGGGCGTGCTCCCTAGGACCCTTTGACCAGGCAGAGCAGCGCCCAGGCCGTGCTCGGGTTGACCACACCGCCATGGCCGTCGATGGACAGGGTGCCGTCCAGCGCCCAGACCTGCGGCGCCGTGGACCGCAGATCGTAGAAGTCGTCCCCGGCGGGAGGGCTGCGGGTGGGGAGCTTGGTGCGGACCCGGTCCCACGGGACCCCGCCGCGAGGGCCGAACCCACCGAGCGCGGCGTACTTGCTCGGCGGCTCCCCCGCGGCCGCGACACCGATGTCGCCGAGGTCGCTGTCCCGCCACAGGGCGAGGTGGAACATCTTGGTGAGCGGAGCGTCGTGCGGGGAGTACGTCGCCAGGATCGGCTGCTTCACCTGCGCGAGCGCCTGTCGATATCCGCCGACCCGGTCGGGCTGGCCGGGCAGCTCGTCGGCGAAGCAGAGGTGGTTGACGGCCGCCTGGAGCAACAGCATCGAGTCGACCTGGCGGGTGAGCGCCCCGCCCTCGGGCCGGGCCACGGCGTTGAGCAGCACCCGGGCGCCGTACGAGTGCCCCACCAAATGGAACCGGGCGGCGGGCGCGGCCACGAGCAGCCGCCGCAGCAGCGGGCCGACTCCGCGAGTGCCGACCACGCCGGCGCGGTCCTTCATCTGGCGCACGGTGGCCAGCCGGATCGCTTGGCGCGGATCGAGCCGACGGAGGAGATCACCGAACCCGGCCGCGGCGGGACTCCCGGCGCCGGCCGGATCCGGATCGCCCGGGACAGCACCGGCAGCCAGCTTGTCTAACTCCCGCCAGCCCTGGAGAAGGCCCGACGTGCGCTGCGCGTCGGGTTCCGATCCGTCGAGGTCGGGGTCGCCTTCACCGCCCGCCCGACCCAGCAAACCCGCCAGGACTGCGGCGTCGGTCTCGTCCAGCGACGGCTGCTGGGCCAAGGAGTAGAACCGGTCCCGCTCCTCCGGCGGCAGCGCGGCGGCCAGGGCATCGACGGCCTCTCGGAGCTCCGCATCCCCTGCGTCATCCACGCCCGCGACGCTCGGACCCTGCTCCCAGGGCCACACCAGGGCCGTCGACGGCCAGAAGATGCCCACCAGGGCCGGACGGAAGTCGCGGCCGAGGCCCACCGGGTGCTCGGCGCGGATCTCGCGGAACTTCTCGATGAAGCCGGTGTACCGCGTTGACGCCGTCGCGTAGTCGTTGTTCCAGCCGTGGCAGAAGACGAAGACGTCGGTGATCTCGCCGTCGCGGTGCCCCGGGGCGAGCCGGGCGACCAGGTGACTGCTGGTCAGCGGCCCCTTGTCCCGGCCGTCCTTGTCGTAAGCGACCTCGTAGAACGGCGCGTCGAAGGCCTCGGCGGTCTTGACATGCCGACGCGGGCCCGGAACGACCACGGGTGCGCCCCCTCTCGACGCGGGGCCGACGCCGACGCGGCGGCCGTCGTTCAAGGTCTACTCCCCCGCAACGCTGCTGACAACCCTCCTGCGGCAGGGCCGCCGTACTCGATCGAGGTGGGGCCCGGGCACGTACGGCGTGCGTGCAGAGGCCCACACTTCAGGGCGCCGTACAAGAGCATGGGCCTGCGCACGTATGACGTGCATGCAACGGCCCACTCTTCCGCGCCCTGTCGACGTACAGGTCAGCGACTCCTGGCCGCAGTCGAGCTCGAC
>JBDHZS010000229.1:0-5565 GCA_039812025.1 Nocardioides sp. | reverse complement strand
GCTCGGTCAGGGCCGGGGCGAGCAGCGGTTCGCCGGCGCTCGAGAACGTGACCACGTTCAACGTGCGCGGGCCGGCCGACTTGAGGTCGTCGAGGTGGCGCCCGGCGACCTGGAGCTCGGCATGGATCGAGTCGGCGGCGGCCACCAGGAGGCGCCCGGCCTCGGTGAGCGTGACGCCCCGGGTGCTGCGGTGTACGACGCGCACCCCGACCGAGCGCTCCAGGGCCGCGATCTGCTGGGAGACCGCGGACGGGGTCTGTCGCAGCGCCGCGGCCGCTCCCGCGAAGCTGCCCGCGCGTGACACCTCGCGGAGCAGGATGAGCCGGTGCGGATCGATCAACAGTTCTCCTAATGGCGTGGTCGTCACTCTGCCACTTCTGCTAACGACTCCGGCGAGCGAGGGTTGTCCTCATGAAGGGTTTGCAGAGGCAGGAACTGATCGGCGCGGCGCTGGCTGCGGGGGCGATGCTGCTCGTCGGCGGCTCCGTGGCGGCGTCGAGCCTGGTGGCCGACTACCCGGTGCTCGGCGGCCAGGGCGTGCGGTACCTCGCCGCCGCCCTGCTGCTCGCCGCGTGGGCGAGGATCCGTCGCCGGCCGCTGCTCAGGCCGGACCTGCACGAGTGGGGCTGGCTCGTGGGTCTCGCGGTCGTCGCGCTGGCCGGCTTGAGCGTCGTACTCGTCGAGGCCAGCAAGGTGATGGACCCCGCCATCCTCGGGGTGATCATCGGCGCCGCGCCGCTCGCGATCGTCGCCCTCGGCGGGCTCGCCGCGCGGGTGCGGCCGACGAGGCGGCTGCTACTGGCCGCGGCGATCGTGACGGGCGGTACGGCGATCGCCCAGGCCGGCGGCGCGAGCGGGTCGTCGGGCGGCTGGGGCGGGCTGCTGCTCTGCGTCGTCGCGCTCGCGGGCGTGGTCGCGTCCACGCTCTTCGCGGCGCCGATCGTCCCGCGGCTCGGCGCGGTCGCCGTCACGACGTACGCCTGCGCCCTCGCCGGCGTCATCCTGCTCGTCGGCGCCACGGTGGTCGGCTGGTCGAGCGGCACGCCGATCCTCCGGCGGCCGACCGCCGTGGAACTGGGCGCCATGGTCTACCTCGCGGTCGCGGTCACCGCGGTCGTGTTCCTGGCGTGGTACGGCGCGATGGCGCGGCTCGGCACCCAGCGCACCGGCCTCTTCAACGGCCTGATCCCCGTGACCACGCTGCTCGCCGTCGCGCTCGCCGGCACTGGCGAGGTCACGCCGATGCGGGCGGCCGGCGCCGTCGCGGTGCTCGTCGGCGTCGTACTCGGCCTCACCGGCGCCCCGCGCGGAGCGGGAGAGCGTGCCGAGACTCGTGCTCCGGCACCTCAGCGGCGCGACCTGACGAGCAAGGTCAGCGTCGCGAGCGCCCACGCGGCGATCGCGACGAGGAGGGCGGTCGCGGCGTCGGGGAGCCAGACGCGCAGGGTGTGCAGGTCGTAGCCGGCGAGCATCGGCATCAACGCGAGAACGACGGCCACCACCCCCGCCGCGGCGGCGTACCTCCGGGAGCGACGCGGCGGCCGGATCGCGGCGAGGGCCAGCATGCCCACGCCGAGGAGCGCGGCGACGCCGAGGCCCGGTGCGATCGAGCGGAGCAGGGGATCGTAGCCGGCCGGTCGCGGGTCCCGGCCGGTCGAGATGCGGTGCAGGTCCGTCGCGAGCGAGCCGAGAGCGGGGGCGCGGGCCTCGCTGAACGAGTTCGCCAGCACCACCACGGCCGAGCCGCGGTCCGGGATCAGCAGCACGTGCGCGAACCAGCCGGGGTTGGCGCCCGTGTGGTGCACCAGGTCGTCGCCGTCGTCCTCGGTGATCCGCCAGCCGAGGCCGTACCCGCCCGACGGCGTCTCGACGTGCGCTTGCTGAGCCTCATCGCGGATCGTCGCCGGGATCGTGCCGCCGGTGCCAAGCTGTGCGCCGGCGTAGCGCTCGAGATTAGCGAGCGTGGTCACCACCGAGCCGTACGGCCCGGCCGACGGGTCGAGCGGCGGGTCGTAGGCGACCGGGCGGCCCCACCACAGCCGGTGACCCGGCGGGAGATCCGCCTCGCGCGGGTCCGCGGTCGTGTCGGCCATGCCCGCGGGCTCGAGCAGCCGCTCGCGCAGCACGTCGGGGTAGGCCTGCCCGGTCACCGACTCGACTTCCGCGCCGAGCATCAGGTAGCCGGCGCTGCTGTACTCGAACGTGCCCTCCTCGCCGGTTCGCTCCAGCCGGGCGAGGGCCGTGCCGAGGTCGGCGGGCGCGTCCTCGCCGCGGTCCGAGACGGCCAGCCCGTCGGCCGCGGTGAATCCGCCGGTGTGGGTGAGTAGCTCGCGGATCGTGGCGTCGCCCCCCGGCGCGCTCGGTACATGATCGGCCACGGGGTCGTCCAGGGTCAGCGCGCCGTCCTCGGCCAGCCCGAGCACCACGGTGGCGGTCATCGTCTTGGCGACGGAACCCACCAGGAACGGTGTCGTGCGGGTGACCGGATCGCCGTCGCCGTCCCGCCCGGTCGTGCGCTCGAACGTGACGCCGTCGTCGAGGTCGACCACCGCGGCAGCCAGCCCCGGGACGTCGTGCTCTGCGGCGAAGGCGTCGACGTACTCCCGCAGCTGCTCCTGGGTGGCGCTGGTTGCGCGGTCACGACCAGATGCGTCGGCGGTGCCAGATGCGTCGGCGGTGCCGGGTGCGTCGGTGACGCCGGACGCACCGGCGAGCAGGCCGACGGACAGGAGCGAGCTTGCGGCGGCGAGAGCGAGGAAGGGGAGCACGTTTCAATATGACCATATTGTTATCCGGGCGTCCAGTCGCTACGCTCGCCTCGTGCCCCGCACCGCCGATCACGATGCCCGCAGACGGCAGATCACCGACGGCGTACGACGGGAGGCCATGCGCGTCGGGCTCGGCAACGTGACCGTGGCGGGCGCCGCTCGTTCGGCCGGTGCGTCGGTCGGCATGGTGCAGCACTACTACGTGAGCAAGGAGGCGCTGCTCGGGGAGACCTACCGCTCGGTCCGCGCCGACGTGCTCGCCCGGGTCGATGCCGCGGTGGCCCTGGCCGAGCGCCGGCACGCCCGGATCGAACGGATGCTCGCGCGGAGCCTGAAGCAGCTGCTCCCGCTCGACGCGCAGCGGCGCGAGGAGGCCTACCTGATGCAGGCGTTCGCCGGGCTCGCGCTCGAGGACGAGACGCTCGCCGCCCGTCTTCGCGATGCCCACCGCACCCATCGGGAGCTGGTGGCCCTCGCGCTGAGCAACGGCAAGCGATGCGGTGAGGTCGAGGCCGAGACCGACGTCGATGCCGAGGCGTACGGGCTGATCTCGCTCACGGAGGGGCTGTCCGCTCGGCTGCTGGTCTCTGCCACCCGCCCCGAGCGTCGCTGGGCCGGGCAGGTGCTCGAGGCCCAGGCCGCGCGGCTGTGTCCCGGTCCCTGCCACCACCATTCGGGTGCCGCGGCGAGTCCGGGGGCGGTCGGGTAGCGCGCTTTGCGGTCGATTGCTTGCGGGACCTGCAAGCGAGCTGCCACCGTAGGTGGGCCGGCTGCGATGACGACGATGCCGAGGGGGCCGCGTGAGCAAGTACGACGTGTTCTACCGGCTCGGCATCACGCCGTGGGAGCGGTACGCGAGCGCCTCGGCCGCGAGCATCGCGGCGATGCTCGACCGCGAGCGTGGGGAGAGGTCCGGTGCGCCCGGCCGTTCGTTTGGTCGGGCGTTGGACTTGGGGTGCGGCCGCGGTCGGTACACGCCCGAGCTGGCGGCCCGGGGCTGGCAGGCGAGTGGCGTCGACGTCGTACCGCGTGCGATCGAGGCCGCTCGGCGGGGATCCCCGCCGAGCGTCGAGTACGTCGTCGGCGACGTCACCGACCTCGCCGGCACCGGGCTCGCCGGTCTGTTCGACCTCTTCCTCGACATCGGGTGCTTCCAGGGGTTGGATGCGCGGCAGCGCGCCGCGATGGCCCGCGGCGTCACGAGCCTCGCCGCCCCGGGCGCGACGCTGCTGATGCTCGCCTTCGGCCCGACTCGGCTGCGCAGGCTGGTCGAGGGCGTCTCCCAGGAGGAGATCCAGGCGGCGTACGACGGGTGGGACCTCATCTCCCTCGACGACGCCGACACCGCCGGCCTCGGCTGGCCTATGAACAAGACCTCCCCAAAGTGGTACCGACTTCGGCGCATGGCGGTCGAGTAGCGGCTGGACTGGAACCGAGCCCGGTCGCCGTACCTGCATCTAGTCCTGGGGGCAGGCCGGTTCGCCGTCGGCGGTGAGGATGCGCCAGGCGTCGAAGCCGAACCAGTCGCGCTCGGCGAACACCTGGAGCTCGTCACCCACCGAGATGTGACGCGACGTGCGGTCGCCGCAAACCGACCAGGTGTCGACGTTGATAGTGTCGCTACCGACGTTGAGCCTCAGGTTGTCCTCCCGGACTCGATCGACGGACCCTTCGAACGCGCCCTCCTCGTTGCGCGGGTACGACGTCCCGCACCCGGCAAGAAGCGCAATTGCCGCCGTAGCAGTCACCATGGCGATCGGTCGTCTCATTGCTGCCCCTCTGGCTCAAGCGGTCTCGGCGGTGTGGAGGTACTGACCGGATCCGCAGCCCTGCCCTATCCGGTCCGACTCGCTTTGCGCAGCCTGCGCGCAGGCCGCGCGGCGCGGTGTCGGTATGACACCAGCGTCCACCACTGACGGACCGACAACAAGCGCGCCCTCGAAATCCCTCATACATGGGGGTGAGGTGGGCCCGACGCCACGCCAACGCCCTCTGCCGGTGTAATTCACGACCGAAGTCCCTTCCTCACCCGTCGCCACTCGGTCGTGGTCAACAATCCGTGGCCTCGAGCCTGCTTGGCGGCGTCCAGAAAACGCTCTGGCTCGATGCGTCCTCGGCGATCGAGGATGGCATCGGCGACCGGTTGTGTCGCTAGACCCTCGTAGAGCGTCGTATGAGCCTCATCCTTGACTTGGGTCAGCTCGACGAAGGGCGGCAGTGTGGGACGCGCTCGCCGGCGAACGGCCACCTTGATCTGCCGGGGGTTGACTTCGGCGAGGCCGAACAGGGTGTCAACGTCGCGCGAAAATTGACCCCTTGGCGTCGTCTGAATTTTGACCCCTCTTCGGTTGGTTCCGGTCAGTGGTTGCTGGCTGGTGGGGTGTTGGTGAGTAGGTCGCGGCGGGTGCGGGTGCGGTAGGACTCGCCGGTGAGTGTGAGGACCGGCGTGGAGGTCTACAGCGTCAACGAGGCCGGCTCATCCCCGCGTGGGCGGGGAGGTCCGAGCCTTCGGGATGGTCACCGCGCGGCCGGCCGGCTCATCCCCGCGTGGGCGGGGAGGTCACTCGGCTGCACCCCTGCACTCGGTGTCGGCGGTCGCGAGAAATGAACGGAGACGGCCACGAGGCTGAACGCTGGCGGACATGAGAACTGAACGCTGGCGGTCATGGGATCTGCCAGGGCCCCGGAAAGGTCGGTTCTTCAGTAGGTCAGCGCGCATGTGATGGCTCTTCGGGAGTCGCGGGCGTTGTGGCGCAGCGCGGCAGCGATGTTGTCCCAGCCGGCCAGGCGCAGGATG
>JBDHZS010000228.1:0-5607 GCA_039812025.1 Nocardioides sp. | reverse complement strand
GAACCCGAGCGGGCGCGCTACAGCGATCTCCTCGACCACCTGGCGGTCGACGCCGGGGCCGCCGACGGGCTGCGCGCCTCGGCGCGCGAGATCGACGACCTGCGGTTCGCCGCCGACCCGGGGCAGCCATGACATCGATGATCGAAGGGGCCAAGCGGCTGGTCGGGCGCGGCAGCCTGGCCGGCCGGGTCGACGCCCTGGCGCAGGCCGCGGAGGCCGCGCGCGGGCGGCTGAGCGAGGAAGCGGTCGCCGAGGCCGAGGGCGTCGTCGCCCGCACCGGCGACCGGCTCCGGCTGACCTCCCAGCACACCGTGGTCGCGATCGCGGGAGCCACCGGCTCGGGCAAGTCCTCGACCTTCAACGCGCTCACCGGGCTCGACCTGGCGGCGGTCGGCGTACGACGCCCGACGACCTCCTGGGCGACGGCGTGCGTGTGGGGCGAGGACGGCGCCGAGGAGCTGATGGAGTGGCTCGACATCCCGCCGCGCCACGTGGTGATGCGGGATTCGATGCTCGATGGCGGGCCTGCGCCCTCCGGCCAGGAGCTCAAGGGTCTGGTCCTGCTCGACCTGCCCGACCACGACTCGACCGAGGTCTCCCATCACCTCGAGGTCGATCGCCTGGTGCGCCACGCGGACCTCTTCGTGTGGGTGCTCGACCCCCAGAAGTACGCCGACGCCGCGATCCACCGCCGCTACCTCCAGCCGTTGGCGGGCCACAAGGACGTCATGCTCGTCGTCCTCAACCACATCGACACCGTCTCGGCCGATCGCCGCCGGACGATGCTGGACGACGTACGGCGGCTGCTCGATGCCGACGGCCTGAGCGGGGTGCCCGTGCTCGCGACCAGCGCGCTGACGGGCGAGGGCGTGCCCGCGCTGCGGGCCGAGATCGCCAAGCGGGCCGCGTCGAAGAAGACCGTCCGCAAGCGCCTGGAGCAGGACGTGAAGGCGGCCGCCACCCGGCTGCGGACGGAGTCGGGGACCGCCCCCGCGCCGGCGATCGGGGACGGCCGGCTCGCCGGCGTGAACGACGCCTTCGCCGACGCCGCAGGCGTGCCGACAGTGGTGGCCGCGGTCGAGGCGTCCACGCGCGTGCGCGCCAACCGCGCGACGGGCTGGCCGGTCCTCGCCTGGGTCACCAAGCTCAAACCCGACCCGCTGCGCCGGCTCCACCTGGACCTCGGCGAGGCCGGCAGGGCGCTCACCAGCGCCGCCCGCACGTCGCTGCCCGCGCCAACCGGGGTGCAGCGAGCCAGGGTCGACACCGAGATCCGGGCTCTCGCCGACGACGTGTCCGAGCCGTTGACCAGGCCGTGGCAGGCCGCGATCCGCCAGGCGTCGATGACCGGCCTGGACGCGGTCTCCGACCGGCTGGACCGGGCGGTGGCCGCCACCGACCTCGGGGCCGAGCGGCTGCCGGCGTGGGCTCGCGGCATCCGGGTCCTCCAGTGGCTGCTGATCCTCTCCGCGCTCGCGGGCGCGGCGTGGCTCGGCGCGATCGCCGGGCTCGCCTACCTGATGCCGGGCAGCGACCTCACGCTGCCGACGTACCCCTGGAACGGGATCCCGCTGCCCACGCTGCTGCTGGCCGGCGGGGTCGCCGTAGGTCTGTTGCTCGCCCTGCTGAGCCGCTTCCTGGTCGGGCTCGTCGCGCGGTCCCGCGCCCGCCGGGCCGACCGGCGGCTGCGGCGCGCGATCGCGGAGGTGACCAGCGAACTGGTCGCGGCTCCGATCGACGCCGAGCTCGCGGCCTACAAGCAGGTCTCCGACGGCCTCCGCGACGCGCTGCGCTAGCTCGCTCGGGCCGCTTCGCGTGCACAGGGGTCCGCCGAGGGGTGGGTTATCCACAGGCGGCTTCTTCCGGCGCCCGACCGTCGCCGCGCGGGTCCAGGCTGGACGGTGCCCGGGTCGATCACCTCCGGCCCGGCGGGAAGGAGCACACGATGCAGGAGCCCCTGATCACCGTCGTCGGCTGGACCGGCGGTGACGTCGACCTCACCTACACCCGGGGCGGCCACGCCGTCGCCGAGTTCCGGGTCGCCAGCACGCCGCGGTCGATGCGACAAGGCGAGTGGGTCGACCGTCCGACCGTCTGGTACACCGTCAAGTGCTGGCGCGCCCTCGCCGAGAACGCCGCGGCCTCGCTGCGCCAGGGCCAACCCGTCGTCGTGCACGGCAAGCTGCGGCAGGAGTCCTGGGAGGCGGCCGACGGGCGCCGCCGCGAAAAGCAGTTCATCGAGGCCGATAGCGTGGGCCACGACCTGACGTTCGGACTCACCCAGTTCCGGCGCTCCGAGTCGCGGCCAAGGACCGATCACGGCGCCCGCGACGAGCGACCCACCGAGCGAGAGGACGAATCCCCCGCCGCCTGACAGCGGCGGATTCGGGTGGGGTGACGGGGCGCGGATAAGGTTCCGTCCCATGGCTGAGTACGTCTTCACCCTGCGCAACGTGCGCAAGGCCCACGGCGACAAGGTGGTCCTCGACAACGTCACCCTGTCCTTCCTGCACGGCGCCAAGATCGGTGTCGTCGGTCCCAACGGTGCCGGCAAGTCGAGCCTGCTCAAGATCATGGCGGGCCTCGACCACCCCAACAACGGCGACGCGATCAAGGACCCCGAGGCGACCGTCGGGATGCTCCAGCAGGAGCCGCCGCTGACCGAGGGCAAGACGGTGCTCGAGAACATCAAGGAAGCAGTGGAGGCCGTCAGTTCCAAGCTCGACCGGTTCAACGAGATCTCCGAGGAGCTCGGCGACCCCGACGCCGACTTCGACAAGCTGCTCGCGGAGATGGGCGACCTGCAGACCGACCTGGACCACGCGAAGGCCTGGGACCTCGACAGCCGGCTCGACCAGGCGATGGACGCGCTGCGCTGCCCGCCCTCCGACGCGCTGGTCGACAACCTCTCCGGAGGCGAGCGACGCCGGGTCGCGCTGTGCAAGCTCCTGCTCCAGCAGCCCGACCTGCTGCTCCTGGACGAGCCCACCAACCACCTCGACGCCGAGTCGGTGCAGTGGCTGGAGGGCCACCTCAAGTCCTACCCGGGAGCGGTGCTCGCCGTGACCCACGACCGCTACTTCCTGGACAACGTCGCGGAGTGGATCGCCGAGGTGGACCGAGGCCAGATCCACGGCTACCAGGGCAACTACTCGACGTACCTGGAGACCAAGAAGGACCGCCTCAAGATCGAGGGCCAGAAGGACGCCAAGCGGGCCCGGATGCTGCAGAAGGAGCTCGACTGGGTGCGCTCCAACCCCAAGGCGCGGCAGGCCAAGAGCAAGGCCCGTCTGCAGCGCTACGAGGAGATGGCGGCCGAGGCGGACCGCACGCGCAAGATCGACACCGCCGACATCAACATCCCGCCCGGCCCACGCCTCGGCGACGTGGTGCTGGAGGCCGACGCGCTGCGCAAGGGCTTCGACGGGCGGCTGCTGATCGACCGCCTCGGCTTCAAGCTGCCCAAGGCGGGCATCGTCGGCGTGATCGGCCCCAACGGCGTCGGCAAGACCACGCTCTTCCGGATGATCACTGGCCAGGAGCAGCCCGACGGCGGCACGCTCAAGGTCGGCCAGACGGTCAAGATCTCCTACGTCGACCAGAGCCGCGGCGGGATCGACGGGGGGAAGAACGTGTGGGAGGTGGTCTCCGACGGCCTGGACTTCATCAAGGTCGCCAACTTCGAGATGAACTCCCGGGCCTACGTCGCGTCGTTCGGCTTCAAGGGTCCCGACCAGCAGAAGAAGGCCGGCGTGCTCTCCGGCGGCGAGCGCAACCGGCTCAACCTCGCGCTGACCCTCAAGATGGGCGGCAACCTGCTGCTGCTCGACGAGCCGACCAACGACCTCGACGTCGAGACCCTGTCCTCGCTGGAGGACGCGCTGCTGGACTTCCCCGGCTGCGCCGTGGTCACCTCCCACGACCGGTGGTTCCTCGACCGCGTCGCGACCCACATCCTCGCCTGGGAGGGCGACGACGAGGACGAGGCGAAGTGGTTCTGGTTCGAGGGCAACTTCGCGGCGTACGAGGACAACAAGGTCGAGCGCCTCGGCGCCGAGGCGGCGCGCCCGCACCGGGTCACCCACCGGCGCCTCACCAGGCCGTAGCGGCCTCGGGTACGACGCAGGCCGCTACTCGGGGGCGCGGATCTCCCAGCCGGGACGGTTGCCGATGAGCTCGTCGCAGACGGCGTTCATCACGCGACCCATCGCGGCGTAGTCCTCCGGGTCCGCGACGTCGACGAGGTAGCGGCGGACGCCTGCGACGTGCGTGCCGGCGGCCGACTCCAGGAGCGCGAAGCCCTTCTCGGTCATCTGGCACACCACGCCCCGACCGTCCTCCGGCGAGTCCGCGCGCTGCACCAGCCCGGACGCCTCCATCCGGCCGACGGTGTGGGTCACCCGGCTGCGGCTGTGCGCCAGCGAGTCGGCCAGCCGCGCCATGCGCATCGCCCTGCCGGGGGACTCGCTGAGCCGGACGAGGATCTCGTACTCGGTCATCGAGATCTGGTGGTCGCGGCGCAGGTCCGCCTCGAGCTGGTCCATGAGCAGCGTGTTGCCGATCACGAGCGCGCGCCACGTACGCTGCTGAGCCGCGTCGAGCCACTGCGGCTCGCGGGGGACGATCCTCATGGCCGAAGCGTAAGGGTTGTTGAGGCCGAAACGGCCGACACCGCACCGTTTGCGTCCATCGCGGTGCTGTCCGGCTCGCCGGACTCTGGCAGGCTGTGGGGGATGCGCCACGTCTATCGCTGCCCGGTGCGCTGGGCCGACCTCGACCAGCTGGGTCACGTCAACAACGCGACCTGGCTCGACTATCTCCAGGAGGCGCGCGTCGACATGATGCGCTACCACGCCGCCTCGGAGAGCTCGGAGGCGCTCGCCGAGGGCGTGGTCGTCGTCGGGCACCGGGTGAGCTACACAGCGCCGCGGGAGTTCACCTTCGTGCCGGTGACGATCGAGTCCTGGGTCACCCAGATCCGGGCGGCGAGCTTCACGCTGGCCTACGAGGCTTACGACGTCGTCGACGGCGAGCGCCGTACCTACCTGCGGGCCTCGACCATCCTGACGCCGTTCCACTTCGTCGAGGAGCGGCCCCGCCGGCTGCACCCGGAGGAGAAGGAGGCGCTGAGCGCCTATCTCGAACCCGCCGCCGCGCCGGGGCGCGCCGCCTGGGGACCGCGACCGAGTACGGCGTGGCGCAGCGACGTCTCCGTGCGCTTCTCCGACATCGACATCTATCGGCACGCCAACAACGTCGTCTACTTCGCCTACCTGCAGGAGGCGCGGATCGACATGCTCGCGCAGCTGACCGGCTGGATGCCGGGCGGCCCGAGCCCGGTGCTCGTCACCGCCCAGGCAGACATCGACTACCGCGCCTCGCTGACGCTGCGTCCGGCGCCGTACGACGCCTGGTCCTGGGTGTCCGCCGTCGGCCGGACGTCGTTCACCGTCGGCGCCGAGGTCGCGGACGGCGACGCGACCATGGCGCGCGCCAGCGTCGTCCTCGTCTCGTTCGACCCCCTCACTGGCCGCGCCGTGCCCCCGCCCGCCGACTTCCACCGCGCCCTCGTCGAGTCGGCTCGAGGGTAAACCCGCCGACTCGGCG
>JBDHZS010000227.1:0-5664 GCA_039812025.1 Nocardioides sp. | reverse complement strand
TCGCCCTCCAACGAGCCGCCGGCAACGCGGCGGTCGCCGTGAGGATGCAGCGGTACGCTGAGCCGACGCGCCCGCCGGGAACGACCGCGGCCGACGACCCTCGGTTCCAAGCGCTCGCCGGGCAGGTCGGCCGAGCGGGGGCGAAGGCGAAGGCCCATCCGCCCGCAGCGGCGGAGGCCAAGCAGGCGAGCAACGCCGCCGTGCCGCCCAGCGGCGACCGGGACGCCCAGGCCCAGGCCGCGCAGGCGGACACGATGTCCACGGCACGGCCCGGCGGCTTCGACAAGGCTGGGTTCATCGCCGCCGTACGGTCCGCGATCGCGGCCAAGTCGCCGAAGAACCTCGACGAGGCGGACCGTTTCGCGTCCTCGGGGAAAGCCGAGGAGGTCAAGGCCGAGGTCGCAGGGAAGGTCATCGCCGGCAAACAGCAGGCGGCCGGTGACATCACCGCGAAGGCGAGCGCGCCAGCCGATCCCTCCGCCGCGGTCGAGAAGCCCGTCACGCCCCTGGCGCCGGAGCCCACGCCGGTCGCGCCGGCGGTGAAGGCCTCCGCGGCCATGCCGGCGCGTGCGCCCGCCGAGCAGACCGACCTCAGCGGCGGGCCCCGCGCCGCCGACGCCGCCATGCAGGACGCCGGCGTGACCGAGACGCAGCTGGCCAACTCCAACGAGCCGGAGTTCACCGACGCGCTCGCCGCCAAGAAGCAGGGCGAGGAGCACTCGGCCCAGGCGCCCGCCGAGGTCCGAGCCGCCGAGACCGAGCAACTGGCCGCAGCCAAACAGGGCGCTTCCTCGACCGCGAAGTCCGGACTCCTGGCGATGGTCGCGTCGAAGACGACTCAACTGGGTCGAGGCGCCGCCCAGAAGAGTGCCGCCAAGAGCCGGGACGAACAAGAACGGGCCCGGGTCACGCAGGGCATCCAGGCGATCTTCGCCCAGACCAAGGAGGCCGTCACCACCATCCTCGACGGGCTCGACCAGGCGGTCACCGAGCGGTTCGACGCCGGAGAACGGGCTGCTCGGGAGGCGTTCACGAAGCACCACCAGCGCAAGATGGCGCTGTACAAGGAGCGCCGCTACTCCGGTATCGAGGGCGCGGCCTTGTGGGTGCGCGACCAGTTCGCAAGCCTCCCCTCGGAGGTGAACGACTTCTACAAGGAGGCGCGCGGGATCTACGAGGAGCGGATGGATGCGTGCATCTCCACCGTCGCCGACTTCATCGGGAGCGAGCTCACACGCGCCAAGGACCGGATCGCCGAGGGCCGCGGCAAGATCAAGACGTACGTCGCGGAGCAGCCGGCGAACCTCCGCCGTTTCGCGAGTGAGACCGCCGATCAGATGGGAGAGCAGTTCGACCAGCTCGAGAGCGACGTCGACTCCAAGCGCGACTCGCTCGTCGACGACCTCGCCACCAAGTACGACGAGTCGCGTCAGGCCGTCGACGCCGAGATCACGGCGATGCAGGAGGAGAACAAGGGCCTGTGGGACAAGGCCCTCGACGCGGTGGACGGGGCGGTCGGCACCGTCCTCAAGCTCAAGGACATGCTCCTCGGCGTCCTCGCACGCGCGGCCGGTGCGATCGACAAGATCATCCAGGACCCGATCAGGTTCCTCGGCAACTTCGTCGGTGCGGTCAAGGCCGGGATCACCGGGTTTGCGGGCAACATTCTCGAGCACCTCAAGGCCGGGCTGAAGGGCTGGCTGTTCGGTGCCCTGTCGAGCGCGGGTATCGAACTGCCGGACAAGTTCGACCTGCCCGGCGTCGTGAAGCTGGTGCTCGGGATCCTCGGCCTCACCTGGGCCAGCATCCGGGCCCGGATCGTCAAGCACATCCCTGAACCGGTGATGGAGAAGGTCGAGAAGGGGGTCGAGTTCGTCAAGATCATCCTCGACGAGGGCATCGGCGGGATCTGGCGATGGGTGCTGGAGAAGGTCGGCGACGTCAAGGCGATGATGATGGAGCAGATCCAGGACTTCGTCGTCACCAAGGTGATCAAGGCCGGGATCACGTGGCTGATTTCGATGCTCAACCCCGCGGCTGCCTTCATCAAGGCGTGCAAGATGATCTACGACGTCGTCATGTTCTTCGTCGAGAAGGGCGCCCAGCTCAAGGAGTTCGTGGACTCGGTGCTCGACTCGGTGGAGTCGATCGCGGCCGGCGGTGTGGGCGCCGTCGCCGGGCTCATCGAGAAGACGTTGTCCCGCACGCTGCCCCTCGTCCTCAGCTTCCTGGCCAGCCTGCTCGGACTCGGCGGCATCTCCGAGAAGATCAAGGAGATCCTCGCCAAGATCCAGAAGCCCGTCATGAAGGTCGTCGACAAGCTCGTCGGCACAGCCGTCAAGTACGGCAAGAAGTTCATCACCGGCGCCAAGAACCTCGGCAAGAAGGCCCTCGGGAAGCTCGGCCTTCGCAAGGACGAGACGGACGATCCGCGCAGCAAGGCCGTCAAGGCGAAGGCCGAGGTCCAGGTACGGGAACGGACCGCCAAGCCCTTCGAGAAGCCAGAGGACCTGCACACCGTCCTGCGCGGCATCCTCAACGGCCTACGTCCCGAGGGTCTCAAGCAACTGGCCGCGAAGGAGAAGCGTGGTCAGCCGGGCTCGTTCGACATCGTCGCCGTCGCAAGTCCCGGAGAAAACGTAGGCACCGCCGAGGTCGGGGAAGGCTCCGCTCAGGCCTCGCTGACCATTCGCTCGAGTCGCAAAGCATCGGGCCTCGACCCCGACCGCCCGCTCCCCGGGGTTGCGGTACTCGGCCAGGAACAGCGCGACTTCCTGTGCGACAAGTGGCGGGACCGGGCCGCCAAAGACCCGGAGAACAGGGACCTATTCCTGCAGTGGGCCAAAGTCGCGCGCTCCGGTGGCCGGCCCGACCCCCGAGCTTCGCAGCGCGAAGTCACCTGGTTGCACGAACACGTCGGCGCCCAATCGGAGGTCTCGTATCGTGACGGGCGGCGCGAGGGCGGCGCAGGGAGCACTCGTCCGGACCTCCAGGTGAGTTCATGGAGCGTGGAGACCAAGCGCTATATCATCATGCGGCCCGGAGGCAAATCGGAGCTGATCGCCGAGCTGCGACGCCAGTATGCCGCTCGACTTCGTGCACTGCCGGCTCACCTTCAGCTCCAGGCGATCATCGTGGACGTCCGAGGTCAGTATCTCGATCCTGCTCAAGTCCGGGACCTGCATAGCGAGATCTACGAAGCGGTTGTGCTCGGCTGTTACCAAGACGCCCGCGCGGCAGGCGTGTGGTGGGTGGCCCCCAACGCTGTCGCGCCCGGACCAGAGACCGTCACCGTTCTTGCCGGCGACGTCGGGTGACGCACCTCGAGTCGGCGCATCCGTGCACGAAAATCACGCCGAGTCGGCGCATCCGTGCACCTGAAACACGTCGAGTCGGCGCATCCATACGGGTTGTCCACAGGCTGGGTCTTGGTGGTCTGAGACTGTCGGTGGTCGCTGCTTGGATAGAAGGCATGGAGATCCAGGCGCTGTTCGTCCTCGATGCCGACACCGATGTGTCGGCCGTCGAGGACGGCGACACGCCCCTGGACGACACCGGGTACGACGGCCTGGAAGTCATCCCGGACGCCGGCGACGATGCCTCCGCCGAGGCCGGCCCGGCAGCTTCGCTGGATGATTCGGTGGCAGTACTTGCCGCGTTCCGCGACCAGGTAGCTCTTGAGGACGCCGCCGGCGTCGCGCAACTCGAGCTCGCGGTGAGGTACGCCTCGTACAACAGTGCCGAGTCCCTGGCCGAGGCGGCGGTGATCCCCCAAGCCCCGGGCATCGATGCCGCGGTCCCCCTCGCTGGGGAGGGGGCGCCGTGCATCAGCGAGTTCGCCGTGGTCGAGTTCGCGGCCGCCACCGGCCGCTCGACCGACGCCGCCCGCCACTACCTGGGTGAGGCCCTCGAACTGGCCTACCGGCTCCCCAAGACCTGGGCCGCCGTCCAGGCCGGACAGGTCACCGGATGGCGAGCCCGCCGGGTCGCCACCCGCACCCAGCCGCTGCCGCCCTCGGGTGCTGAATGGGTCGACGGGCAGGTCGCCCCCGTCGCGGGGAGGATCGGCCCCACCCAACTCGACCGCATCATCAGCGAAGCGATCACCAGGTACGACCCCGAAACCGCCGCCGAACGTCAGTTCGCCGACCTCGAACGACGTCATGTGGACATCCACCCCGGCGAACTCCTGGACGGCGCCACCGCCACCGCGACTCTGGACGGTGTGTTGGATTTGGCGGACGGGCTCGACCTCCACACCACCCTCACCGACCTCGCCGCACAGTTGAAAGCCCTCGGATCCACCGACCCCCTCCGCGTCCGCAGAGCCCAAGCACTCGGCCACCTCGCCCGCGGCGAATACCTCCTCACCCCCACGGGCGACACCGCCGAAGGCGAGTCCGAGACCGCCGTCGGCACCGGAGGCGGCGCTCCGGTGGGCACGACGTGTGACCCGGTCGGTGACACCGAGACCGACGATGACGCCAGCAGCGCGAGCGCGGACCCGGGCGACGACACCGACCCCGCCCCTGAGGCCGACGCAGCAGGTCACCCGAAGACCGACGCCGGCAGCGACACGCCCACGGACGCGGGCAGCCCCGACGCAGACACCACCTGCGCAGACGGCGAAGACGGTGAACCCGGTGAGAGCGGTGAGAGCGGTGAGAGCGGTGAGCCCGGTGACACCGAAGCCGGCGCCCGCGGCGGCGCAGGCACGGGGAAGCTGGACACCGGCCCCCAGGGCCTCCGGGCGCGGGAGACCGGGCGGCGGGTCCGTGAACTCGTCCTCCACCTGCGCATCAACCACGCCGCCATCTGGGGCTGCGGCGACGGCTTCAGCACCCTCCTCACCCCGGGCGGACGTCCGATCGGGCAGGTCATGGTCGAACAAATCCAACAATGGTGCGCCGACGCTGACACCAAGATCACCATCAAACCCGTCCTCGACATCGAGGAAAGGCTCACCAGCCACGGCTACCAGCCGAGCGACCGGCTCCGCGACCAGACCACCATGCTCCACCCCCGATGTGTGTTCCCGTTCTGCAACCGATCGTCAGCGACCGCGGACCTCGACCACATCGAACCCTGGCGAGCAGACGGCGCCGGCGGAGCCACCGCCTCGGACAACCTCGCACCCCTGTGCCGGCTCCACCACCGCGCCAAGACCCACGACCACTGGACCTACACGAGGTTGACCATCGGCGAATACCTCTGGACCAGCCCACAGGACTACCGCTTCCACGTCACCACCCAAGGCACCACCGACATCACCCACCCGCGCAAGCACCCCAACAGTGCCGACCCGCCCGAACGACCTACACCCCGCCCCTGACCTCGCCGGACACGCACCGACGGGGCTACACCCCTGCCTGCGCGGCAGAAATGCGGGTGCGCAGCACAACGGCCGCGTGCGATGCTCGCGAGCATGCGGTCCTCGAACCTGTGGCGCCCGCTGATGTCCTACCTGGGCGGCTGGGCTGAGCGGCTCAGCGAGGATCCCGACGGGATCACGGTCCAGTACCGGGACGCCACCGGTGGTCGCCGGCGAGTGCACATCGAGATGTCCCGGGACGACTGGGACGAGTTCGTCACCATCCCGTGGGGAAGCTTCGACTCGGCCGCGGCCCGCCTGCGCGAGATCCTGATCTCACTGCCGCCCGGCGA
>JBDHZS010000226.1:0-5665 GCA_039812025.1 Nocardioides sp. | reverse complement strand
GCGGCGGTCTCGCTCTTCGACCTCGCCGACCGGGGGCTGGAGATCGTCGGCCACATCGACTCCGGCCTGCCCCGCTTCTCCATCCCGGACGTGAGCCTGACCGACTACCTCGACCTGATCGGCCCCGCGGTCGGGGTGCTGCTGATCGGCTTCGCGGAGGGGCTCGGCGCGGCCAAGACCTACGCCGCCAAGTCCGGCTACGAGGTGGACGTCGACCGGGAGCTCCTCGGCATGGGCGCGGCCAACCTCGGCTCCGGCGTACTGGGCGGGATGGTGGTCAACGGCAGCCTCTCGAAGACCGCGGTGAACGGCGGCGCGGGCGCCAGGTCGCAGCTCTCCGGCATGGTCGTGGCGATCCTGACTGCCTTCACGCTGCTCTTCCTGACCGGGCTGTTCGAGAACCTCCCCGAGGCCGTGCTCTCCGCGGTCGTCATCGCGGCGGTGATCGAGCTGGTGAACTTCAGCTCGATCATCAGGCTCTACAAGGTGTGGAGCAGCCTGCTCGGCAAGATCTACCACTTCGCGGCGCGCGCGGACTTCCTCGCGGCCGTCGGCGCCCTGGTCGGGGTCCTGGTCTTCGACACCCTCCCCGGACTCTTCATCGGCATCACGCTCTCCCTCCTGGCGATGCTCTACCGGTCCTCGCGTCCGCACGTCGCGCGGCTGGTCCGGATCCCCTTCGGGTCCGGCGCGGTCTGGGCCGACCACGGACGTCACCCCGACGTGCCGCTCGACCCCGACGTCGTCGTGGTGCGCGTGGAGTCGAGCGTCTACTTCGCGAACGCCGACCACGTCCGCGACGCGATCCTGGCGTGCGTCGGGGACTCCACCCGGGCGGTCGTGCTCGACGCCGAGACGACGCCGAGCATCGACGTCAGTGGGGGCGACATGCTGCTGCTCCTGCGCGACCAGCTCCGCGGGCGCGGCGTCGAGCTGCTGCTCGCCAAGAGCATCGCGCAACTGCGCGACGTGGTCGACGCCGTCGGCCTGGAGAACCTTGGGACCTTCGAGACCATCGACGACGCCGTCGCCTCGGTCCGCCGCCCCTGATCTTCGCCCCGGCGCGGTAGTCTCCAACGTTTCGCAGGGGTTACGCGCGAGTAACCCCTGCAGAACGTTGGGGACCGACTGGGGGTCAGCCGGGGCGGGTCATCGAGTCGACGTCGAGGGCGGCGTCGAGCTGCTCGAGGGTGACCTCGCCGCGGTCGACGTACCCGAGCGCGAGGACCGTGTCGCGGATCGTGGCCCCCCGCGCCATCGCCTCCTTGACGATCCGGGCCGCCTCCTCGTAGCCGAGGTACTTGTTCAGCGGCGTGACGATCGAGGGCGAGGACTCGGCGTAGGCCCGCATCCGGTCGGCGTCAGCGGTGATCCCGTCGACGCAGCGCTCGGCGAGGACGCGGCTCGACGTCGCCAGCAGCCGGGTCGACTCCAGCACGTTGCGGGCGATCACCGGCAGCATCACGTTGAGCTCGAAGTTGCCGGCCGCGCCGGCGGTGGTGACCGTGACGTCGTTCCCGATCACCTGCGCGCACACCATCAGCGTCGCCTCGGGGAGCACCGGGTTGACCTTGCCGGGCATGATGCTCGACCCGGGCTGCAGGTCCGGCAGCGCGATCTCGGCGAGCCCCGTCGTGGGGCCGGAGGCCAGCCACCGCAGGTCGTTGCAGATCTTGGTCAGGCCCACGGCGATCGTGCGCAAGACCCCGGAGAGCTCGACGAGCGAGTCGCGGGAGCCCTGGGCCTCGAAGTGGTTGCGGGTCTCGGTGAAGGGCTGGCCCGTCAGCTGGCCGAGCGCGGTGATCGCCCGGTCCGGGAAGCCGACCGGGGTGTTGATCCCGGTCCCGACCGCGGTGCCGCCGAGGGGCAGCTCGCGCACCCGCGGCAGCACGGTGGTCAGCCGCTCGTCCGCCAGCGCGAGCGTGGCGGCGTACCCGCCGAACTCCTGGCCGAGCATCACCGGCGTCGCGTCCATCAGATGGGTGCGCCCGGACTTCACGAGCTTCGCGAACTCCGAGGCCTTGGTCGCCAGTGTTGAGCGGAGCTCCTCCAAAGCCGGCTGCAGGTCCTCGACCACCGCGAGCGTGGCGGCGACGTGGATCGCGGTGGGGAAGACGTCGTTGCTGGACTGGCTGGCGTTGACGTGGTCGTTGGGGTGCACCTCGACGCCGGCCGCCGCGGCGAGCGAGGCCACCACCTCGTTCATGTTCATGTTCGAGCTGGTGCCCGAGCCGGTCTGGAAGACGTCGATCGGGAACTGGTCGAGGTGTTCCCCCGCCGCCACCGCGGCCGCGGCGGTCTCGATCGCGGCCGCGCGCTCGGCCGAGACGATCTCGAGCGTCGCGTTGGCGCGGGCGGCGGCCTGCTTGACGAGGGCCAGCGCCCTGATCAGGCGCGGCTCCAGCGGCGTACCGCTGATCGGGAAGTTCTCGACGGCGCGTTGGGTCTGGGCCCGCCACAGTGCCGACGCGGGCACCCGCACCTCGCCCATCGAGTCGTGTTCGGTCCGGAAGTCCTCGCTCATGCCCGGGACGCTACCCCGGCGGTCCTGAGCGCTCGCGGGTCGCGAGGTAGAGCAGGTAGCGCTCGTCGCGCCCCTGGAGCCGCACCGGGAGCGGGACCTCCTCGGCGTGGGCGAAGACCTCGCGGAGCGCGCCGAGGAGCGCCGGCGCCGCGTCCGCCGACCACACCGCGACCACGCCGCCGGGTCGCAGCACGCGTCGTACCCCGGCGAGGAACGGCGCCGCGTAGACCTCGGTGTTGGCCTCGTAGACCAGATATCCGGGCCCATTGTCGACGTCGAGCAGCACCAGGTCGTACGACGCGGCGCCGGCCGCAGCGACCACCCGCCGTACATCGTCGGTGATCACCCGGAGCCGGCGATCGGCGAGCAGCGCCGGGCCGTGGGGGATGGTCCCGTCTCGCATCCACGCGACCACCGGCTCCTCGATCTCCACGACATCGACCCGCGCGACGCGGTCCGTGTCATCCGTGCCGCCCGGGCCGCCCGCAGCCAGCAGCTCCCGCGCGGTGAAGCCGAGGCCGAGGCCGCCCACCAGCACGTCCTTGGGACCCGGCCCGACCGCGGCCAGCGCCCGGGTCGCCAGGGCCCGCTCGGTGGTCGTCTCGAGCGTGTCCATCACGAACACGCCGTTCACGCGCAGCTCGAGCACCCGGCGCCCGTCCGCGATGCGCTCGCGCAGCGCCACCTCGCCGCGCGGCGTCGCCGCCCGGGCCAGCATGCTCCTCCGCCTACTACTGGGCCGATTATTGGGCCGACCGCACCCGGATGCCGGTGAGCGGGATCGTCGTCGTACCGCCCGGGTCGGTGAAGAAGTCGTTGCCCTTGTCGTCGACGACGATGAAGGCGGGGAAGTCCTCGACCTCGATCTTCCAGACCGCCTCCATGCCGAGCTCGGGGTATTCGAGCACCTCCACCGACTTGATGCAGTCCTGCGCCAGCCGCGCCGCAGGCCCGCCGATCGAGCCGAGGTAGAAGCCGCCGTGGGCGGCGCAGGCGTCGGTGACCGCCTTGGAACGGTTGCCCTTGGCGAGCATCACCTTGGAGCCGCCGGCGGCCTGGAACTGCTCGACGTAGGAGTCCATCCGGCCCGCCGTCGTCGGCCCGAACGAGCCCGACGCCATGCCTGTGGGCGTCTTCGCCGGGCCCGCGTAGTAGACCGGGTGATCGCGCAGGTACTGCGGCATCGGCTCGCCCGCGTCCAGCCGCTCCTTGATCTTGGCGTGCGCGATGTCGCGGGCGACCACCAGCGGGCCGCTCAGAGAGAGCCGGGTCTTCACCGGGTGCCGCGACAGCTCGGCGAGGATCTCCTCCATGGGCCGGGTGAGGTCGATCGAGACCACCTCGCCCGCGGAGATGTCCTCGGCGACGCCGGCGGCGGGCATGTAGTGCGCCGGGTCGGTCTCCAGCTGCTCGAGGAAGACGCCGTCGGCGGTGATCTTGCCCAGCGCCTGCCGGTCCGCGGAGCAGGAGACCGCGATCGCCACAGGGCACGACGCGCCGTGCCGGGGCAGCCGCACGACGCGGACGTCGTGGCAGAAGTACTTGCCGCCGAACTGGGCCCCGATCCCGAAGCTCTGGGTCAGCTTGAAGACCTCCTCCTCCAGCGCCAGGTCGCGGAAGCCGTGCGCGGACATCGTGCCCTCGGTCGGCAGGTGGTCCAGGTAGTGGGCGCTGGCGTACTTCGCGGTCTTGAGGCAGAACTCCGCCGAGGTGCCGCCGATGACGACGGCCAGGTGGTAGGGCGGGCAGGCGGCCGTCCCGAGCGACTTCAGCTTCTCGTCGAGGAACTCCAGCAGCCGGATCGGGTTCAGGACCGCCTTGGTCTCCTGGTAGAGGAACGACTTGTTGGCCGAGCCGCCGCCCTTGGCCATGAAGAGGAACTTGTAGGCGGGCTCGCCGCCGCCCGGGGTCGCGTAGAGCTCGATCTGCGCGGGCAGGTTGGTGCCGGTGTTCTTCTCATCGTAGGTCGTCAGCGGGGCGAGCTGGGAGTAGCGCAGGTTGAGGCTCGTGTACGCGTCGTACACGCCGCGCGAGATGGCCTCCGCGTCGTCGCCGCCGGTCAGCACCCCCTCGGACTTCTTGCCCATCACGATCGCGGTGCCGGTGTCCTGGCACATCGGCAGCACGCCGCCGGCGGAGATGTTGACGTTCTTGAGCAGGTCGAGGGCCACGAACCTGTCGTTGCCGGACGCCTCCGGGTCGTCGATGATCCGGCGCAGCTGGGTCAGGTGGGCGGGGCGCAGGTAGTGCGCGATGTCGTGCATCGCCTCCTCGGTCAGGAGCCGGATCGCCTCCGGTGCCACGCGCAGGAACGTCTGTCCGTCGATGGTGAATGCCTCCACCCCCTCGCTGGTCAGGAGGCGGTACGGCGTGTCGTCTGGCCCCAGGGGCAGGAGGTCGGAGTAGCGGAACTCGGGTCCGGTCGAGGGGCCACTCGAACCAGCAGGGGGGCGCTGTCTGGTTTCAGTTGTGCTCACGTTGCTGAGGCTATCGGTCCCGGGCACCGCAGGTCATGGAACATGTCTGCGGGCCGGGCGTCGTAGGCTGGTGGTCATGGCCGAGCTTGAGCACCCCGATCCGTCCCACCTGCGGATCTCCGACGAGGACCGGCACAAGGTCGCCGACATCCTCCGGGACGCCGCCGGCGAGGGCCGCCTGGACCTGGAGGAACTCGACGAGCGTCTCGACGCGGTCTACAAGGCCAAGACGTACGGCGACCTGGTGCCGCTCACCGCCGACCTGCCGGCCCAACCGCACCAGGGCGCCTCCGGCGGCGTCGTACCGGCGGCGAGCCGTGAGGTTGCCACGCCCAACACCACGCACGAGAGTTCGTTCGCGCTGCTGTCCGGGGTGCAGCGGCGCGGCAACTGGCGGGTGCCGGAGCAGCACACGGCGTTCTCGCTGCTGGGGAGCGTCGAGCTGGACCTGCGCGAGGCCACCTTCACCGCCCGCGAGACCACGATCAACGCCAGCGCGATCATGGGCGACGTGACCATCAAGGTCGACGCGCAGACCCAGGTCGTCGTCGACGGCGTCCCGATCATGGGCGACTTCACCCAGGGCAAGGACAAGACCCCCGCCCAGATCGGCCCCAACTCGCCGATCGTCCGGGTCAAGGGGCTCGCGCTGATGGGCAGCGTC
>JBDHZS010000225.1:0-5669 GCA_039812025.1 Nocardioides sp. | reverse complement strand
GCGGCGATGATGCCCTCGTCGTTGACGGGCTTCATGCCCTTCCAGCCGATCTCGGCCGCCACGTCGTACAGGCCGAGCTCGTCGATCAGGGTGTCCGCGCCCGAGCCCTCGCCGAACATGTAGTAGACCCCGGACTGGCCGCGGACGTAGAGGAAGACCGCGCGCAGCTGGTCCTGGACCGCGTCGGGCGCGACCTCGGCGATCTCGGCGGCGGCGGCCTCGGCCTGCTTCTCGATCCGGTCCGCCAGCTTCCGGCCCTCCGCGGGGACGCCGAGCGCGGTGGCGATCTCCATCGTCAGGGAGCCGACGTTGTCCAGGCTGCGCTGGGAGTCGACCACGACGACGGGGATGCCGGAGTCGCGGAGTTGGAGGACGACGTCCCAGGGGCCGAGCGAGGTGTCGGTCAGCACGACGGTCGGATCGAGCGCCAGGATCGACTCGGCATTCAGCTCGTGGCCGTTGTCGGTGACCAGCGGCAGCTCCGCGGCCTCGGGGAACTGCGTGGAGATGTCGCGGCCGACGACCTGGTCCCCGAGCCCGAGCTCGAAGACGGTCTGCGACAGGGTGCCGTAGATGTCGAGGGCGAGGATCCGGCTGGTGTCGGTGACCGTGACCTCGGTGCCCTGGGCGTCGGTGAGGGTGACGGGGAGCTTCTGGGTGGGTTCCTCGGCGACCGGATCGAGCTCGCGGGGCGCGAGCGACGCGTGGGTCGCGCCCTCGTAGGCCTTCGGGTCGTCGAGGACCTTCGCCTGGGCGAGGTCGCCCATGCCGGTCTCGTCCGTGGCGCCGTGCGGGGACGCCGTACTCCCGCAGGCGGCGAGGACGAGCATGCAGCACACCGCCGAGAAGAGCCTCGCCGCCCTCACGACCGCCTCCTGCTGAATCTCGCCGACCCCTTGTCCGTCAGCTTAGCCTTACCTTAGCTTGTACCCAGGTTTTCTGACAGAGTGTCCCCTACGTTTGTGACACCGTGTCATATAGTCTGGATCTAGTTCGAGGAGGATCCCATGACGGTTCTGGCCCCAGCCGACACCCCGCCGGGCGCTGCCGAGGCGCCCCAGACTTTGCCGGAGACTTTGCCGCAGCCTCTGCCTCTGTCGGGGCTCCTGCGCGACGGCTCCCGCGCCGAACACGAGGACGCGGAGAGCTCGACCTTCATGTCCGCCCTGCTCAGCGGCAAGGTGAACGCCGCCGGCTACGCCTGCTACCTGTCGATGCTCCGGGAGGTCTACGCCGCTTTGGAGTCCGTCGCGCGGGATCTCGCCGACGACCCGATCGCCTCCGCGGTCATCGACCCCGACCTCGACCGGCTCGGCGCGATCGAGGCCGACCTGGCCTTCTGGGCGCCGTCGGGCGTGGCCTCGGTCCACAGCCCGGCGGTCGAGGCGTACGTCGCCCGGATCCACGCGTCCGCGTCGTGGGGCGGCCTCTACGTCGCCCACCACTACACGCGCTACCTCGGCGACCTGTCGGGCGGGCAGGCGATCGGGCGGATCCTGTCGCGCACCTTCGACCTCGACGGCCAGGGGGTCGCCTTCTACGACTTCGCCGCGATCCCGAAGCCGAAGCCCTACAAGGACGGCTACCGGGCGCGGCTCGACGCCCTGTCGGTCTCCGATGTGGAGGCGGAACGTATCCTCGGCGAGGTCCGGGACGTCTTCGGCCTCAACGGCGCGCTGTTCGCCGAGCTGAGCGGCCGGCTGGATGAGTTCCGGCGCTGACCCCCGTTTGACTCTGCCCATTGACTCTGCCCTTGATCGGGCCCCTTTGATTGTGAGAAAGATGCCGAAGAAGACCATCGCGCTGGGTGTCGTCCTGATCGCCGTCGGCGTGATCGGGTACGTCGTCTCCGACTTCGCGAGCTGGACCGCCCTGATCCCGAGCATCCTGGGCGCCGCGATCGCGCTGTGCGGCGTGGTCGCGCTCCGCAGCCCGAAGGTCGGGGTCCACATCGCGCTCGTCGTGGCCCTCGTCGGCGCCGCGGGCACCTGGATGAACGTCGCCAAGCTGGGTCAGCTCTTCAGCGGCGAGGCCGAGCGACCCCTGGCCATCATCGTCAGCACGATCACCTTCGTGCTGCTCATCGGCTACCTCGTCGCCGGCGTCCGCTCCTTCATCGCCGCCCGCCGTACCCCCGTCGCTGCGTCCTGACGCCGAGTCGGCTCGTAAGTGCACGCGTACGACGCCGAGTCGGCGCATCTGTGCACGCTCAGGACGCCGAGTCGGCGCAAACGTGCACGCAAAACACGCCGAATCGGCGCAAACGTGCACGCAAAACACGCCGAGTCGGCGCAAACGTGCACGCAAGACACGCCGAGTCGGCGCATCTGTGCACCGGCCGGGGCTGGCGCGACGACGGGCTATAGCCGCAGGACCCGGCCAGCCACGACGAGGTGGACCTCGTCGCAGGCTTGCGCGAACCGCTGGTTCGCCGCGCCGAGCAGGTCGGCGAAGAGTCGCGCGCTCGGGTGGGCGGCGACGCCTCCCAGGCCGACTTCGTCTGTGACGAGTACGACGTGCTCCGGCAGCGCGGCGATCGCCTCGTCGTACTCACCCCGGAGCGTGGCGGTGAGTTCCTCGCGCGGCCGCTCCCAACCGTCGAGTTCGTCCAGTCGGGCGGCCAGCCAGGTTCCCAGGCTGTCGACGAGCGCCGGGCCATCGAGGCCAGTGAGCGACCCGGCGAGGTCCGTCGACTCGATGGTGCGCCAACTCGCGGGACGCCGGGCCCTGTGCGCCTCGACGCGTGCGGCCCAGCCGGGGTCGTCGCTCGTCGGGGTCGGACCCGTCGCCAGGTAGGTGACGTGGCGGGCATCGGCGAGCAGCGACTCCGCATGTGCCGACTTCCCCGAGCGCACTCCCCCGGTGACCAGGATCCTCACCCGCCGCACCCTAGTCCCGCCGTCACTGGCTTGCGCGGCCCGGATACTTGCACGTTAGCGCCGACTCGGCGCGTTTCTCGTGCACGGATGCGCCGACTCGGCGTGTTTCTCATGCACTTTAGAGCCGACTCGGCGTGATTTGCGTGCATCTTTGAGCCGACTCGGCGTCGGAGGCGTGCACGTTCGAGCCGACTCGCGTGGGTAGGGTTTGCGCCGTGAGGGGATCGCTGCTGGTCGCCGGCACGACCTCGGACGCAGGCAAGAGCGTGGTCACGACGGGGCTCTGCCGGCTGCTCGCCCGCCGGGGCGTCAAGGTCGCGCCGTACAAGGCGCAGAACATGTCCAACAACTCGATGGTCGTCGCCGGACCGGACGGGCAGGGCGCCGAGATCGGGCGCGCCCAGTGGATCCAGGCGGTCGCCGCGGGCGCCGAGCCGGAGGTCGCGATGAACCCGGTGCTCCTCAAGCCGGGCAGCGACCGCCGCAGCCACGTCGTACTCAACGGGCGCCCCGCGGGGCACCTGAGCTCGAGCGAGTTCGCGGGCGGCAGGCGCGCGCTGGCCGAGGCGGCGTTCGCGGCGTACGACGACCTGACGAGCCGCTTCGACGTCGTCATCTGCGAGGGCGCCGGCAGCCCGACCGAGATCAACCTGCGCGCGCACGACTATGTGAATCTCGGGCTGGCCCGCCACGCCGACATCCCCGTCGTCGTGGTCGGCGACATCGATCGGGGCGGCCTCTACCCGGCGCTCTACGGGACCGTCGCGCTGCTCGATCCGGCTGACCAGCGGCTGATCGCGGGCTTCGTGGTCAACAAGTTCCGGGGCGACGAGACGCTGCTCGCCCCGGCCAACGTGGAACTGGAGCGGCTGACCGGGCGGCCCGTGCTCGGCGTACTCCCCTGGAGTCCCGAGGCATGGCTGGACTCCGAGGACGGCCTCGACGTGGCCGGCCGGGCCGCCGAGCGCGACGACCCGCTGCGGGTGGCGGTGATCCGGTTCCCGCGGATCAGCAACTTCACCGACGTCGACGCGCTCGGCATCGAGCCGGGCGTCGAGGTCCGGTTCGCGAGCCGCCCGGCCGACCTCGCCGACGCCGACCTCGTGCTGCTGCCGGGCACCCGCTCGACCATGGCCGACCTCGCCTGGCTGCGCGGCCGGGGACTGGAGTCCGCCATCGCCGCCCACGCCGCCGCGGGCCGCCCGGTGCTCGGGATCTGCGGGGGCTTCCAGATGCTCGGCTCGTCGGTTGAGGACCCGGAGGGCATCGAAAGCACCGCAGGCCCTGTCCCTACCACCGTCGACGGACTCGGCCTGCTCCCGACGCGGACGAGGTTCGGCGGCGAGAAGGTGCTCGGGCTCGCCCACGGGACCGCGCTCAGCCACGACGTCGACGGCTACGAGATCCACCACGGCCGAGTCACCGGCGACGGCGAAGAGTTCCTCGGCGGCCGCCGCCGGGGCAACGTCTACGGCACGATGTGGCACGGCTGCCTGGAGTCCGACGGCTTCCGCGGCGCGTTCCTCGCCGAGGTGGCGGCCGCGGTGGGCCGCACCTTCGAATCTGCCGCGAGCTTCCCGGCCGCCCGGCAGGCCCGGCTCGACCTGCTCGCCGACCTGATCGAGGCGCATGTGGACGTCGACTCCCTGCTCGACCTGATCGACGGCGGACCGCCCGCGGGCCTCCCGATCCTGCCCCCGGGAGATGCCCGATGATCCTGCTCCTCGGTGGTACGTCGGAGGCCCGGGCGCTGGCCGAGCTGCTCCTGAACGACGGCGCCGACTTCATCTCGTCCCTCGCCGGCCGGGTCGCGGAGCCGCGGCTGCCGGTCGGGGAGGTCCGGATCGGCGGGTTCGGCGGCGTGGAGGGCCTCGTCGACTACCTGCGCACGTCCGGGATCTTGGCCGTGGTCGACGCCACCCACCCGTTCTCCGAGCGGATGTCGGCGAACGCGGTGGCCGCCTGCGCCGAGGCCGGCGTCCCGCTGCTGAGGTTGGAGCGACCCGGCTGGGCCAATGCGCCGGGCGCCGAGGGCTGGCATTGGGTGGCCGACCACGACGAGGCCGCGTCTCTCACGGCCGGCCTCGGGCGGCGGCCGTTCCTCACCGTCGGCCGCCAGGAGCTCGGCCGGTTCACCCGACCGCTCGCCGGCCACCCGGTGCTGGCCCGGGTCGTCGACCGCCCCGAGGTCGAGCTCCCGGAGACGTGGACGCTGCTCACCAGCCGCGGCCCCTACCACCTCGACGGCGAGCGGTCGCTGATGGCCGATCACGGCGCCGACGTACTCGTCACCAAGGACTCCGGCGGGTCCTACACCTGGCCCAAGCTCGAGGCGGCCGCGGAGCTCGGGGTCCCCGTCGTCGTCGTACGACGCCACAACCCAGCCGCGGTGGCGACCGAGACCGTCAGCGAGCCCTCCGACGCCCTCGCCTGGCTGCGCGCACAGGCCCTGCGGCCCTAGCGTGTCATCTGCGACCGCCATCCGGTCGCAGATGACACCGCAAGCGACTAATCCAGCGACCCGGCCAGGACGCCCAGCTGTGCGGTAGATCGCTGGCGCTATTTGCCAGTGATCGACCGCAGAGAGCGCACGATGCTGACGGCAACGGCCACCCCGAGGGCGCCGAGCTGGACGGCGTCGGCGAGGCGTACGGCGCGGGCGACATCGCCGACCACCGGCGCAGGGCCGTCGCCGAGGGCGGGCCGGTCCTCGACGCGGCCCCCGTAGTCGTTGCGGCCGCCGAGCCGGACGCCGAGCGCCCCGGCGAACGTGGCCTCGGCGACGCCGGC
>JBDHZS010000224.1:0-5676 GCA_039812025.1 Nocardioides sp. | reverse complement strand
CTGGAGCACGAGGCCGCCGAGCGGGCGGTCTCGATCCTCTCCGGCGAGATCGCGAACCCCACCGGCTACGGGCGCGTGATCCGCAACGCGGAGGGCGACGTCGAGGGGATCGTCGAGGAGAAGGACGCGACGGACGAGCAGCGCGCGGTCACCGAGATCAACTCCGGCATCCTCGCCTTCGAAGCGGGCTTCCTCACCCAGGCGCTCGACAAGATCGGCAACGACAACGCCAACGGCGAGCACTACCTCACCGACACCGTCGGGATCGCCCGCGACGAGGGCCTGACGGTCGGCGCCCACGTGCTGGAGGACGTCGCGCAGACCGAGGGCGTCAACGACAGGGTGCAGCTCGCCGTGCTCGGGCGCCAGCTCAACGACCGGATCCTCGACAGGTGGATGCGCGCGGGCGTCACCGTGATGGACCCCGCGACCACCTGGATCGACGCCGACGTCACGCTCGCCACCGACGTCACGATCCTCCCCAACACCCAGCTCCTCGGCGCCACCGCCGTCGCCGAGGACGCGGTCGTCGGGCCCGACTCGACGCTCAAGGACTGCGAGATCGGGGCCGGCGCGCGCGTCGTACGCACCCATGCCGAGCTCGCCGTCATCGGCGACCACGCGACCGTGGGCCCGTTCTCCTATCTCCGCCCCGGTACGACGATCGGTGTCGCCGGCAAGGTCGGCGCCTTCGTGGAGACCAAGAACGCCCAGCTCGGCGACGGCGCGAAGGTCCCGCACCTGTCCTACGTCGGCGACGCGGAGATCGGCGAGGGCACCAACATCGGCGCCGGCACGATCTTCGCCAACTACGACGGCGTCGCCAAGCACCGCACCGTCATCGGCAAGCACGCCAAGACCGGCTCCAACAACACGTTCATCGCCCCGGTGCACGTCGGCGACGGCGCGGGCACGGGCGGGGGCACGGTGGTGCGCCACGACGTACCGGCCGGGTCGCTCGCCGTCTCCAGTGCGGCGCAGCGCAACCTCGACGGCTGGGTGCTCAAGCGCCGGGCGGGTACGGCGCAGAGCGAGGCCGCCGCGGCCGCGGCCCGTGACGCGGAGACCGCCAGCTGAGCGGAGAACGCCGGTTAAATGACGCGGCGACGAAGGCAACGCCGTGGCCCCGGAGTGGACCGGCCGACGGGGGAGGGGCACAATCCTCAGGGCACTGTGTCCGAGGACCGAGGGGCGGCGGGATCGTGGCGGTGAAGGCCAAGAAGACCACCAAGAAACAGCTGATGCTGTTCAGCGGCCGGGCGCACCCCGAGCTGGCCGAGGACGTCGCGGACGAGCTGGGCATCGACCTGGTGCCGACCAGCGCCTACCAGTTCGCGAACTCCGAGATCTACGTGCGCTACGAGGAGTCCGTGCGTGGCTGCGACGCGTTCGTGATCCAGAGCCACACGGCGCCGGTCAACGAGTGGATCATGGAGCACCTGATCATGGTCGACGCGCTCAAGCGGGCGTCGGCCAAGCGGATCACGGTGGTGCTGCCGTTCTACGGCTACGCCCGCCAGGACAAGAAGCACCGCGGCCGCGAGCCGATCTCCGCCCGGCTGATGGCCGACCTCTTCAAGACCGCCGGCGCCGACCGGCTGATGGCCGTCGACCTGCACGCCGACCAGATCCAGGGCTTCTTCGACGGGCCGGTCGACCACCTGATGGCGCTGCCGATCCTGGCCGAGTACGTCTTAGAGAAGTACGGCGATCGCCGGTTCGCGATCGTCTCGCCCGACGCCGGCCGGATCAAGGTCGCCGAGCGCTGGTCGCGCCGGCTGGGCGGGGCTCCGTTGGCCTTCATCCACAAGACCCGCCGCGAGGACATGCCCAACGAGACGGTCGCCAACCGGGTCGTCGGCGACGTCGCGGGCAAGATGTGCATCCTGGTCGACGACATGATCGACACCGGCGGCACGATCGTGCAGGCCGCCGAGGCGCTGATGGCCGACGGCGCGGCCGGGGTCGTGATCGCCGCGACGCACGCGATCCTCTCCGGGCCGGCCGTCGACCGGCTCAAGAACTCGCCCGCCTCCGAGGTCATCGTGACCAACACGCTGCCGCTCGCCGACGACCAGCGGTTCGACAAGCTCACCTGCCTCTCGATCGCGCCCCTGCTCTCCCAGGCGATCAACGCGGTCTTCGCCGACGGGTCCGTCACCAGCATGTTCGACGGCCACGCCTGACGCCCCGACTCCGGGTAGTCCCCAACGTTCTGCAGGGTTACCCGCGAGTAACCCCTGCGAAACGTTGGGGACTACCCCGGCAGGGGGTGGGGATTGGCCCCCGGAGCGGCGGCTCCCGTAGGCTTGGCGGGTTGCCTCGGCGAGGGAGCCGGGCCGGCCCGAAGGGTGTCGTCCCAGCCGCTCCGTGATCGACAGGGCTGGCCAGACAAAGCTGCGCCGCGCCCGATCGAAGAACAGGGCGCGGCGTACGTCGCCCCGGGGCCTGAGCACATCACATCGAACCCCCAGGAGCAGTCATGTCGTCCGGCCCCGAGAAGATCACCGCCGAGATCCGCACCGAGTTCGGCAAGGGCGCGGCCCGTCGTACCCGCCGCGCCGGGAAGATCCCCGCGGTCGTCTACGGCCACGGCAACGACCCGATCCACCTCTCCCTGCCCGGTCACACCACGACCATGGCGATCAAGCACGGCGGCGCCAACGCGCTGCTCGACCTGGACATCGACGGCTCCAGCCAGCTCGCGCTGACCAAGCAGGTGCAGGTCGACCCGATCCGGCGCGCCATCGAGCACGTCGACTTCGTCGCGGTCAAGCGGGGCGAGAAGGTCACCGTCGACGTCCCCGTGCAGGTGATCGGCGAGGCCGGCCCCGACACGCTGGTCGTCACCGAGAACACCACGGTCGAGATCGAGGCCGAGGCCACCAACATCCCCGAGTCGATCGAGGTCTCGATCGAGGGCGCCGAGGTCGGCACGCAGATCCTCGCCGCGGACCTCGAGCTGCCCAAGGGCTCCACGCTGCTCTCCGACCCGGAGATGCTGGTCGTCAACGTGACCCAGCAGGTCTCCGAGGAGGCCCTCGAGGCCGACCTGGGCGAGGGCGAGGAGCCGGCCGAGGCCGGTACGGCGGACGAGGAGCCCGCCGAGGAGCCCGACGCCGAGTGACCGGACCGCGCTCCGGTCGGAGCGCGCATGGGATCCTTGAGCCATGACTGAGAGCGCGTGGCTGGTGATCGGCCTGGGCAACCCCGGACCGTCGTACGCCGGCCACCGGCACAACGTCGGCCACCAGGTCATCGACGAGCTCGCGTCCCGGATGCGGGCGCCGCTGAAGGCGCACCGGTCCAGCCGCGCCGAGGCCGCCGAGGGCCGGCTCAGCATCGGTGGTCCCCGGATCGTGCTCGGCCGCAGCCGCTCCTACATGAACGAGAGCGGCGGGCCCCTCAAGGCGCTGGCGACCTTCTACAAGGTGCCGCCCGAGCGGATCGTGGTCGTCCACGACGAGCTCGACGTCGGCTTCGGGCGGCTGCGCGTGAAGCTCGGCGGCGGCGACAACGGGCACAACGGGCTGCGCTCGATCCGCGGCTCGCTCGGGACCGGCGATTTCTACCGGGTGCGCGTCGGCGTCGGCCGCCCGCCCGGTCGCCGGGACCCGGCCGACTTCGTGCTGTCCAACTACACGCCGGCCGAGCGCAAGGAGCTTCCGTTCCAGGTGATCGACGCCGCCGACGCCGTCGAGTGCCTGGTCACGGACGGTCTCGCTGCCACACAACAGCGCTTCAACAGCTGACCCCGCGGGCGTCGTACGACGTGGCGAACGGCCGCCGCAAGGCCCCGATCGGACGGCTCCAAGTCTCGCGCCCAACACATACTTTCGTATGTGTTTGATGCCCTCGACCGAGACGAAGGATGCGTTCGTCCGGCATCCCTCGAGCGCCGGATATGGTCGCCGGTCTCGGATCTCAGTCACGCGGATAGATCTTTACTTTGCGAGTCGGCGCCATCTCCGGTGAGTCCGCGGGAGCGTCTCCGCGCGCGTTTGCGCAGGTCAGGGGCCATGCGCCCGGACCGGCACCTTGCGAGGGACGGCGCCCGAGGGGCTCGGGCCGGATCGTGAGCCCCCGGTCCGGGCCGTCAACGGCGTCATGCGACGCGGCCCGGTCCGTCCCCCTGAACACAAGAGCCTAAAGGCCCCGCAACCCTGCGAGGCCGGTGTTACGCTCTTGACGCCTGGCGGCGTGGGAACCGCCCGGCACTACATGGGGAATATGAATTGGGGTACGGGGCAATGAAGCATGCCTTGGGGATCTGGCGCGCCCAGAATGACGCGCCCACAATTGCACAAGCCGGGACATCGGGGCCGGGAGCTGGGGGCTCCCTAGGCGCTGTGTGCCCCGTGCTCGGCCAGGCTGTCGCGAGGGCCGGGCGGTCGGCGCCATGAGCCCGGCGCGCATGGGCAACCCGCGAGCCGCCTATCACGCGGCCACCGGGATCACCGGCCAGCTGACCGACCATGCCGCGGTTCGCTACGTGCGCACGGTCAACGGGGGCGCCCGCGGCGCTCTCTATCTGTGGGGCGGCGCCGTCTCGCTGAGCAGCGTCGCGCTGTTGAGCTGGATCGTGGCGGGCGTCCAACTGAACCCGCTCGGCATCCTCGCCGCGGTCATGATGATCACGATCGAGTTCATCCGGCTCGCGCAGACCGCGACGCTGTGGATCTTCGCGCGCATGGCCCACGACCCGGTGCCGATGCTGCCGCTGCGGGGGCTCCGCGTCGCCGTACACACCACCATCGTCCCGGCCAAGGAGCCGTTCGCGCTCGTCTCGAGGACCCTGCTTGCGATGAAGGCGATCCGGTACGCCGGCGGCGTGGTCGACGTCTGGCTGCTCGACGAGGGCAACGACCCGGAGATCCGGGCCTGGTGCCTGCGCAACGGCGTGAACCACTTCTCCCGCAAGGGCATCGCGCAGTGGAACACGCCGTCCGGCCGGTTCAAGGCGAAGACCAAGCACGGCAACCTGAACAGCTTCCACGCCGCGCACGGTGCCGACTACGACATCGTGGCCCAGATGGACCCGGACCACGTCCCCGCGCCGGAGTTCCTCGAGCGCACCCTCGGCTACTTCGGCGATCCGGACGTCGGCTTCGTGGTGGCGCCGCAGGTCTACGGCAACCTTAAGGAGAGCTTCATCGCCCGCGCCTCGGCGTTCCAGGCCTACATCTTCCACGGGATCATCCAGCGCGGCGGCAACGGCATGAGGGCGCCGCTGCTGATCGGCACCAACCACCTGGTGCGCACGAGCGCGCTGGAGTGCGTCGGTGGGTACGCCGACAGCATCATCGAGGACCACCTGACGTCGATGGAGATGTTCGCCAAGCTCAACGCGAACGGCCGGCACTGGAAGGGGGTCTACACCCCGGACGTGCTGTCCGTCGGCGAGGGCCCGACCTCCTTCGCGGACTACTTCTCCCAGCAGCAGCGGTGGGCCTACGGGATCTGGCAGATCGCGCTGGGTCACTCGCGCAAGCTCTTCGGTGAGATGAAGCCCGCCCAGCGCTGGAGCTTCGCGATGCTCCAGTTGTTCTACCCCTCGGTGGCGATCAGCTGGTGCCTCAGCATCGCGCTCACGGGGATCTTCCTGACCGGGACGGTCGCCAACCGGCCGATCACCGAGTGGATGATCCTGTGGGGCGGTTCGATGGTGGCGAGCCT
>JBDHZS010000223.1:0-5690 GCA_039812025.1 Nocardioides sp. | reverse complement strand
CCCTCCGCCGAGCTGGCCGCGTGCCTGGCCGACGGCGTGCCGACCGTGGTGGACGCGGGGGCGCTGGCGGGCTTCCCAGGCGCGGCCGGGAGCCCCGTCGTACTGACCCCGCACGCGGGCGAGCTGAGCCTCATGCTCGGGGTGCCGCGCGAGGAGATCGAGGCCGCGCCGCTGGCGCACGCCCGGCTGGCGGCGCAGCGGTACGGCGCCGTCGTACTCCTCAAGGGCCGGCGGACCCTGATCGCGGGGCCCGCATCGGGGTCGCCGGTGCGCGTCAACACCACGGGCGTGCCGTGGTTGGGGACGGCGGGCTCGGGGGACGTGTTGGCGGGGCTGATCGGGGCGCTGCTGGCCGGCGGATTGACCCCCTGGGACGCCGCGTCGGCCGGCGCCTGGCTGCACGGCGAGGCCGCCGCGCGGGCCTTCGAGGAGTCCGGACCGCCGGTCGCGGGCCGGGTCGCGGCCGCACTTCCTGCGGTGGTGGGCGAGTTGCTGATGGGGTTCGATGAGCCTTGAGTGAGAGAATCGCCGCATGCTGGCCCCACTGCGCCCTGAGATCGTCGTCGATCTCGGTGCCGTGGCGCACAACGTCCGGCTGCTCGCGGAGGCGGTCGCGCCGGCCGCGCTGATGGCCGTCGTCAAGGCCGACGGCTATGGCCACGGCATGGCGGAGGTGGCCCGCACGGCCCGCGGCGCGGGTGCCGACTGGCTCGGCGTCGCCACCGTCGCCGAGGCGCTGTCGCTGCGCGCCGCCGGCGATCGCGGGCGGATCCTGTGCTGGCTGGACTCGCCCGGGGACGCCGCGGACGAGCTGGTCGCAGCTGACATCGACCTGACCGTCTACTCGATCGAGGAGTTCGACGCCGTCGCCCGCGCCGCGGCGCGCATCGGCCGCGTCGCGCGGGTCCAGCTCAAGGTCGACACCGGCCTCTCGCGCGGCGGCTGCCCGCTGAGCGACTGGCACGACCTGGTCCTCCACGCCGCGGAGCTGGAGTGCGCGAACACGATCCGGGTCACCGGGATCTGGTCCCACTTCGCCAGCAGCGACGAGCCGGAGGACCCCGCCAACGACACCCAGGAGGCGTCGTTCCGCGCGGCGGTGAAGGTCGCCGAGGGCGTGGGGCTGCGGCCCGAGGTCCGCCACCTGGCCAACTCGGCGGCCGCGCTGCTGCGGCCGAGCGCCCGCTTCGACCTGGTGCGCTGCGGGATCTGCGTCTACGGCCTCGACCCGACTGCGGGCCTGCTCGACGGGCTCGGCCTGGTCCCGGCGATGACCGTCCGCGCCCCGCTGCAGCTGGTCAAGGCGGTGCGGGCCGGCGCCGGGGTCTCCTACGGGCACACCTGGGTCGCCGAGGAGCCGACCACGCTGGGGCTCATCCCGACCGGGTACGGCGACGGCATCCCCCGCTCGGCGAGCAACCGGGCCCAGGTCTGGGTCGCCGGGCGGCGCAGGCCGATCCGGGGCCTGGTGTGCATGGACCAGTTCATGGTCGACCTCGGCGGCGATCGGCCCGAGCCGGGCGCCCCCGCGGTCCTCTTCGGGCCCGGCGACGGCGGCGAGCCCACGGCGCAGGACTGGGCGGATGCGGCCGGGACCATCAGCTACGAGATCGTGACCCGGGTCGGGGGCCGCCTGAGCCGCCGCTACGTCGGCGAGGAGGCCGCGCGATGAAAGCAGGAGGCAAGATGCTGGCCGGGGCCGCCGGTGCGGTCGGCGTCGCCGTGGCCGGCGCCGCAGCCGGAGCGGCCGTGCGGATGGCCCAGCAGCGGCGCAACATCCGGCACCGGACGGTCGAGGAGGCGGGCTTCGGGACCCTGCACTCCGAGCCGATCACCGTCGTCGCCGACGACGGCCTGCCGCTCCACGTCGAGGTGGACGAGTACGGGCTGCCCTACCCACGTCGTACCCTCGACTCGCCGCCGGTCACCGTCGTCTTCGTCCACGGCTACACGCTGACCATGGACACCTGGCACTTCCAGCGCGCCGCCTTCCGGGGCCTGGTGCGCGCGGTCTACTACGACCAGCGCTCGCACGGCCGCTCCGGGCGCGCCGACGGCGACTCGTCCACGATCGAGCAGCTCGCGAGCGATCTCGTGCGCGTGCTCGAGGATGTCACCCACGACGAGCCCGTGGTGCTGATCGGCCACTCGATGGGCGGCATGACGGTCATGGAGCTGGCCAAGCAGCGGCCCGAGCTCTTCGGCACCAAGGTCGTCGGCGTCGGGCTGGTCGGCACCTCCGCGGGCGGGCTCGACCCGGCGCGGATCCTCTTCCCGATCCTGCCGGCCGGGCTGAGCTCCGGGGTGATCGGGCGGGTGGTCGGCGCCCTATCGCGGGGCCACCGCATGGTCGACCGGGTGCGCGGGGTCGCCGACGACGTGGCGCTGGTGATCACCGACGCGTTCGCCTTCGGGGACGACGTGCCCGAGAGCTACCTGAAGTTCGTCTACGACATGATCGACGACACCTCCTTCGAGGTGGTCGCGGCGTTCTATCCGGCCTTCGCCTCGCTCGACCTGTGGGACAGCCTGGAGCCGCTGTCGCGGGTGCCGACGGCGATCATCGCCGGCACCAAGGACCGGCTGACCTCGATCGAGCACGCCCGCCGCCTGCATGCGACGATCGCGGGCTCCGATCTGCTGGAGTGTCCCGGCGCCGGCCACCTGGTGCCCATGGAGCGGCAGGAAGAGGTCAACGACGAGCTGGAGCTGCTGATCGACCGGGCGATCGACTACGTGGAACGGGAGGCCAGTTGAGCGTCCGAGTCCGCCGCGCCGGCCCCGGGGACGCCGCCGTGGTGCACGCCGTCGTCGAGGCCGCCTTCGCCGCGCGGCCCCCGCTCGACCCGCCGACCGCTGCGCTCGGCGAGACCGTCGAGTCGCTCGCCGCGGCGCTGGCCGAGGAGGGCGGGCTGATAGCCGAGGTCGGCGGCGAGGTCGTCGGGGCCTGCCTGCTCCTCGTCGAGGACGACACGCTGTGGCTGCGCCGGTTCGGCGTGCTCCCGGCGGCCCAGCACCACGGGGTCGCCGGGGAGATCGTCACCGCCGCGATCGACCTGGCCGCGGACCCCGTGGCCGATCTGGCCGTCTTCGCGCGCCCCGAGCTGCCCGCCACCGTCGGCTTCTGGCGGGCGCACGGCTTCGTCGACGCCGGGCCGGGCGAGTTGGGCGGGGTCACCTACCTCGAGCTGCGCCGGCCCGTGGCCCGCACCGTGCGGGTCGCCGAGGCCTCGCAGATGCGGGACCTGGGGGCTCGCGTGGCGTCGTACCTGCGCGCGGGGGACCTCCTGGTGCTGACCGGCGACCTCGGGGCGGGCAAGACCACCTTCACCCAGGGACTCGGGCTCGGGCTCGGCGTGGCAGGGGCCGTGACGTCGCCGACCTTCGTGATCGCCCGGGTCCATCCCGGCGCCCCAGGGGGGCCGGACCTCGTGCACGTCGACGCCTACCGGCTCGGGGGCGCCGCCGAGCTCGACGATCTGGATCTCGACACCTCGCTCGAGGCCGCCGTCACCGTCGTGGAGTGGGGGTCCGGGGTCGCCGAGCGGCTCTCGGAGTCTCGGCTGGAGATCACCTTGGCCCGCGAGGACTCTGCGGCCGACCTCGACGACGAGTACGTCGACGACGAGCCGCGGACCGTCGTACTGCGCGGCGTGGGGCCTGCCTGGCGCGACCGATTGCCTGTCTTCGATCTCACACTTGGGTAACGATGGTCCCAAATCGGCCGATTCTGGCCTGTCCAACGTGCACGAGCGGTGTCGGAAGCAGATGCTTGTCGCATGGCTGACTCACCTACCATCGCGCACAAGCTCGGCGCGGAATTCCTCGGAACCTTCGTCCTCGTCCTCGGTGGGTGCGGCTCCGCCGTCCTCGCCGCCAACTTCCCGAGTGCGGACTCGAACTCGCTCGGCATCGGGTTCCTCGGCGTCGCGCTGGCGTTCGGCCTCACCGTGCTGGTGATGGCCTTCGCCGTCGGCCACGTCTCCGGCGGCCACTTCAACCCGGCCGTGACGCTCGGCGCCGCCGCCTCGGGCCGCTTCGCGTGGAAGGACACCCCGGCCTACATCGGCACCCAGGTCGTCGCCGCGATCGCCGCCGCCGCGGTGCTCTACGTGATCTCCTCGGGCCAGGCCGGCTTCTCCGCGAGCGAGTCGGGCTTCGCCACCAACGGGTACGGCGACCACTCGCCGGGCGGCTACACGCTCCTCGCGGTGCTGGTGTGCGAGGTAGTGCTCACCGCGATCTTCCTGTTCGTGATCCTCGGTGCGACCGACTCCCGAGCGGTCGCAGGCTTCGCCCCGATTGCGATCGGCCTCTCGCTCACCCTGATCCACCTGGTCAGCATCCCGGTCTCCAACACCTCGGTGAACCCGGCCCGCTCCATCGGCCCGGCGCTCTTCGCGGGCGGCGACGCCATCGCCCAGCTGTGGGTCTTCATCCTCGCGCCCATCGTCGGCGCCATGATCGCGGGCTTCGCCTACCGGGCGGTGCTCGGAGGTCGCGCGGGCGTCGAGTACATCTCCGCGGACGCCAAGTGATCTAACCTCACCGCTCGAGGCCGGCCCGACTTCGTTCGGGTCGGCCTCGGTTGCATTTCGGCGTTCAGACGCGGTGGGTGCCGGTGTGGTCGGTGCGTGCTTGTAGTCCGTGGGGGGTGGTCCAGAGGTAGCCCTGGCCGTCGTCGGTTGGCTTGTAGGTGTAGCCGGCGTGGGTTTTCCATCTGTGGTGTTGTCGTCGGAGTGGTGCTGAGTTGTGGGTGCCGGTTTGCCCGCTTGGTCCGTGGGGGTCGTAGGGGGTGGTGTGGTCGAAGTCCATGCTGTCCCGGGTGCCCGGGGTGGCATACGGCCAGACATCCCCGCCGGTGGTGAGCCAGACGTGGTCTTTGGTGGTGTTGTCGTGTTCGTAGGCGTCGGCACAGCGCGGGGTGTTGAGGTCGTGGACGGGTAAGAGGCGGATGTCTGCGTGGCCGAGGAGGTCGGCGAGGTCCGCGACCCTGAGGGGTGCGCCGAGTCCTTCGACCCGTGCGAGGTCGGGGGTGGTGTTCAACCGGGGGTCCGGTACGTCGGGTCTGACCGGACTTCCGGGGTCGGGCGGTTGTCCCGGGTCGTCGGGATCGGACGAGCCGCCGGTGGTGTCTGTTCTGTCGGAATCTTCCGGTTTGTTGAGGTCTGGTGGTTGCCAGGGGCCGTCGACCCCGCCGGGCCGGGGTTCCCGCCTGCGGCGTGGGCCAGGCCGGTGTCGGTGAGGTGGACGAAGACGGTGCCTTGGCCGCGGAGTGCGGCGAGCTGGCGGGTGGACATGCGGGCGAGTCGTTCGGCGGTGGCGGGGGCGTGCCCGGGCAGCCACACCAGCCGCCGCGGGCCGTCCGGCTCGCTCTCGCACTCGGCACCGGCAGCGGCACCGGCAGCGTGGTGCCCGGTGTCGTCGGGCATTGCGTTCAGGTCGCGCTCGTGCCTCATCTTCATCGTTGGGGTGGGTGTGGTCGAGGAGGAGTTTGAGGAGGTCCGCGGGCCGGGCGAGCCACCCGAACGCCATCGACCTCAACTCGTTGATGTGGTGGTCGGCCCCATGGGTCTGGGCGAGGATGTCGGCGACGCGTTGGACCATGGCGTCGATCCAGGCGGCGTCGCCGGCGGTGATGCGGGCGATGACGTGGCGGTAGCCGAGTTCGTCGGTGCGGGAGAGTTTCA
>JBDHZS010000222.1:0-5693 GCA_039812025.1 Nocardioides sp. | reverse complement strand
CAACGCCGCGTCGGTCGCGCTCGCGCTGCCCGCCCAGGACGCCGCCGAGGTGCGCGCGGTCACCGAGGGCTTCCGGCTCGGCGGCTACGCGTTCACCGCCTACAAGTCGGGCAAGCAGGAGCAGAACGCCCCCGGCACGGTCTCGGTGCTCAGCCCGGGCGCGCGCCGCCAGGAGCTGATCGCCGCCTTCGAGGAGGCGCAGGTGGTCGCCGACGCCGTGGCCGCGACCCGCGACTGGGTCAACACCCCTCCGGGCGACCTGACGCCGCCGGTCTTCGCCAACCAGGTCGCCGCGGCGGTCAAGAAGCTGAAGCTCAAGCAGCTCAGCTGCGAGGTGCTCGGCGTGGAGGAGCTCACCGAGCTCGGCTGCGGCGGCATCCTCGGCGTCGGCCAGGGCTCGGCGGCGCCACCACGGCTGGTCAGGCTCGACTACTCCCCCGCCGACCCCGTCGCCCACCTCGCGCTCGTCGGCAAGGGCATCACCTTCGACTCCGGCGGCCTGTCGATCAAGACCGCGCAGGGCATGACCACCATGAAGTGCGACATGGCCGGCGCCGCCACCGTCGTGCAGGCGACCCTGGCGATCGCCCGGCTCGGGCTCCCGGTCAGGGTCACGTCGTACGCCCCGATGGCGGAGAACATGCCGAGCGGCACCGCGATCCGCCCCGGCGACATCCTCACCATGCGCGGCGGCAAGACCGTCGAGGTCACCAACACCGACGCCGAGGGCCGGTTGGTGCTGGCCGACGCCCTGGTGCTCGCGGGCGAGCAGGATCCCGACCAGATCATCGACGTCGCGACGCTGACCGGCGCGATGGTGGTGGCGCTCGGCGAGCGCGTCTGCGGCGTGCTGGGCAGCGACGAGGTCGTCGCCCAGGTGCTCGCCGCGGGCGAGACCGCTGGCGAGCAGCACTGGGAGATGCCGATCCCCGACGACATCGTCGACCGGGTCCGCGCGAGCAAGATCGCGGACGTGCTCCAGTCCGACGGCGCCCGCTGGGGCGGCGGCCTCTACGCCGCGGCGTTCCTGCGCGAGTTCGCCGCCGACCGGGCCTGGGCGCACCTCGACATCGCCGGGCCCGCGTTCGTGACCGGCGGCGCGTCCGGCTATTGGACACCGGGCGGCACCGGATTCGGCGTGGCGACGCTGGTCGATCACGCCCGCGCGCTCGCGGCCGGTGCCTAGCGCCCCTGCTCCTTGCGGCGCCGGTTGTAGTCCCGCATCCGCTGCGGTACGCCGACCACGGCGGCGTCGTAGGACGGCACCCGGTGGTCGTTGCAGAAGTCGTGCGCCCACGCCGCGGAGGGCACCCGGCGCCGGGTCCACTCGCCGTCGTGGGCCACCAGCAGCAACGTGATGTCGCTGACCGCCGTACGCGGCTCGACGAACCCCTCGACCCCCCGCCGCGCGGTCACCCACTCCCGCAGGTGGGCCTCATCCGCGCGGTCCGAGGCGCGCACCGTGGTCGATCCGGTGCGCGAGGTGTCGCCGCCCGGACGGCGCATCCGTTGCCCGGATCGGAACCGGTCGAACAACCCCATGCCCCCCAGTGTGCCAAGCGTGCAAGGATGGGCGCCACGTCACACCCCGGATTTGGGCCGGAGGCTGTGGTCGACAAGTGGACGACGGGCGGAAGGAGAGGCGTGGCTGACTTCGACGTTCTCGTCCTCGGCGGCGGCTCGGGCGGATACGCCTGCGCGCTCCGCGCCGCCCAGCTCGGCCTGAGCGTCGGCCTCGTGGAGAAGGGTCGGCTCGGCGGCACCTGCCTGCACCAGGGCTGCATCCCGACCAAGGCGCTGCTGCACGCCGCCGAGGTCGCCGACTCGGCGCGGCACGCGGGCGACTTCGGGGTGGTGGCGTCGTACGACGGCATCGACATGGCCGGCGTCAACGCCTACAAGGACGGCGTCGTCTCGCGGCTCTTCAAGGGCCTCACGGGACTGGTCGCCTCCCGCGGCATCACCGTCATCGAGGGCGAGGGTGTCGTGACCGCGCCGCTGACGGTGCGCGTCGCCGAGAAGAAGTACACCGGCTCCCACCTCGTCCTGGCGTCGGGCTCCTACCCGAAGTCGCTGCCCGGGCTCGAGATCGATGGCGAGCGCGTGATCACCTCCGACCAGGCGCTGCGGCTGGACCGCGTCCCCGGCTCGGTGGTGGTGCTGGGCGGCGGCGTCATCGGGTGCGAGTTCGCGAGCGTGTGGCGCTCCTTCGGCGCCGAGGTGACGATCGTCGAGGCGCTCCCCCGCCTGGTCGCGGCCGAGGACGAGGCGTCGTCCAAGGCGCTGGAGCGCGCCTACCGCAAGCGCGGCATCGCCTTCCGCACCGGCAGCCGGTTCGCGGGCGTCGAGGTCACCGGCGACGGCGTGGTCGTCTCGACCGAGGGCGGCGAGCCGATCGAGGCCGAGCTGCTCCTGGTCGCCGTCGGCCGCGGCCCGGTCACCGACGGGCTCGGCTACGAGGGCATCGGGGTCCAGCTCGATCGCGGGTACGTCGTCACCGACGCCCGCCTGCGCACCGCGGCCGCGGACACCTACGCCGTCGGCGACATCGTGCCCGGGCTGCAGCTCGCGCACCGGGGCTTCGCCCAGGGCATCTTCGTCGCCGAGGAGATCGCCGGGCTCGCCCCGCGGGCGATCGACGAGGCCGGCATCCCGCGGGTCACCTATTCCCACCCGGAGCTCGCCTCGATCGGGCTGAGCGAGGAGCAGGCACGCGAGCGGCACGGCGCGGACGCCGTACGCACCCTCACCTACGACCTCGGCGGCAACGGCAAGAGCCAGATCCTCAAGACCCAGGGCTTCGTCAAGCTCGTCGCGCTCGCCGACGGGCCGGTGATCGGCATCCATCTCGTGGGAGACCGCGTAGGTGAGTTGATCGGCGAGGCCCAGGTGGTCTATGGGTGGGAGGGGTTCGCCGAGGACGTCGCCTGGCTGGTCCACGCCCACCCCACCCAGAACGAAGCCCTCGGCGAGGCCCATCTCGCTTTGGCGGGCAAGGCCCTTCACGCACACACATGATTCCGACAGACTCAACCGCTAACGACCGACCCCTCCCAGAAGGACAGAATTCATGGCTACCGAAGTCACACTCCCCTCTCTTGGCGAATCAGTCACCGAAGGCACCGTGACCAGGTGGCTCAAGCAGGTCGGCGACGAGATCGCCGTCGACGACGCGCTGCTCGAGGTCTCCACCGACAAGGTCGACACCGAGATCCCCTCCCCGGTCGCGGGCGTGCTGTTGGAGGTCAAGGCGGCCGAGGACGACGTCGTCGAGGTCGGGGGCCTGCTCGCCGTCATCGGCGACGCCAGCGAGGCCGACAGCTCCGGCAGCTCCGGGGACTCCGGCGGTGATGAGTCCGCCGCCGAGGAGCCGGAGCCCGAGCCCGAGCCGGAGCCGGAGCCCGCTGCCGAGGCTTCGTCGTCGAGCTCGGAGTCCTCGGGTTCGTCGGGGTCCTCGGGTGGTGGTGGAGGCGGCGGTACGTCGGTCACGCTGCCGTCCCTCGGCGAGTCGGTCACCGAGGGCACCGTGACCAGGTGGCTCAAGCAGGTCGGCGACGACGTGGCGGTCGACGACGCACTGCTCGAGGTCTCCACCGACAAGGTCGACACCGAGATCCCCTCCCCCGTCGCCGGCAAGCTGCTCGAGATCAAGGTCGCCGAGGACGAGACCGTCGAGGTCGGCGCCGAGCTCGCCGTGATCGGGTCCGGCGACGCCGCCCCGGCCGCATCTGAACCAGAGCCGGAGCCGGAGCCCGAGCCTGAGCCGGCCGCGGAGCCCGAGCCGACCCCGCCGCCCGCGCCAGGCCCGGCGCCCACCCCGGTCGAGCCCGCAGCTCCCCCCGCCCCCGCCGCTCCATCGGGCGACGGCGGCCGCACCTACGTCACCCCGCTGGTCCGCAAGCTCGCCGCTCAGCACGGCGTCGACCTCTCGACGGTGACCGGTTCGGGTGTCGGCGGCCGGGTGCGCAAGGAAGACGTGCTCGCCGCCGCCGAGGAGGCGAAGGCCAAGGCCGCCGCTGCCGCCGCACCCACTCCAGCAGCCCCCGCCGCTCCGGCGCCGGCCGCCAAGGCGGCCGCCCCGACGCCGTCGCCGCTGCGCGGCCAGACCGTCCCGCTGTCGCGGCTGCGCAAGATCATCGCCCAGCGGATGATCGAGTCGCTGCAGGCCTCGGCACAGCTGACCCAGGTCGTCGAGGTGGACATGACCAATGTCGCCCGGCTCCGCGACGCGACGAAGCTGGACTTCCTGGCCCGCGAGGGCGTGAAGCTCAGCTACCTGCCGTTCTTCGCCAAGGCCGCGATCGACTCCCTCAAGGAGCACCCGTCGCTCAACGCGACGATCGACGACGAGTCGGTGACCTACTACGACGTGGAGAACGTCGCGTTCGCGGTCGACACCGAGAAGGGCCTGCTCACCCCGGTGGTCAAGAACGCCGGCGACCTGTCGATCGCCGGGCTGGCCAAGAAGATCGCGGACGTCGCCGGTCGGACCCGGACCAACAAGATCGGCCCGGACGAGCTCTCGGGCGGCACGTTCACGATCACCAACCTCGGCAGCGTCGGCGCCCTGTGGGACACCCCGATCATCAACCAGCCGCAGGTCGCGATCCTCGGCCCGGGCACGATCACCAAGCGTCCGGTCGTCATCGACCACCCGGAGCTGGGCGAGACGATCGCGGTGCGCCACATGGTCTACCTCGCGCTCACCTACGACCACCGCCTGGTCGACGGCGCCGACGCAGGACGCTTCCTGCAGAGCGTCAAGACGAGGCTCGAAGCGGCGCAGTTCGAGGTCTGACATGCACGCGGTGGTCGCCGGCGCGTCCGGCTTCCTGGGCACCCACCTGGTCCGGGAGTGGCGCGCCGGTGGCCACGACGTGACGACGCTGGTGCGTCGTACCCCGCAGTCCGCGACCGAGGTCGAGTGGGATCCCTACGCGGGCCCGCTGGACCCCGGGGTGCTCAACGGTGCGGACGTCGTGGTCAACCTCGCCGGGGCGCCGACCGCCGGCAACCCGCACTCCAAGACCTGGGCGCGCAACCTGATGGAGAGCCGGGTCACCACGACGAGGGTGCTGGCGACGGCGATCGCGGGTTGTTCGCGACCGCCGGTCTTCCTGGCGGGCAACGGCATCTCGTTCTACGGCGACCACGGCGACGAACCGCTCACCGAGTCGGCCGACTCGCGCGGGCAGGCGCTGCTCACCCGGGTCACCCGTGCCTGGCAGGTGGCGACGCTGCCCGCGCAGGAGGCGGGCGCGCGGGTGTGCGTGCTGCGTACGGCGCCCGTGCAGGACGCCGCGAACCCGCCCCTGAAGCAGTTGGCGATCCCCTTCCGCTTCGGGCTGGGCTTCCGCTTCGGCAAGGGTCGGCAGTACGCGCCGATCATCTCCCGGCACGACTGGGTGCACGCCGTCGACTTCCTGGCGACCCACCGCGTCTCCGGTGCGGTGAACCTGTGCTGCCCCGTCACGCCGACCAACGCCGAGTACGCCGACGCCATCGCATCCGCGCTCGGCCGGAAGGCCCGGCTCGCGGTGCCCTCGTTCGTGCTGCGGATGGCCGCGGGTGCCATGGGGCCGGAGATCCTCGGGTCGGTGCGCGCCGTACCTCGCGCGCTCCTCGATGCCGGCTTCACCTTCCGCGACCCCGACGCGACCGCCGTCATCGCCGCCGCCCTCGCGTAGCGCCCC
>JBDHZS010000221.1:0-5695 GCA_039812025.1 Nocardioides sp. | reverse complement strand
GGCGACGTGGATGCTCCGCCCGACGAGATTGACCACGTAGCTGCGCGACCGCCGTCCGACGGCGACATCGACGCAGCCCTTGATCCGATAGGCCCCGGACGGCGGCTCCTCGAGCAGGTCGACGAGCTTCGCGGGCGAGGCCGGAGCGGCGGCACGCACCGACACCGAGTGGGCGTGCCGATGGTCGTGGGCCGAGGGCGCCAACTCCCAGAGAGTCGGCTGCTGCGCCCGCCGACGCACGTCGAACAGGAGCCCGGGATCCACGGCGCCGCGCGTGATCGAGACGACGGGAACCTCGGGGTTGCGCGCGTGCACTCGCCGGGTGATCCGGTCGACGGCCTCCGCCCGGGACGCCTGCAGCAGCCGATCGACCTTGTTGATCAGCACGAGCGTGGCGGCGAGGTAGCGGCTCGGCGGCGTGTCGCGGGTGTCGACGGTGTGTTCGTGCTCGACGGCGTCGATCACGTCGACCACGCCCCCGAAGCGGACCTGCTCCGCGCCGCTGAGCCGCACCATCCGAGCGAGCACCATCGGATCGGCCAGCCCGCTCGCCTCGATGAGGATGGCGTCGACCTCCAGCGACGCGAGCCTCTCCAACGCCAGATCCAGGCCGCTCAGGTCGTCGATGCAGCACAGGCAGCCCCCGGAGATCGCGGCCGGCTGATCGACGTACCCGCTCACCAGCGTGACATCGAGGTTGACGGTGCCGAAGTCGTTGACGACCACTCCGATCCGCGTCCCGGGCCGGCGCAGCAGGTGGTTGAGAACCGTGGTCTTGCCCGCGCCGAGGTGGCCCGTGAGCACGATCACCGGGACGCGCTCAGCCACGGGCCCTCACGATCCGGGCAATGCCGGCCGCGAGCGGTTCGACGGCGAGGCGGAGGCCGTCCACATCCCGGGCGAGGTCTTCGGCCGTGACCGCGGCCCACGTCCCCGCGAACGTCTCCGAGCGGAGCAGTCGGTCGCAGCACCAGACCTCGTAGCGGGTGGCGTAGCCGTCGGGGCAGGGGACGCCGATCTCGCGGTAGTCGTACCGGCCGACGCGCCGCGCCGCGGCGTACTCCTGCCCGTCCGAGCGGCCGACGCTCAGCGTCACCACGCCGCTCCCGCCGAGACGAAGGTGGCGGTCGAGCCACGCGAAGAGGGTACGGCGATCGCGCGGGCGCAGGTGGCCGAGCATGTGGGTGCAGACGAACCCGTCGACCGGCGTCGGCAGCAGCTCCAGGTCGTCCGGCACCCGCCCCGCAACCACCGTCGTGCGGGTGGCGAGCCGCGGGTCGTCCGCGACGCGCGCAAGCAGCGTCGACCGCATCACCAGGTCCGGCTCGAGCGCGACGATCTCGGCGCGGGTGGCGCCTCCCAGCTCGCGGGTGCCCAGGCCCGAGCCCGCGCCGAGATCGAGCACGACTGCCGTGGGGTCGAGCGCGCCGAACTCGACCTGGACGTACGGCGCCAGGCGGGCCCACGCATCGCCCATGAAGAGGTCATGGAACTCCCCCATCGCGCCGTAGCCGCCGCCCGCCACCTCATTGTTGAGAATCATTCTCACCATGCTACCGCGCGGAGCCCCGGGGCATGGACCGGGAGTCAATCCTTCAGCGTGGCGAGCCACGCCCGGGGCGAGCACCCGACCCGCTGGCCGAAGGCGCGCGAGAACGCGGCCGGGTTGGCGTACCCGAGCTCGCTCGCGGTGCGGGCGACAGGGACGCCGGCCCGGAGCCGGCTCTGGGCGACGGTGATGCGCCACTGGGTCAGGTACTCCGCGGGCGACTGTCCCACCTGTTCCTTGAACCGCAGCGCGAAGGAACTGCGCGACATCCTCGCCTCGCGCGCCATGGCGGTGACGCTCCAATGCCGGCCCGGCTCCTCGTGCAGCGCCACGAGGGCACGAGCCAGTTGCGGATCGCCGAGACCGGGCAGCAACCCCGGGGGCAGGGCGAGGTCCTCGGCGTGGTCGAGCAGCCACCGGTAGAGGTGGATGAGGATCACCTCGAAGAGCCGGTCGGCGAGCACCCGGTTGCCACAGCGGACGTTGTCGATCTCCGCGAAGAGGAGGTCCAGCGCCGGCCCGAGCGCGTCGACCTCGTCGAGCGGCAGCACGATCACCGGCGGCAGCGTGCGCACGAGCGGGTGGTCGGCACCGCCGTCGAACTCCAGCGTGGCGCAGGCGAAGTCCGAATCCTCGGTCGGCGCGTTGTGGAATGCGTGCTCCAGCGGCCGAGGGTAGAAGAGTAGCGCCGGCGCCTCGACGTGCAGCCGCTCCAGGCAGGCACTGCTCCCCTGGTGGGTCACCTCCATCTCGCCGCGGCGCAGGATGTGGAGGAAGCCGCGGCCGGGGTGCGCCGCCAGGGTGGTCACCCCGCACAGCGGCCCGGTGTGGAAGAGATGCGTCCGCACCCGGAACCGTTCGAGCAGCGGCGAGATCCGATCGATCGGGGGCACCGCTCAAGCATCCCAGAGGATCTGCGGGATATCCAGGAGTATTTCTACCAATCAGTCCGGCGTCCCTTGGCAGAGTGGATCACGCGCCACCGAGGCGCAACCGAGATCACGATCACCAAGGAGTACGCCGATGTCACTCATCCCCGCCGTCGACCGCGAGTCCGCGTCCGGACCCGTCAAGGAGCAGCTCGACCAGATCCACGCCGCGTTCGGCACAGTGCCGGCCATGTTCGCGACCGTCGCCAACGCCCCCGCCGCCCTCAGCAGCATGTGGGCGTCGTTCGGTGCCTACGGGGGCGGCTCGCTCGGCGCCGCCCTCGGCGAGCAGATCGCGGTCGCGGTCGCCAACCGGAACTCGTGCGAGTACTGCCTGGCCGCCCACACCCTGCTCGGCCGGAAGGCGGGGGTCGGCGCCGACGAGCTCACGAAGGCTCAGGCCGGGCGGTCCGAGGACCCGGCCACCGCGGCGCTGCTGGCGTTCGCGCTCAAGCTGGTCGAGGAGCGTGGCCAGGTCTCCTCCGACGACGTCGAGGTCCTCCGGCGCCACGACTGGAGTGACGAGCAGATCGTGGAGACCATCGGGCACGTCGCGCTCAACCTCTTCACGAACTACGTCAACATCGCCCTCGCCGTGCCCGTCGACTTCCCCGCCGTCGCCCTGCGGAAGTGACCGCAAATGGCCGCTGCCGGCGCGGGCGTCGTACACCCTGCGCCGGCAGCACACCCGGAGGTCAGCGGAGCGGTCGCCCGTTGCCCTCGGTCCAAGCGATCTCGACGAGCTCGTCGCGGAGCGACCGGGACGAGGCGCCCTCGATCGCGTCGATCAGAAGGTGCTGGTTGCGGGCCTTCTCACGGCGGCCGCGGATAGCCTTCGCGAGGCGGTTCATGTGTCGATCAGTCCTTTGCATCATGGCGGTCGCCGGGTCCCCCATGACTCGAGAACCGATGTCGGTACGACGCCGCCACTAAGTCAGACGTATGGGAGCCGGGATCTGTTCCGGATCCGGCGGTGAGGGTGCTCACACCGGTGTAGTTTACCTCACGATGCGTCGGGCGGGGTCGATTCCGGCCCTGACCGGCCCCCACGGCCCGCGCCCGCCGCGCACGACACGCCCGCTGAGGCGCTGTTTTCGCCCCCGAGTGCCGACGTGGGAGAATGTAGGTGTCGGGCCGATCCGTTCTGCTTTCGCCCGGCGTGTCTGTGTCCTTGGCCCAGCGCTGCGGCCTCCATGCCTCGCCGGCAGGACGTTTCCCAATCTCTTGGAGTTATCCCGTGGTGGCTGACCACCCTGTTCGCTCATCCATTCCTACCCACTCTTCCGACCCAGCTCCCGATTCCGGGACCACCTTCGCCTCTCTCGGCGTCGAACCCCGGTTCGTGCAGGCACTGTCCCGCGGCGGCGTCGTCACGCCGTTCCCCATCCAGGCCGCGACGCTGCCGGATGCCCTCGCGGGACGCGACGTCCTCGGCCGGGGCGCCACCGGCTCGGGCAAGAGCCTCGCATTCCTGCTGCCGGTGGTCACGCGCCTCGCGAGGATCCGGCCCGCACGGCCTCGGCGGCCGCGGGCCCTCGTCCTCGCACCCACGCGCGAGCTCGCTGCCCAGCTGTCCGACACGCTCGCGCCGCTGACCTCCGCGGCCGGCCTGCGCCATGTCACGATCTTCGGCGGGGTCCCCGCCGGGGCACAGGTGCGCGAGCTGCGCCGCGGCGTCGACATCATCATCGCGTGCCCCGGGCGCCTTCTCGACCATCTCTCCTCGGGCGCGGCCGACCTCGGCCACGTCGAGATCACCGTCCTCGACGAGGCCGACCACATGGCCGACCTGGGCTTCCTGCGAGACGTCCGCCGCATCCTGGACCGCACCCCGTCCGGCTCCCAGCGCCTGCTGTTCTCGGCGACGCTGGACGCCGGGGTCGACGTGCTGGTCAAGCAGTACCTCGACAACCCCGTCGTGCACCGGGTGGCCGACACCGTCAAGGTCGAGGACCGGATCGAGCACCGCGTCGTCCGGGTCGACCGCGACTCCCGGCTCGGGACGATCGCGGAGCTCGCCGCCTCCCCCGGCCGCGTCGTGGTCTTCACGCGCACCAAGCGGGGCGCCAAGCGGCTCGCCCGCCAACTCGTCGTCCGCGGCGTGCTGGCCGTCGACCTCCACGGCGACCTCAGCCAGGGCGCGCGGCGACGCAACCTCGCCGCGTTCAGCGACGGCAGCGTCAGCACGCTGGTCGCCACCGACATCGCCGCCCGCGGGATCCACGTCGACGACGTCGCGCTCGTCGTACACGCCGACCCGCCCGCCGATCACAAGGCCTACGTCCACCGCTCCGGGCGCACCGGGCGCGCCGGCGCCACCGGGACCGTCGTCACGGTCGCCCTCGACGAGCAGCTCGCCGAGGTGAAGGCGATGGCCCGCAAGGCCAGCGTCGCCACGAACCTCGACGAGGCTCCGACCGGGTCCGCCTCGGAGCCGGCACGACGCACCCGCTCCCGGGGCTCTCGCCGGCGAGGCCGCGGTGCCCGCTCGTCCCAGGGTCGCCCGTCCCAGGGCCGGTCCACCGACTCCCCTCGGACGTCGCAGTCGTCCCAGCCGGGACCGGGCCAGGGACCTCGACGGGCCCGCACCCACAGCGCGGCCGCCTTCTCGGCGTCGCGCCGCCCGCGCTGACCCAGACTCCGCCGCACACGGGTGTGCGCCGGCTAGGCCCTCGCGCGATCACTCGCCGTCTGGCCGCGCCCTCGGCAAGCGGCGGTTCAAGCGAAGGTCGCCATGAAGCCTATGAACACGGCCAACGCCGCGAGCAGGCCGAGCACGAAGCCCACCAGCGCCTCGCCTCGGTTGGTCGCCCGACCGTCCTCGACGCGACCGAGGCCGATCAGCCCGAGGACGATCGCACACAACGCGGTCGGGGCCGCGACGATGTCGCCGATGATCGGCACGAACGCGAAGGCGACCGCGACGAAGCCCGCAACCAGCGCGGCAAGCCCGACGCCGTTCCGATGCGGGGGCGTCGCGTCCCCGTCGATTCGCATGCCCTGTCATAGCACGCTGAGGCAGAAGTAGTGGCGGAGCCCGCTCGACCTGCCGGTGCTCGACCGGTGGACCACGACTTCAGCCGGCCGGGTCGGAGCGGGCGACCTCGGCAAGGTAGGCCTCGGTGAGCTCGGCCAGGACGGACCGCGCGCCGTCGGGGCGGGGGTGGCCGAGGTGCTGCTCGCGCAACTCGTCCATGAACGCCTCCCACAGCTCGGG
>JBDHZS010000220.1:0-5720 GCA_039812025.1 Nocardioides sp. | reverse complement strand
CGCCCAGCGGGCTGTGGCCGCCGTCCCCCGGCAGCAGCCACCGGGCGGCCACGACCAGCGCGGCGCCGGCCACCGGCAGCCCGACGGTCAGGTACCACGGCACGCCGTCCGTGCCGAGCCACGCGGGCAGGTCGGTCCACAGCAGGTGTTCCAGCACGTGCACCAGGCTGAGGAAGCCGAACGCCAACAGCGCCGCGGGGATCCCGATCGCGGCACCCACGAGGACCAGGCGCAGGTATTCCGCACCCTGCTGTCGATCCGGGTGCAGCGCCTCGTTCGTGTCCATGGGCAGCCTCTCTGTCCCGGGCCGCATTCGGCTCGGTGCCGTATGACGACACCGCTCAGCCTCCCACTCCGGTGCCCGGGGCGCGATGAGCCATGCTGATCGTGGCGGTTCTCCTGAACTACGTGTCCAGGGCGCGCAGGTAGGGCTCGAGCGCCGAGGCCTCGAGCCGGAGCCGCTCGGCGGCATCGTGCGCGGCGTGGGCGTCGTACCGCTCCGCCTCGGCGATGCGGTCGTCGATCTGGGCCTGAAGGAGGTGGCGGAGGTCAGCCGGGGTGAGCGCGCGGCGCTCCGCCTCGGCGGCGCCGAGGCCGATCCGGGCGCCCGCGATGGGGCCCTCCGACGCGGCGGGACCCTCCGACCCGGCGGCGCTCGCCGGCTCGGCCACCGCGACCGTGCTCGCGTTGTCGATCGCGGCGATCGCGGTGCGCAGGGCCGAGACCTCCTCCGGGCGGCGGGCCTTCATCGCCGCGACGAGGCCGGTGCGCATCAGCCCGCGGAGGTCGTCGGTGGCGTCGTGCGGGGTGTTCACGTGGTCAAGCTACAGCGAGATGACCCGCCAGGGACCGCCCGCAGCGCGGGTGGGCATGCCGTCGAGCACGCGGACGGTCCGGGCGGCGGGATCGGTGAGGATCGTGGCCAGGGTGGACACGCGCTCGCCGTACTCCAGCGACATGTCGGGCACGCAGCACAACGGTGCCTCGTCCTCGCCGCTGAGCAGCACCTTGACGAGGGTGTCGAGCGTGGCAGGCAGCCCGGCCGCGAGCCTGGACCGCAGCAACTCGAGTCGTGCCGAGGACTGCGACTCCTCCACGTCGTCGCGCTGGCCGGCGAGCGGGATCGGATGCCGGAAGTGGTTGGTGCGCTGCACCGAGCCGTCCCGTTCGGCGATGACGAAGACCCCTACCGGGCTCAGCTCGGCCGACACCGCGGTGGTCGTGTCGAGCAGCGTGAGGGCCGACGACGAACCGATCGGCGCACTCCGGACGACCGTCAGGGCCTCATCGACGGTGGCGCACTCGGCGAGTACGACGCGCGACAGCACGTGCATGGGCACGCCGTCCGCGCCGTCCGAGACGTGCTTGAGCAGGTTGAAGTGCAGCGCGAGGCCGGCCTCGTTGACTCCGATCTTGCTGAGGATCCCCTCCTCGGTCAGTCCGGCGTAGCGGTGGCCGGGCCCGGCGACCTCGTGGGTGTGCCAGCAGCCGTCGAGCTCGATGTGCCAGTCCCAGGTCTGCGCGCCGTACCGCCGCCCGTCGATCAGCGCCGTGAGGGCCGAGCACTCGTGGGAGGACCTCGCGGCCAGGATCTCGGTGCGCGCGTTGAGGGCGATGACCTGCTCGACCTCGACCCCGGCGCCCTCGGCGACACCGGCGAGTTCTTCCAGTACGGCGGGGCGCCAGCCCGCGATCACGGCCGCGGCCCGCCCGACGCCGTCCCGCTCGGCGTCCTCCGGCACGCCGACGGCGCGGAACAGCGCGGCGTACCTCTCGTAGGCCGCCCCCAGGCTGGATCGCAGCGCCCGACCCCGGCTCAGGCCGAGCTCGCGGTGAGTCCGGCCCGACACCTCGAGATGCAGTCTTTCCCCGGCCACCCCGCCACCGTAGGGCCCGCTCACGGCCCGAGCAGCGCTCGGGGTACGACGGCGACGCCACGCCTGTTAGGCAAACGGCCGCCTCTATCAGGCATATCGCCGCCTCGCTACTAGGCAACGGCCAGCTCCAAATGCAGCGGCCTGGCCCAATCCCCGGCTGGACGAGGGCGGCCTTGACTCGACGCCGTACACTTGTCCGTACAGGAGGTTCGATATGGCTACGGTGACTGCTCGGCTCGAGTTCAGGGTCACGCCCGCGAGCAAGGCGCTCATCGAGCGGGCCGCCGAGCTGACCGGGGAACAGCCGACCGCGTTCGCGCGCGCGGCAGCTGAGGAGCGTGCCGAGCGAGTGTTGCGCGAGCGCGAGTCGACCACCACCGTGCCGCCGCAGTTCTTTGACGACCTCATCGATGCCCTCGGCGCCCCGGGTGTGCCGAACGGCGCGCTCACAGCGGCGTTCGGCCATCTGCGCGACAGCGTGACGCGTGACTGAGCGGTTCCACTCGGCGCATTTCGACCCCGAGCGCCACGACGCGTCGGGATTCGCGAGCGGCGAGCCGGCGCTGGACGATTGGCTGCGCGAGCACGCCGCGACCGAGGCACGCCGCGGCCACTCGCGCACCTTCGTGTGGACCACCGAGACGGCACGAGTGGTCGGCTACTACACCCTCGCCGCCCACAAGGTCGCGCGTGACGAGGTACCGACAAGGATCGGACGTGGCGGGCCCAGAGAGATCCCCGCCACGCTTATCGCCAAGCTCGCGTTGAGCGACGAGCTCCGCGGACGAGGGCTCGGCGCGGTCTTGCTCGCCGACGCATTGGACCGGGTCGTTGTTGCCGCCGAGCAGGTCGGCGCGAAGTTGATCGTCGTCGATGCGCTCCACGAGCAGGTCGCGGGCTGGTATGAGGCGCTCGGCTTCAGGCGCGTGCCCGACAGCCTGATCCTTGTCCTCAAGATCAGCGACGCCTCCGCATCACGGGCACGTGCAGCGTCCGGGTGAAGCGGGTAGCAATCGGCCTAGCGTGGAGTTCGTGTGTATGTGCCGCAACCAACCGACACGGTAGGCGGCGAGCATTGCGGGGAGACCATGGTCGACGAGGAGTCATGCCCGCCAGCGCGACCACACCGCCTGTTTGGACACGCCGGCCAGGTCGGCGACCTGAGTCCAGGACCCGGCGGAGGCAAGCTGGCGGGCGCCCTCGCCGAGGCACTGGCCGGCGTGGCCGCTCAGGTTGAGGAGCTCGGAGAAGGCCGCCTGGTCTCCACGCTGCGCGAGAAGCGACATGGCATCGCGGGCGAGGGCGCCTAGCTCGTCCGACGTGAGCTGGTCCAGGTCGCCTGGGTGTGCCATGTCGTCTCCTGCGCGTCAGCCTTCCTGAAGCGACACCGCGATCGTGTCGTCGGGTGAGTCGAAGGTGCGGGTGAAGCTCACCTGGGGCCAAGAGTAGGTCAGCTCCTGGCGCCGCGGCCGGTACGCCGCCGTGAACAGGGTCCCGAAGCCCTCGGCGTACCTCCGGTTGTAGAGCGGCGGTCGCAGGAAAGCGGCGGCCAGCGCATCGGGCTCGATCGGCTCGCCCAGCAGCCCCAGGAGATGGTCTTGGCGCTCGACGCTGCGCAGGTTGCGGGCGTGCTCGGGACGCTCCGGCACCCGCCCGCGGTGGTTGGTCGCGACGGCCGAGTCGTCGTACTCCGGCGCACTGCCCGGCGACACGAATGCCGTCGCCACCGCGCCGCCCGCGTCCATCATGGTGAGGTTGTACGACGCGGCGACCGGCAGCCGGTCCAGGGCGGCCCGCGCCTCGGCGACGGTGCCGGCGACCTCCAGCAGATAGCGCACGACCAGGGGGATCGCGAACCCCGGCCCGGAGCTCCGGCGTCCGCCGTGAGTGAGGGAGATGACCAGCCCGTCCTCGTTCATCCCGTCGAGCAGTCCCCACAGGCAGTCGCTCGTGCCGATCACCTTGCGGCCGGTGAACTCGCTGGAGTAGACGACCCACTCGAACAGGTCCGGGTTGTAGTCGTAGTTGCGGACGAGGATCGGGTCGTCGCCGGGTTGGGCCGCCTGGGAACAGCCGGGGGCGAACGCCGGGGCGTCCCACATCGTTAGCATGCGGGCCGCGACCTCGTCGCCTCCGGCGAGGTCGACCATCGACTCCCAGGTCCTGACGAGCTCCGGCATGTGGTCGGCCAGCCGGGCCCGGGCGGTGGCGAGGTCCGGCCTGGCAGCGTCGCCGTCCCGGAGGTACCAGGCCCTGTACGCCGGCCAGGTGGCGTCGAAGAGCGCCCGCCAGCGCGGGCCCGGCCGCCCCTCCCGGATGCCGTGCAGGGTGAACGAGCGTGCGGACCCGCTCGGGGTCGGCGGCGCCTCGGTCGGTGAGATCTCGGTCGCCGGCTCGTTCCAGCCGCTCCAGCTGTCCCAGGTTGCCCAGCACTCGCGGGTTCCCAGGCGGAGGGCGGTCGCGACGAGGGATTCGACGGTTGCTGTGACGTCGGCCGGGTCGGCTGCTCGGCCGAGCTCGGCGCCCAGGTCGGCGAAGAGGCGGCCGAGGTAGGCGCCGTCGTGGAGTGGGTGCGGGGAGGTAGGTGCCTGGATGTCTGTCATGACGTCAAGGATAGGTTGACGGTCGTCGTTCATCAAGGAAAACTTGACGAAAGGTCGGTGGGTGGCCGCCCGGACGGCGCCGCACACAGGCAACCTGGCAGTTCTCCCGGCCAGGGGGACGCGAACCGCGGGCTGGCACGAAACGCCTCGGCGCGTGCCTGGTCGAACGGCGCGCCCCCCGATGGCGACCTGATGGCGAATCCCGCGGACCGGCTGAGTCGGTCCCGCTCGGTGCGGCGCGTCTGGCGAAGATGGTGGCGGAGGATGCGGGATTCGAACCCGCGAGGGCTGTTAACCCAACCCGCTTTCCAAGCGAGCGCCATAGGCCTCTAGGCGAATCCTCCGCGGGGAAGGTTACCGGGCGGGGTCGGAGCGGTGAAATCGCGCTCGGGTGGGCGGGCGTCGTACCGGGTCCGCGGGCCGGGCCGCGTTGGGCCGCTCGGGCGGCCTCGCCTACAGTTGGGGCAACCCCTCGCGTGGCGGCATCTCGCTGAACTCCCCCAGGGCCGGAAGGCAGCAAGGGCAGGCGGGCTCTACCGGGTGCGCGAGGGGCCTCTTCATGTCCGGACCCGGTCGGCTGTCGCCGCTGCAGGGTCCCGCCGTCGCCTCGGCGCCGCGAGGCTGTCGGAGGTCGGTAATAGGGTGACGGCGTGGAATCACCCCTCGCGTTGTACCGCCGCTACCGGCCCGAGACGTTTGCCGAGGTCATCGGCCAAGATCACGTCACGGAGCCGCTGCGAGCCGCGCTCGCGAACAACCGGGTCAACCACGCCTACCTCTTCTCCGGCCCGCGCGGCTGCGGCAAGACCACCTCGGCGAGGATCCTCGCCCGCGCGCTGAACTGCGTCGAGGCGCCGGTCGCCGAGCCGTGCGGGGAGTGCGACAGCTGCCGCGACCTGGCCCGCGGCGGGCCGGGGTCGATCGACGTGATCGAGATCGACGCGGCCTCCCACGGCGGCGTGGACGACGCCCGCGACCTGCGCGAGAAGGCCTTCTTCGCGCCGGTCCGAGATCGGTACAAGGTCTACATCATCGACGAGGCCCACATGGTGACCACGCAGGGCTTCAACGCCCTGCTCAAGCTGGTCGAGGAGCCGCCGCCGCACCTGCGCTTCATCTTCGCGACCACCGAGCCGGACAAGGTCATCCCGACGATCCGCTCGCGCACCCACCACTACCCGTTCCGGTTGATCCCGCCGCGGCTGCTGTCGTCGTACCTCGCCGAGCTGTGTGACAAGGA
>JBDHZS010000219.1:0-5804 GCA_039812025.1 Nocardioides sp. | reverse complement strand
ATCGATGATCTCTCCCGTCACGGGATCAATCATCGCGTCATCCAACAACTCGGTCGTGTCAGCCACGGCCGTCTCCTTTCGGATCAGGCCGGACCCCACACACCGTTATTCAGACAGTCCCCCATCGGATGTCAGGCGCATCTCGTGTCTGCTCTCCAGATGAGTGCCGGATCGTGTGGCAGCCGGTGGAATGCGTGCGTACGGCGCCACTCGACGAAGCACGGAGGTATGCAAGCGGCGCGAAGCGCTCGTGCCGGTCTCTCGTTCGGTCCTGACGCACCTCGCGCGCATGCCGCATCTTTCGATGCGGTCGGCTGGAGCTGAGACGAGACGGCAGCATGATCAGTGGGGTCGTTCAGCTCGCACGCTCGGAATCCAGCGCGTCCTCGGCGATGGGTGCGAGTGATCCGTCAGGCGGATGACCGTTCGCCTCGGTGGTGGAGGGTCGCTGGTTGCGGTCGAGGGCGATCGCTGCTCGGCCGGAGGGTACGAGGACGGCGATGGTCATGACGAGGATGGTGACGATCCCGGCGATGACGAGCAGGCTCTCGATGCTGATGAGGTCGGCGAGTGGTCCGAACGCGATGAGTCCGATGGGTGCTGCGGTGGCCATGACGATGTTGAGGTAGCTGAAGACTCTGCCGTGTTTGTCGGCGTCGACGGTCTCTTGGATGAGCGTCATGAAGGGTGCGGAGAACAGCGGGGTGAGGATGCCGAAGCCGAACATGAAGGCGTAGAAGACCCAGAGGTTGGGGCTGAGGCCGAGTCCCATGGTGACGATGCCGTAGCCGAGGGTGGAGATGAGCACGAGCCCTATGCGGGAGCGGTTGGCGAGAACGGTGGACACGAGCAGGCCGCTGATCAGCATGCCGACGCTGAAGACGATCTCCAGGACGGCGACCATCCATACTTCGGTGCCGAAGGATCGGGCGATCATGAGAGGCGTGATGAACATCGGTGCGACGGTGAGCAGGAAGATGATCGCGAAGACCACCAGTAGCCAGCGCACGATGCCGTGGGCCCAGATGTAGCGCGCGCCCTCGACGAGGTCGGTGCGGTAGCTGGTGGTCTTCTCGGCGATGGCGGTCAGTGTGGGTACGGCGACCATCGCGAGCAGCCCGATGCCGATGATCGCGGTGACGACGTCGATGAAGAAGACCGGGATGAGACCGAAGGCGGCGAACACGACGCCGGCGGCGACGGGCGCGAGCAGCATCATGGCTGACTGGATGGTCTGGAACATCTCGTTGATGCGCAGCAGCTGATCGGCCGGGACGATCTGGGGAATCATGGCCTGCACCGCGGGTCCTTGGAATCCTGCGCCGATCGAGCGCACGGCGACCGCGAGCAGAATGATCCACAGGTCGGTGATGCCGATGCTCATCAGGATCGCCAGCACCAGTGTCGCGACGGCGATGCCGCTATCGGCGATCATGGCCAGCGCCTTGCGATTCATCCGGTCGGCCAGGACGCCTCCGAACAGCGAGATCAGGCCCTGCGGCAGGAAACCGGCGACCGCCCACAGAGCGATGGCCAGGCCCGATTGGGTCTCGAAGGTGATCCACCACATGACGGCGTGCTGGACGACCAGGGACCCGAACATGGAGGAGGTCTGGCCGGATAGGAACAGGGCGGTGTTGCGCTTCCAGTGAGGGGGCGCCTGTGTCGTGGCGACAGGCATGATGAGGGCTCTTCTCTGTGGGAATGGGCGTGCGGGACCGGATCGATGGCCCGTCCATGCCGCCTGGCATGTGGTCCTCGATCGAGGCTGCGGTGTTGTCGAGACTGGGGTGATGTTCAGATCACGGAACCGGCGAGGTGTGGCCGGTCGCGGTCACCGTGCGGTGTGTGCGTGTCCGTCGGTGTCGATGGGGTAGGACAGGTGCTGGTGGATCATCTGCCAGCGGCCGTCGCGGCGTTCGAAGACGTGCGTGCCGCGTGACCACTCCTCGAACCGAATCCCATCCGGCCCGGTGTCGCGGCTGCGGTGCAGCCCCCAGCCGATCGCGATGTCGCCGACGATGCGCAGGTGCAGGTCGGGGATGTCCCATCGGAACTCGCGGCCGTGAGATGTCAGCGCCTGTGCACGGACTGCTCGTAGGGCATCGATGCCACGGTGTTCCTGTGGGGCGTAGTGGTCGTAGGCGACGATGTCGTCAGCGGCCGGGGCGAGCTGGGCGTCGAGGTCCGTGCTGGACGCGCCGAACCAGCGCAGGAACAGGTCCCGCAGCTCGTGCGTCTGGCGGAGCTGGCCGATCAGTTGCTCGGTGCTCACGACGACTCACCGACCTCGCTGGTGAGATCGTGGGCCAGGGCGGAGAAGCAGCCACGCCAGCCCTGCTCGTTGTCATCGCGCAGGCTGGGTGAGCGGTAGCCGCTCTGGGTGAACCGCATCAGGGTGCGCGGCACCCCGGCGGTGCCGATGTCGTCCAGGTCGACGGTCACGAGTGTCTCGGGATTGGTGTGGTTGCCGTCGACCTGGGTCAAGGTGAGGGCCAGCCGCTCGAAGGGGTCGAGTTCACGGAAGGCGCCCTGTTCGGTGTAGCGGTGCGGGCCACCCTGAGCCCGGTAGTCCAGTCGCCACCGGCCGCCAGGCCTGGGGTCGGACTCAGAGTGCACGGTGGCGTAGCCCGGTGGGGCGAACCAGCGCGCAAGTGCGTCGGCATCGGTCCAGCGCCGGAACACCCGTTCCCGTGTCGCAGGGAACTCCTGCTCGATCTCGATCACGAGTCCGCGATCGTCGTGACGGTGGGCGGTGGTGGTCATGTCGTCTCCTGTGAATCCTCAGCCCGGCCATCATCGGCCGGGGGCTTGTCGGGGTGTGGGTCGTCGGCCGCCAGGTCCGCCTCGAGCGCGGTGAAGCGGTGCTCCCAGGTCGCCCGGTAGTCCTCCAGCCAGGCATCGACCTCCACCAGGGGCTCCACGCGCAACCGGCTCGGGCGCCGTTGCGCATCGCGACCCCGGGAGACCAGGCCGGCCGATTCGAGCACGCCGATGTGCTTGGAGATCGCCCGTGGCGTCAGCTCGAACGGTGTCGCCAGCTCGGCGACCGAGGCCTCGCCGCGCTCACGCAGCGTGGTCAGGATCGCCCGGCGGGTCGGGTCCGCGAGCGCGGCGAAGGTACGGGTCAGTTGATCAGTCGCCATAGTCAAGCACCGTCCAGTTCGGGAACTAATTGGTTCCATACTGCGCCTGGAGATTGCCCGTGTCAAGCGCGGGTCGTCGAACCCGCACCCCCTCGATCCGCGCTTGACGGCGGTTCCATCGTCGTGCAGTGTAGAACTCATCAGTTCCGGAACTGACAAGTTCTCGATGAAAGGGCAGGTGCGATGTCGGAACAGCAAGGTGAGAGCGCGGCGGTACCGCAGGATGCGCGCACCGCACGACCGGGCAGGCGGTGGAGTGGACGTGTGGCCTGGGTCGTCCAGATCACCTCGGCGCTGTTCTTGATCGCGGCCGCCGTGCCCAAGCTGATCGGGACCGAGGTCGCGGTCGAGGCGTTCGCCGAGATCGGAGCGGGCCAGTGGCTACGCGTCTTCGCCGGCGTCGCCGAGGTCGCTGGCGCCGTCGGGTTGCTGATCCGCTGGATCGCAGGTCTCGCGGCCATCTGCCTGGTCGCGCTGATGATCGGCGCGACCGTGACCAACTTCGTCGTGATCGACGATCCCGGCGCCGGTATCACGACGGTGGTCCTGATGGCCCTATTCGCGTTCATCGCCTGGCGCCGCCTACCCGAACTCGACCTCCGACGTCTCGCCGATCCTCTCGGCCGACACCGCTGAACCGATCCCACCGACCGCCAACCGTCGACACCACAGGAGACACCATGTTGCTGCAAGGCAAGAACGCCATCATCTACGGAGGCGCCGGCCCGATCGGACGCGCTGTCGCCACCGGCTTCGCGCGCGAAGGAGCCATCGTCCACCTGACTGGACGCACCCAGTCCGCCCTCGACGCCGCCGCCGACGCCATCCACACCGACGCGCACGTGCAGTCCGCCGGAGGCACGGTGCACACCACCGTCGTCGACGCCCTCGACGCCGACCAGATCACCCGCCACGCCGACCAGGTCGCTGCCAGTGCGGGGAGCATCGACATCAGCTTCAACGCCATCGGCCTGGGCGACGTCCACGGCACCCCGCTGGCCGAGATGTCCCTGGAAGTGTTCGAACGACCGGTCATCAACGCCGCACGCGCGATGTTCCTCACCACCCAAGCCGCCGCCCGACACATGATCCCCCAGCACTCCGGCGTGCTGCTGTTCTTCGGCGGCGACGGCGGCCGCGACCCCATCCGCGACTACAACATCGGCGGCTTCCAAGTCGCCATGGGACTCATCGACACCCTCCGCCGACAACTCGCCGCCGAACTCGGCCCGCACGGCATCCGCGCCGTCACCCTCCAGACCGGCGGGATCGCCGAAGCCATCCCTGCCGACGAACCCAACCGAGCGGGAATCGTGGACATGATCACCGCCCCGACCATGCTCGGCCGCACCGCGACCTTCGACGACGTCGGCGACGTCGCCGCCTTCATCTGCTCCGACAAGGCCGGCTCCATCACCGCCGCATCCATCAACATCACCGCCGGCGCCGTCGCCGACTGAACCACCTCGCCCACACTGTGCACGACGCCACAAGCAGCAAGGAGCCCTGGGTGGAACACGCAACATCACCCACCAGCACGGCGGTCCGGCATCGGTGGGTCACCGTCGATGACGTGCAGGTGTTCTACCGCGAAGCCGGCCCCGCCTCGGCGCCGCTGTTGCTTCTCCCGCACGGCTACCCGGCGTCGTCGTTCGCATTCCGCAACCTCATGCCGGCGCTGGCCGATCGCTGGCGCACCATCGCCCCCGACCTGCCCGGATTCGGCTACAGCGAGACCCCCGAGGCAGACGAGTTCGCCTACACCTTCGACAGCTACGCCACCTTCCTGCAACGATTCACCGAAGTCCTCGACCTATCCAGATACGCGATCTACCTGCACGACTACGGCTCACAGTTCGGGCTTCGGCTGGCGATCGCAGCACCGGAGAAGGTCACCGCCCTCATCATCTCCAACGGCGACATCTACGAAGACCAGCACGGACCCAAGTACGCGCCCCTCAAAGAGTTCTGGAAACACCCCACCGACCACGGACGAGCCACACTCGCCCAGCACGTCAGCCTGGAAGGATTCCGCGACGAGTTCGTCGGCGAGATCGACGACGACCTCAAAGAACTCATCACCCCCGACCTGTGGACACTCGGCTGGGAACAACTGGGCACGCCGCAGCGACGTGAGAACCTCACCAACCTGCTCGCCGACCAACGCCACACCGTGCCCTGGTTCACCCGCCAACAGGCCTACCTGCGCGAACACCGCCCGCCGACCCTCATCGTGTGGGGGCCGCAGGACGGATACATGCCCGAAGGAGCTGCCCGCGCGTACCACCGCGACCACCCCGACGCCGAGCTGCATCTGCTTCGTGGCGGCCACTGGCTCCTCGAAACCAACCTCGACGAGGTCATACCGCTGATCCGAGACTTCCTCGTTCGCACCCTTCCATAGCCACGACATCGCGACCCCGGCAGAGGCAGCCCGGAGAGCCCTTCGGGTGGCAGCCTATTGACGGCTCCGACACCCGACGTGGCCAATGCGTAGCTCCGCAATGAAATGCGCATCGGCTGTCTCTGCCGAGAGTCGCCTAGGGCGTGTTGATCAAGTCTGATTTGATCCAGATGAGCGTGGTGGCGAGGCTGACTGCAGCTCGGTAGCTGCGGAGGAGCTTGTCGGAGCGCATCGCGATGCCGCGCCACTGCTTG
>JBDHZS010000218.1:0-5931 GCA_039812025.1 Nocardioides sp. | reverse complement strand
GTCACGGCGCACAGACTCTCACCGCGGCCCGCGGCGGCCCAAGCCGAGATCCGGTACGACGTCAGTGCGGCAGCACCGGAGATGGCTCCGGCGCTCCGTTCTCGTCGTCCAGCAGGTGCGACTCCTCGTGCTTCCGGGGGAGGAACGCCACCGGGATCAGCGTGAAGAGGAGCACCACGGCGGCGGCCTTGTAGGCGACCCCGAAGGAGTCGGCGAGGTCGGCCAACCCGGTCGCCGCGAACGCGTCGCCGAGCTTGGCGGCCACCTCGAGCGCCCACGCCGGCGGCTGCAGGCCGTTGGCCTGGGCCTCGCCGATGGCGCGCATCGCCATCACGGCGTCCGAGGCCTTCTGCTGGTTGGTGAGGATCACCGAGATCGCGGCGACGCCGACGGAGGCCGCGACCTGCTGGATCACGTTGATCAGCGTCGAGCCGCGGGCGACCTGGTGCCGGCGGAGGGTCTTCAGCGCCGAGGTGAAGATCGGCATCATCGTCGCGCCCATGCCGAGGCCCATCACGAAGAGGAAGGCGCAGATCTGCCAGATCGGGGTGTCGACGTCGGTGCTGAAGGCCAGCCCGATCATGCCGATCAGGATCCCGACGAAGCCGAAGGGGACGATCCGGCCGACGGGGAGCCGGTCGACCAGGGTGCCGGCGATCGGCATGGTCAGCATGGCGCCGATGCCCTGGGGCGCGACGAGGAGGCCCGCCATCAGCACGCTCTCCCCGCGCACCTGCTGGAAGTAGGTCGGCACCAGCAGCAGCGCGCCGAAGAAGGAGCCCGCGAAGAGGAACATCACGATCGTCGCGGTCCGCAGGTTGCGGTCGGCGAAGAGCCGCAGGTCGAGCAGCGGGTGCTCGGGCCGGAACGCCCAGAAGAGGAAGCCGATGATCAGCGCGAGCCCGATGCCGCCGGGGACGAGCACCTTGGTCGCGGCGACGGTACCCTCGCCCGGGATCGACGACACGCCGTACAGGAACAGCGCGAGACCGGGCGACATCAGCAGCATCCCGACGAGGTCGAAGGTCTCGCTCGGCTCGGGGGCGTCCGGGGCGAGGATCACGTAGGCCATCACGATCGCGAGCACGCCGAGCGGCAGGTTGATCAGGAAGATCCAGTGCCAGGAGACCGCGTCGATCAGCCAGCCGCCGAGGATCGGGCCCAGGATCGGGCCGAGCAGCATCGGGATGCCCATGACCGCCATCAGCCGGCCCATCCGGTGCGGACCGGCGGCCTTGGTCAGGATCGTCATGCCCAACGGCATCAGCATGCCGCCGCCGAGGCCCTGCAGCACGCGGAAGGCGATCAGGGACTCGATGTTCCAGGCGACGGCGCACAGCACCGAGCCGAGCGTGAAGAGGCCCAGCGCCGTGATGTAGAGGCGCTTGGTGCCGAACCGGTCGGCGGCCCAGCCGGTCACCGGGATGATCGCCGCGAGCGCGAGCGTGTACGCCGTGATCGTCCAGGCGACGGTCGAGTAGTCCTGGACGTCGAACTCGGTCAGGAACGTCGGCAGGGCGACGTTGACGACGGTGGTGTCGAGGATCGCCATGATCGAGCCGAGCACGACCACGCCGGCGATCTTGAGGATGTCGGAGGTGATCTTGTCGTCGTCCGCGGCCGCCTTGTGCCGCGGGCCGCCGGCCGAGTCGCCGGCGGGGCCGACGGTGTCGGAGGGGGAAGTGGTCATCGTTGTCCTTGCTGTCGGGGCAACAGGTAGTCGCCCGCGAGGAGTGGTGTCAGTACGTCGGTGAACGCCCGGACCTGATCGTCGGTGAGCCGGTCGATGAAGGTGTGCATCGCCCGGCGCCGCGCGAGGAGATGCTGGTCGACGGTGTCGAGGCCGACCGCGGAGAGCGAGACGAGCTTGACCCTGCGGTCCTCGGGGCTCTCCCGCCGCTCGACGTACCCGAGGTCGACGAGCCGGTCGATGTTGCGCCCCGCCGCGTGGACCGACAGCCCGAGCCGGTCGGCGACCGCCCCGATGGGCAGGGGGTCGTGGGCACACGCGAGCAGCATGATGGTCCGCACCTGGGTGATCGGCAGCTCGGCGTTGGCGAGGACGCTGAGGCCCTCGGACTCCACCAGGCCGATCAGCCGTTTGAGGAAGAGGTCCAGGCCCTCGAAGAGCTGGTCCCGGTCGTTCACAACCGGAGATACTAGCGCGGACGCGACTATCGCGCAGGGTTACTAGATTGCGATCTGCCTCACTTCTCCGGCGTGTCGCCGGTACGACGCCCCCCGGGCGCGCGGGCCACCCCGGCTAGCCTGACCCGGTGGAGCGGACGCGATCGGTGCTGAGCAGGCTGATCGCGGCAGGGCTACTCGTTTCGTTCACCGTGCTCTGCGGGGCCTCCTCCACCACGGCCGCCGCCGCCGTCGACGCGGTGGAGGACGAGGAGGCCGTCGAGCCGGCCGCGCCGCTGACGCTCAGCATCGACCGGCTCACGCCCGCCCACCTCGACGCCAAGGGCCCGAACCGGATCCGCGGCACGGTGACCAACGCGAGCGAGGAGGAGTGGCGCGCGGTCAACGTGCTGCCCTTCGCGGGGACCGAGGCGATCACGAGCGCCGCCGGGCTGCGCGCAGCGATGGCGCTGCCGGTCACCGCCGAGGTCGGCGACCGGATCACGGCCTTCGGCGCCTACGCGAGCGTCGGCGACCTGGCGCCGGGCGAGACCACCGACTTCGACATCCGGGTCCGCCGCGACCTCATCACCACGCCCGAGGACCCCGGCGCCTACTGGTTCGGCGTGCACGCCAGCGGCGAGAGCGACACGACGCCCCGCGACGGCGTCGCCGACGGCAAGGCCCGCACCTTCCTGACCCGGATGCCCGAGGACGCCGAGGCGCGCGTCGCGCTCGTCCTCCCGGTGAGGCGATCGGTCGAGCGCGGCCCGGATGGTGCGCTGAGCGAGCCGCGGTCCTGGGCCGCCGACCTCGATCACGGGTCGCTGGGGCACGTGGTCCGGTTCGCGGACGCCGCCGGCAACCGCCCCCTGACCTGGCTGATCGACCCGGCGGTGGTCGACGCGGTGCGCTCCCTGGCGGCCGGCAACCCCGGCCGCGACCTCGGCCCGACCGAGGCTCCCGAGGATCAGCCGCCCTCGGAGCCGGCCGACACCGAGGACGCCGGGGACACTGAGGACACCGGGGACTCCGGTGACTCCGAGGCGGAGACCGGAGGGGCGCCGGTCGACCCGGACGAACAGGCTGCGGCGGAGTGGCTGGCGTCGCTCGACGAGGCGGTGGGCGGCTCCGAGCGGTTGGTGCTGCCGTACGGCGACCTCGACGTCGCGGCCGCCGTCCTCCACGACCGGGCGGCGTTGAGCCTCGCGCTGCGTCGCACCAGCGAGTGGGCGGCAGAGCCCGAGGCGCCCGGCACGAGCGAGGAGGCCACGCCGGCGGTCGCGCCGCTGAACGGCCGGCTCGCCGGCTCGGCGACCACGGTCCTGGACCAATCGACGACGCTGCTCCTGGAGGACTCCGCCCTGCCCGGCGCGGGCGCGCGGGTCACGGCCGGGGGGCTGACGACCTACCTGGCCACGCCCGAGGCGACGACCGGCGGGCCCGGACCCGAGCCGACCCAGGGCCAGGTGGCGCACCGGCAGCAGATCATCGCCGAGGCCGCGGTCCGCGCGCTCGAGGGGGAACAGCAGACGGTGGTCTCCCTGGACCCGAAAGCGATCCCCGAGGCCGACGAGGCGTTCTTCACCGGCCTCGACACCGTGCCGTGGCTCGACCTGAGCGAGCTCGACGCGCTCGAGGGCGAGGCGACGCGGGTCGCCGCCAGCGAGCTCCTCGACCCCGTCCTCGACACCTCGCTGCCGGCCGCCAACTTCCGCGCCGCCCAGGAGCTGATCGACGCCGGGGCGGTCCTCGACGACGTCCTCCCGCTCACCGACACCCTGGCCGGCGCCGTCGAGAGCGAGGCCCTCACGGGGCTCTCGGGCTGGCACCGCGCGGCACCGACCGTCGCCTCGGCCCGCCTGCTCGAGGCGCGCGACGGCGTCCAGGACTCCCTGGACTCCATCCGGGCGGTGGGCCAGGACGTGACGCTCTCGGCCGACACGGGCCGCTTCTCGGTGACGGTGATCAACGACCTGGCCCAACCGGTGCGCGTCGGACTGTCCGCGACGACGGACGGATCGCTGGAGATCACCCCCACGGATCCGGTCGAGATCGGCGGGGACTCCCGGGTGACGCGCTACCTCACCGCGAGCTCGGAGCTCCTGGGCCTGCACACGGTCGAGTTGACCCCCACCGACTCCCACGGCGACCCCGTGGGCCAGGCCAACACGATCCAGATCCGCGCCTCCCAGGTCTCGGAGCTGATCTGGATCGTCTTCGCCGTCGGCGGCGGGCTGATCGCGCTGGCGATCGTCCGGCGCCTGATCCGCCGGATCGCCGGATGGTGGCGAGCCAGATGACCGAAGACGCCGATCCCCAGGAGGGCGCCGAGGAGGCGGGCAAGCGGCAGGTGCTCGCCGCGACGGCGCTGATGGCGGCGGGCACGGTGCTCTCGCGGGCCTCGGGCGTCATCCGCGCGGGGCTGCTCGCCGCGGCGCTCGGGCTCGGCGTGCGGGCCGAGGTCTTCAACATCGCCAACACCGTGCCCAACATGCTCTACATCCTGCTGGCCGGCGGCGTGATGAACGCCGTACTCGTCCCGCAGCTGGTGCGGTCGATGCAGAACGACGGCGACGACGGCCAGGCCTACGTCTCCCGAGTCGTCTCTGTGGTCACGGTCTTCCTGGTCGTGGTCACCGTCGGGCTGGTGCTCGCGGCACCCTGGATCGCCGAGCTCTACCTCGACTCGTCGTGGAACACCGCGGCCATGGCGGCGGAGAAGTCGTCGGTGGTCGCGTTCTTGAGGTTGTGCCTGCCGCAGGTCTTCTTCTACGGGATGTTCGTGGTGCTCGGGCAGGTGCTGAACGCCCGGGGCTCCTTCGGTCCCATGATGTGGGCACCGATCGCCAACAACCTGGTGTCGATCGGCGTGCTCGTCTCCTACCTCTTCTTCTTCGGCCCGGCACCCGAGGGCGGCCGGGACGGCGCCTACACCGCCGGCCAGGAGCTGCTGCTCGGCCTGGGCGCCACCGCCGGGATCACGGCCCAGTTCCTGGTGCTGCTCCCCTACCTGCGGGCCACCGGCGTCCGGATCCGGCCCCGCTTCGACCTGCGCGGCTCCGGGCTGGGCCACACGCTGCGGCTGGGCTGGTGGACGGTGCTCTTCGTCATCGTCAACCAGGTCGCCTACGCCGTCGTCGTCAACCTCGCCTCCTCCGGCACGTCGCAGCACGCCGACGGCACCGGCTACACCGTCTACAGCAACTCGTTCCTGATCGCGATGGTGCCGCACTCGGTGATCACCGTGTCGCTGGCGACGGCGATCCTGCCGCGGCTCTCCGCGGCCGCGGCGGGCGACGACCTCGCCGGCCTCGGGCGCCAGCTCATCTCCACGGTGCGGCTCTCGCTGGTGGTCATGGTGCCCTTCGCCGCGCTGCTGCCGATCCTCGCGCCCGACCTGGCCAAGGCGGTCGTCGGCTACGGATCCGCCTCCCAGACCTACACCAACCTGGTCCCGACGCTGTCCCTCTTCGGCGTCGGCATGGTGTTCTTCACCATCCACTACCTGATGCTGCGGGGGTTCTACGCGCTCGAGCAGACCCGGGCGGTCTTCTTCATCCAGTGCGCGGTCGGCACCACCAACATCGTCGCCGCGCTGCTCCTGGTCTCCCACACGACGCCGCGCCAGACCGCGCCGGCCCTGGTCCTGGCCTACATCGCGGCGTACGCCGTCGGCTCGGTCGTCTCCGCGGCCGTGTTGAGCCGCCGGCTGGGCGGGCTCGGCCTGCTCTCGCTGGTGCCGTACGGCGCGAAGCTGCTCCTCGCGCTGGCCCCCGCCGCCGGCCTGGCCTGGCTCGTGTC
>JBDHZS010000217.1:0-5934 GCA_039812025.1 Nocardioides sp. | reverse complement strand
CTCTGCGCGTCGAGGTCTGCGAGGGCGGCCCGGACCGCGGTCTTGGTGCCGCCGAGCCACCAGGCGATGTCCTCCACGGTGCCGGGACCGTAGGACCACAGCCACCGTCGTACCAACTCGGCGTAGCCCTCCCGTGTCTCCAGCGCGTCGGGCACCTCGCCGCCCCACCACTGCGCGGTTGTCGTCCAGGTCGGCCGGCTCGCATACCAGGCGCCGGCGTTGCCCGCCCGCGCCACCGCGCCGTCCATGCTGAGCTGGGCGAGCACCTTCGGGGCGATCGCCACCTTGCCGCCCCAGGACTTGTCGGGCGCCTGCACGAGGACGCCGCCGACCTCCGGGACCTCTTCTCGCAGCTGCGCCGAGGACGGCGGCACGCCGTCGGCGAGATGATCCAGTACGGCGTGCTCGGCGGCCCGCAGCCAGGCGGCGCCCTGCCCGTCGGGGACGGATCCCCACCGCTCGAGATCCCGCACGAACCGTCCCCGATAGGCCGAGGCGACGCGAGCCGAGGCGCTCCCCCAGGCGGCAGGCACCAGGTCCCGGGGGAACACGAAGAGCGTCTCCCGCATCGCCTGCTGCCGGATCAGGGACCGCGTCTCGTAGAGCGCGCGCTCCACGTCGTCCACGCCGACGTCCTCGATGCGGGCCCAGCAGGACAGGTGCACGCTCGGCGGGTCCGTCGCGTGCAGGCAGACGACCGCACGGGCGGCGTCCTCGGGCGATCCCACCCTGGCCGAGGGCGCCAGTGCGTGCCTGACGCCCAGCCGGGTACGGCGCTCCTCATCCGTCACCAGCCTCACCATCGGAGTAGCACTCTTCCGCATCAGGAGGTTCCGCCTTCCGTGGGCTCGCCGTCATCTCGCACCGGCTGATGTCACCACGGGGGAAGTAGCATGGAAGAACATCCCGCGAGGATGGGTGGAGTCATGTGGTGGTTGCTCTGGCTGGTGCTGGCAGTCCTCCTCGGCGTGGCGGAGTTCTTCACGCTCACGCTGACACTCGGTGTGCTCGCGGGCGCCGCCCTCGTCGCATCCATCGCCGCCGGTCTCGGGGCGTCGGTCCCCATCCAGGTGCTCGCCTTCGCCGTCACGGGTGGCGTCGCCCTGGTGGCGGTCCGCCCGGTTGCGAAGCGGCACCTCGCACTGCCACCAGGCTCCCGTGACGGCAGCGACGCCCTGGTCGGCCGGTCGGCGCTGGTCACCCGCGAGGTCAGTGCGGCAGGCGGGTTGGTCAACCTCTGCGGCGAGGAGTGGTCCGCGCGGCCGTACGACGAGGACCTGGTGATCCCGCCCGGCGTACGCGTCGACGTATTCCAGATCGAGGGTGCCACCGCACTGGTGCACCCGTGCGAACCGCTGCCGGACCCCCGGACCTGAGGAGGGTGAGCGCGATGGAAGTCTTGGTGCCGATCATCGTCCTGGCGGTCCTGGTCACGTTCCTCGTTGCGGCGTCGATCCGGATCGTCCCGCAGGCCCGGCGATACAACATCGAGAGGTTCGGCCGCTACCAGCGGACCTTGCAGCCCGGGTTGAACCTGCTCATCCCCGTGGTCGACCGGGTGAACACGAAGCTCGACATCCGAGAGCAGGTCTACTCCTCGGACCCGAAGCCGGTGATCACCGAGGACAACCTGGTGGTGAACATCGACACCGTCCTCTACTACCAGATCACCGACCCGCGGGCGGCTGCCTACGAGGTGGCCGACTATCTGAAGGCCATCGATCAACTCACCGTGACCACGCTGCGGAACCTGATCGGCTCGATGGACCTCGAGAGCACCCTCACCTCTCGGGAGACCATCAACACGAGGTTGCGCGAGGTGCTCGACTCGGCGACCGGGAAGTGGGGGATCCGGGTGAACCGGGTGGAGATCAAGGCGATCGACCCGCCGATCTCGATCAAGGAGGCGATGGAGAAGCAGATGCGGGCCGAGCGGGACAAGCGGGCCGCGATCCTGCACGCCGAGGGCGAGCGGCAGTCCCTGATCCTCAAGGCAGAGGGCACCCGCACCAAGCAGATCCTCGAGGCGGAGGGCCGCCAGAAGGCGATGATCCTCGAGGCCGACGGCGAGGCCAGGGCGCTGGAGCAGGTCTTCCGGGCAGTGCACGCCAACGATGCCGACCCGAAGGTGCTGGCCTACAAATACTTGGAGATGCTCCCCCGCCTCGCCGAGAACGGGAACGGCTACTTCGTGATCCCCGGGGAGCTCACCGAGGCGGTGAAGACCGTGACCTCAGCCTTCGCGGCGGACGGTCGGCCGAAGGCCTCCGACGATCTCCCGCCGACAGCCCCGACCGAGGCGATCGACCCGACCACCCGCCCGCGGGCGGTCGAGGCGGCAACGCGGGCCGTCGACACCGCCCGCGCCGCAGCGGACGAGGCGCGGGCCGAGGCCGAGCGGGCGCAGCGGAACGCCCTGGGCTGACGGCGGATGGATCACTTCGACACGATCGTGGTCGGCGCGGGGGTCGCGGGGTTGACCGCCGCTCGGCTGCTGGCCGGCGCCGGGCGCCACGTCGTACTGCTGGAGGCGCGGGACCGCATCGGTGGGCGGGTCTGGACCGATCGCGGCGACGGGCATGTCACCGACCTCGGCGCGTCGTGGATCCACGGGATCACCGACAGCCCGGTGCACGCGGCGACCGAGGCGTTCGGGATGCGCACCGTGGAGTTCACCGTCGGCGGATACCAGCCCGACAGCCGCCCGATCGCCCACTACGGGCCGGACGGCGAGCGGCTCTCCGAGGCCGCCGCAAAGGCCTACGTCGCCGACATCCACGCCGTCGACGCCGCCCTCATCGAGGCGATCGCGGCGTCGGCCCCCGACGCGTCGTACCGGGACGTGACCGAGACAGCCCTCGCCCGCCAAGGCTGGGACGAGGGGCGCACGCAGCGCGTCCGGGAATACCTCGAACACCGCTCGGAGGAGCAGTACGGCGCGTGGATCGGCGACCTGGCCGCCCACGGCCTCGACGACGACTCGATCGACGGCGACGAGGTGGTCTTCCCGGACGGCTACGACCGCCTGCCCGAGCACCTCGCGGACGGGCTCGACGTACGCCTCGGGCACGTCGTCTCCCGCGTGCAATGGTCCGCCCACGGCGTCACGGTCATCACCGACCACGGCATCCTGACCGCGGACACCGCCGTCGTGACGGTGCCCGTCGGCGTACTCCAGTCCGACGAGTTCGTCGTCACTCCCCCGCTGCCCGAGCCGGTGGCCGGCGCGCTCGGCCGGCTGCGGATGAACGCCTTCGAGAAGGTCTTCCTGCGGTTCGAGCGCAGGTTCTGGGACGACGGCGTCTACGCGATCCGGCAGCAGGGCCCCGAGGGTCGGTGGTGGCATTCCTGGTACGACCTCACGCCGCTGCACGGCACGCCCACGCTGCTGACCTTCGCGGCCGGGCCGGCGGCCGTCGAGACCCGCTACTGGGACGAGGACCGGCTCATCGAGTCGATCCTTGCGCAGCTGCGACGGCTGTACGGCGCCCGCGTCACGCGACCGACTCACGTGCATGTCACCGCGTGGCAGGACGACCCCTTCGCCCGCGGTTCCTACGCCTTCATGACCGTGGGCTCGACCACCGACGACCACGACGATCTGGCCACGCCCGTCGGCGGCGTACTCCATCTCGCGGGCGAGGCGACCTGGACCGACGACCCCGCCACCGTCACCGCGGCCTTGTGCTCGGGGCACCGCGCCGCGGAGAACGTCCTGCAGCGCGCGATCCCCATCGAGGACATCTGGGCCTGAACGCGCCGGTCAGCTCCGGCCGCCACCCGTCCTGGGTCCAGAGCAACCCCTGACCTCCCGGGGTTCATCGATCGCGCGCGCTGAACCCCGCGTCACCGAAGCGGCGGGCGATCGTGTGGAACGCCGCCTTCGGCTCCCAGTGCCCGTCGTCGGGAGACAGTCCGGACTCCAGCGCGGGCGGACGCACGATGCCGAAGCTCGCCTTGTCCTCATCGCGGTCGGGCTCGGGCGAGAAGCGGCAGTCGCCCTCGATGAACATGCACACGAAGGCGCCGTACACGTCCTCCGTCTCGTAGATGTCGATGAGTTCCTCGATCGCGTCGGCCTGCACCCGCTCGTCGCGCTCGTATCCCGGCTTGACCCTGCGGTTCTCCAGGTCGCGCCAGTCGAGGATGTCCGCGCCGCTGCCGCCCTGCTCGCGGGCGCCGCGATAGGAGCAGCAGCCGAACTCCGTGACCAGCACGGGCTTGCCCCAGGCGCGCAGCGCCCGCAGCCCGCCCCGGTAGTCGGCGCGGGTCGAGATGTCGAAGTAGTAGTCCACCCCGATCATGTCGAACGGCGCCCAGTCGACGCTCTCCCAGGTGCCGGATCCGTAGGTGAGCGGACCGCGGAACCGCGCTCGGGCGGTCTCGATGAGGCGCCCCAGCAGCCGGTTCAGCCGCCGGTCGAAGAGGGGCGTGAGGAAGAAGCCCCAGGTGAGCCCGATCAGCCGCACCCCGAACGTGCGGCCGGGGATGATCCCCCTCGCGAAGACCGTCAGCTCGCAGCCGACGTTCAGCCCGACGCGATCGGGGTGGTCGGCCCGCAGGCGCTCGCAGAAGGCGGCGGCACGCCCCAGCCGCGACACGATCTCGTCCTGCCGCCCATCGACGAGGCGGGGCTGCACCCACACGAACAGCCCGCGATCCAGCGCCATCCGGGCGGCCTCCTCGAGCCGCCCCAGGTCGTCGCCGAAGACGGTGACCGCGATGCAGTGCAGGTCCTCGGCGATCACCCGCAGCTCCTCCTCGACGACCTCGGGGCGCCACCGCTCGCGCGAGTGCTGACCCGGCAAGTAGGAGGATCCGACGTCGTAGAGCACGCCGCGCTGCGCGATCGGCCGCCGCGGCAGCGGATCGAGGTCGCCGCCGGCGTGGTCCTCCCCCGTCCGCATCGGGCGCAGCATGACCACGATCGCCGCGATGGAGGTCGCCAGCGCCGAGGCGAACCCCCAACCCGTCGGCAGAGCCATGCCGGAGGCGAGCGCACCGGCGACGACCAGCCCCGTGCGCACGCCGAGGACCGTCCACAGCCCCGAGGATCGCTGCCGCCAGCGGCCACCGTCAGCGTGTGGGTCGCGGAGACGTCGCCGCCTCCGGTGCGGGTACCGGTGAACGTGAACGGGAGGCAGTAGACGCCGGGGTGCTGGAAGTACCAGAAGCCGGACTGTGTGGTGTTGGCCCGGACCATGGCCGTGTCGGAGGTCCGGCCGGGAACGGTGCTCAACCGCACCAGGTCGTGGCTGCTGGCGAAGTCGACCTGCCCCGGGCCGCGGACCTCACCCAACGTCCAGGTCAGCGGGCCATTGAGATCGCCCAGACTGTCATCCTCCAGTGCGCTCAGGTCGAGGTCCACGGAGTTGGTCGTATCGCCCAGGACGTAGCGGCGTGCGTCGCCCCACTTGTCGAGCAGGTCCTGCTCGTTCACGCTTACGGACCTGTTGGTCTGGATGATGGTGTCGTCGATGCTGTGCCGGGTTCCGGCACCGAACGGAGTCCCGTCCACCACCGTCACCCCCAGGCCCGCCCCGGTCAGTCGGGGGGCGAGGTGGGCGAAGTCCTGACGCGCCAGACCCTCAACTTGGCCGGGTTCGATCACATGCCGCCCCGGCGCACCATCGGTGACCGGGACGCTCGGGGCGCCCGGCGTGTAGGTCGCGTCGCCGTCGTGGCGGGCCTGCTCGCAGGTCTTGGCGCTGGTCGGGTCGTAGGAGTCCCCGCCGACGACCACGGTCATGACGCGTGAGGTCGACGTGAAGGCACCCGTGCCCGAACGAATGCCTTCCCAGGTCATGCCCAGGCAGTGAGGTTTTCTCACCAGAGTGGCTGGTGTGACTTGTGTGACGGCGGCGTGTCGGTCGTGGGCCGCGGGGTCCTGACCGGAAATGGTCGGTCTTACCACAGCCCGACTTCTGCAGGCAG
>JBDHZS010000216.1:0-5949 GCA_039812025.1 Nocardioides sp. | reverse complement strand
ACCCCGTGAAGACGATCAGGGAGTCCCTCGGGAGGTCGACGGAGACGTCCTTGAGGTTGTGCTCCCGGGCGCCCCGGACGATGAGCTGGTCGGCCACGTGTGATCCCTCGTGTGTGTCGCTGCCATGGGGTCGAACACATGTTCGCTCCATTCGGGCGCTCATGCAAGCCGCCGCGCCCGCTCCGCCAGCCTCTCATGTCGATCCAGCGACCGCCCCAACCTCGCCCCTCGTCTCGCTCCCTCCCCCCACCCCCCGCCGCAACTGGTCTTGATTGGCAGGTTTCTTGCGGGATTTCCTGCCATCCAAGACCAGTTCCGCGGGGACGCTGCCGTACGCCACCAGTTCCGGCCTCCTACGCTGGGCCCATGTCTTCGTACGACGGCCGCGTGACCCCCGGCGGGCCGGCCCAGACCCGCGACCTCGGGGTGCTGAGCATCACCAAGCTCGCGGTGGACCCGCAGATGTCCAACAACTCCTACCTGCTGCGCTGCACCGAGACGGGCACGCAGGTCCTGATCGACGCGGCTGCCGAGGCGCCGCGGCTGCTCGAGCTGATCGGCCCGGACGGGCTCGACGCCGTGGTGACGACGCACCAGCACTGGGACCACCACCGCGCGCTCGCCGAGGTCGTGGAGTCGACCGGCCGGCCCTTGGTGATCGCCGGTGAACCCGACGCGGAGGCGATCACCGAGCAGACCGGGGTGGCCGTCGACCGCACGATCGGCGACGGCGACCGGATCGCGGTCGGCACCTGCTCGCTCGAGGCGATCGCGATCGCCGGGCACACCCCGGGTTCGGTGTGCCTGCTCTACGGCGAGTCGACCGGCCGGCCGCACCTCTTCACCGGCGACTGCCTCTTCCCGGGCGGGGTCGGCTCGACGTTCGGGGACCCGGTCGCGTTCGACCAGCTCTACGAGCAGGTGACGACGAAGATCTTCGATCGGCTCCCCGACTCGACGCTCTTCTATCCCGGGCACGGCAACGACGGCCGGCTCGGCGACGAGCGGCCCCACCTGGCCACCTGGCGCGCCCGCGGCTGGTGAGCCCCCTGCTCCCGTCGCGCGAGGTCAGACGTTGAAGTCGAGCCTGACCGTGTCGCTGATCGGGATGGACTGGCAACCCAGCCGGACCCCCTCGACGAGATCCGCCTCGTCGAGGATGTCGTTGTTGACCAGCTCGACCTCGCCGTCGAGGAGCATGTAGGCGCAGGTCGAGCACTGGCCCTCGCGGCAGGAGTACGGCGCGAAGACGTTCTTGGACTCCAGGAAGTCGAGCAGCTTCTGCCCGCGCTGCCAGTCGTCGAAGATGTAGTCCGTGCCGTCCAGGTTGACCTCGACCTTGACCGCGCCGGCGGGCACGTCGTCGCCCTCGGCGGCGTCTCCCCCTGGGGCTGCGTCGGCCTCGGGCGCGTCGTACTCGGGCACATCGTCCTGGCCGGTCGCCCGCACTTCCGGCACGTCGCCGAACGGGTTGCCCTCCAGCGAGAGGAACTTCTCCTGGTGGCGGCGAGCGCGCGGCAGGCCGAGGCCGCGGAGCACGTCGGCGACCGCCTTCATGAAGGGCTCGGGGCCGCAGCAGAACGAGTGCCATGCGGCGTACGGCGCGGCGAAGGCCCGCAGTTGCTCGCGGCTCGGGATCCCCTGCACGGTCTCGAGCCAGTGCCAGACCTGGAGCCGCTCGGGGTGTGCGGCCGCCAGCTCGCGCAGCGCGTCGGCGAAGATCACCGACCGCTCGTCGCGGTTGGCGTAGAACAGCACGATCCGGCCGTGGCCGACCGCGAGCGCCTCCCGGACGATCGACATCACGGGCGTGATCCCGGAGCCGCCCGCGAAGAGCAGCAGGTCCGCGTCGAGGTCCTTGGGCGTGAAGATCCCCGACGGCGGCTGCATCCGCACCAGGTCGCCGACGGCGATGTGGTCGTTGAGCCAGTTCGAGGCGTAGCCGTCGACGGTGCGCTTGACCGTGACGGTGAGCGGGCCGCCCGCGGACGGAGCCGAGCAGAGCGAGTAGCAGCGCGGCACCAGCCCGGTGCGCTCCGACGGCACGCCGAGCGTCAGGAACTGACCGGGGGCATAGCGGAACTGATCCGCCAGCTCGTCCGGGACGCCGAACGAGATCGACGTCGCCTCCTCGGTCTCTCGGACCACGTCCACGACCGGCAACAGGTACGACTCGGGCTCCATCTGCATGACCTCCGTTCCGCGCAGCTCTGGTGCGAACGATTCTCCCAGTCGGGTGGCTTCCGCCGCCATTCCTCGCGCGCCCGCGCGCCTGTGCAGCAAGATCTCCTCGCCTCTCGGCCCTCCCGCCCCACCGCTGCCGCACGCGGTGCGCCGTACGCCTATCCTTGCCGCGTGATCGAGCTCCGCACCCCCGCCCAGATCGACCAGATGCGGCCCGCCGGGCGATTCGTCGCCGACGTGCTGACGGCGCTCGAGCAGGCGGCCGACGTCGGGGTCAACCTGCTCGAGCTCGACGCGCTCGCGCACCGGATGATCAAGGAGCGCGGCGCGGAGTCGTGCTACATCGACTACCACCCGTCGTTCGGGGCGATGCCGTTCGGCCACGTGCTGTGTACGTCGGTCAACGACGCCGTCCTGCACGGGCTCCCCCACGACTACGTGCTCGCCGACGGCGACCTGCTCTCGGTCGACTTCGCGGCCTCGGTCGACGGCTGGGTGTCGGACTCGGCGATCAGCATGGTCGTCGGTACGCCACGCGCGGAGGACCTCTCGCTCATCGAGGTCACCCGGCGGGCGCTCGACGCCGGGATCGGCGCGGCCGTCGTCGGCAACCGGCTCGGCGACATCTCCGCCGCGATCGGGGACGTCGCCCGGGACGCGGGCCTCAAGGTGAACCTGCAGTTCGGCGGGCACGGCGTCGGGCGGACCATGCACGGCGACCCGCACGTCGCGAACGACGGCCGCCCCCGCCGCGGCATCCCGCTCCGGGCCGGGCTGGTGATCGCGATCGAGCCGTGGTTCCTGCACACGACCGACGAGATCTACATCGACGGCGACGGCTGGACGATCAAGAGCAAGGACGGCTCCCGCGGCGCCCACTCCGAGCACACGATCGCCATCACCCCCGACGGCCCCCTGATCCTCACCGCCCGCGACTGATTGCGCCCGCCACCGCGGGAATCGGTCGCGCGGGAAATCGGTCGCGCGGGGCAGCCGGGGGCACGGACAATGGGCGGCATGAGTTCAGGGAGTTCAGAAAGCTCAGCGGCCGCCAGGCCCGTCCCAGACGACCTCCGGCTGATCGGGCTCACCCCCGACGACGCCGGCCGGGTGGAGGTCCTGGAGGACGAGGCGTGGTTCGACACGGACCCGCACGTCGACGCGGCGACGCGCACCGAGTCGCTCGACTGGTCGCGCGCCCGCGCGTTCGAGTACGTCGGGCAGCCCCGGCCTGGAGAGAACACACCGGACCGGGCCCCGCTGGCCGGCCTCTACGCCGACTGGCCGCTGACCCTGACCGCGCCGGGACCGGGCGCGACGCTGACCAGGCTGCCGATGACCGGCCTGACCTGGGTCTGCGTCAGCCCCAACCACCGCCGCCGCGGCGCGCTCACCCACATGATCGCCGACCACCTGGAGCGCGCCCGCGGCACCGAGGAGGTGATCAGCGGGCTGCACGCCTCCGAGCCCGCCATCTACGGCAGGTACGGCTACGGCGTCGCGAGCTACGACATCGAGTACGCGCTCGGACGCGGCACCGAGTTCACGGCACCCGAGCCGATCGCCACGGCCGCGGACCGCGTCACCACGCGCCTGGTGCGGGCGAGCGACGCCTCCGACGCGATCCAGGAGGTCCACCTGGCGACGGCCGTGCACACGCTCGGCGCGGTCACCCGGGACGCGGTCCTGGCCAGGAGCTGGTTCAACGACCACCCGCTCAGCCGGGGCAGGAAGGAGCCGTGGCGGGCGGTCCTCGCCGAGCGGGACGGACGCGCGGTCGGCTACGCCGTCGTACGCCGCATCTCCAAGTGGAGCGACGGCAACCTGCCCGACGGCCAGGTCGAGGTGCCCGAGCTCGGCGCGGTGGACCCGGCCGCGCTGCTGGCGCTCGGTCGGAGGCTGGTGGACCTCGACCTGACGACGAAGGTCAAGCTCTGGTACCGCAGCCTCGACGACCCGTTGCTCTGGTGGGCGGGCGGCCCCCGCGCGGTGGGCGCGAAGGTGTGCGACGCGGTCTGGATCCGACCGGTCGAGGTGGACCGGGCGCTGGAGGCGCGGGGCTACGCGGCGCCGTGCGACGTCGTACTCGACATCGTCGACGACACCTGCGCCTGGAACGCCGGCCGGTGGCGGCTGCGGATCGCCGAGGACGGTACGGCGCGGTGCCGGCGCACCGAGGACGGCGCTGACCTGCGGGTTCCCGTCGCGGCGCTCGGCGCGGCCTACCTCGGCGGGCGGAGTCTGGCCTCGCTCGCGGCGCTCGGAGACGTCGTCGAGCACATCGCGGGGGCGCTCACCGCGCTCTCCCGGGCGATGCGCGCGGACGTCCAGCCGGTGGGCGGGACGGAGTTCTAACCGGTGGTGCCGTAGCGGCCGCGGTGGAAGATCAGCCCCTCCTCGGCCGGCCCGGCGTCGAGCGCGAGCACCTCGCCGACGACCAGGAAGTGGTCGCCGGCGGGGTGGACGTCGTGGATCCGGCAGTCGACGTAGCCGGTGATCCCGGCCAGCAGCGGCGCGCCCGTCCGCGGCGCGGGGCTCCAGACGACGCCGGCGAACTTGTCGACCCCCGAGGTGGCCATCCGCTGCGCCAGGTCCCGCTGGTCGGCGCCGAGGATGTTGGCGCAGAAGGCTCCGGCGTCCCGGATCAGCGGCCAGGCGTGCGAGGCGTTGCCGACGCTGAACATCACCAGCCGCGGCTCGAGGGACACGCTGAGGAAGGACTGGCAGGTGAAGCCGACCGGGCGACCGTCGGCCACGCCCGCGATCACCGTGACCCCGGAGGCGAAGCGGCCGACGACGTCGCGGAAGTGCCGAGCCCGGGCGGCCGCCTGGAGATTGGCCAGGTGGATGCAGTCGCCGGGCGAGAGCTCGACGTCCAGGTCGCCGTCGCCGGCTTCGCGGTACGCCGCCGTCATCGCCAGGCCGCCGCTGCGGCCTCGACGCGGGCGACGTGGGCCGGCCAGTCGTACTCGTCCGGCAGGTTGCTGCCGTCCGACCGAAGACCCGCGGCGCCGTCGATCCGCTCGCGCAGGATGTCCGCGTGGCCCGCGTGCCGGTTGGTCTCGGCGATCACGTGCAGCATGATCTGGCCGAGCGTCACCTCGCGGGGCGGCCACCACGGCACGCGGCCCGGCGCGTCCAGGTCGAGCTCGCCGAAGGTCTCCCCCGCCGCGCGCCAGGCCGTGCGATAGAGCTCGAGGATCTCCTCCCGAGTCTCCTCGGCGGTCGCCCACAGGTCGGCGTTGTCGTCATCGTCTCCGGGCAGCGGGACCGGAGGCTGCCGCCCGAAGCTAAGCGCGAAGTAGCCCAGCTCCACGTACGCCAGGTGCTTGACCAGCCCGAGCAGGTTGGTGCCGGTGGGAGTGAGCGGTCGGCGCGCGTCGTACTCGCTGACGCCGTCGAGCTTCCAGACCATCGCGTCCCTCGCCGCCTGCAGGTAGCGGACGAGCTGCTCTTTGCTCGGTGCGTTCATGGCGCCATTGTGCCGTGGGCCATGTTGTCGGACCTGTGGCTCGGGTCTATCGCGGCGGTCACTCCACGATGCTGACGCGGTGCTCCCGGATCGACATCACGAGCGCGACGATCCAGCCGACGATCGTCCAGCCGAGCAGCAGGTTGACCCAGAAGACGGTCCACGCGTTGCGGTTGCCGCGCACCGCCGCGATCGCCCACGGCAGCATGTAGCCCGCGCTCAGGATCGCGACGATGATCGCCAGCACGGAGCTCACGGGGCGGGATTTCTGGTCAGTCACGAGGCGCGCCATG
>JBDHZS010000215.1:0-5965 GCA_039812025.1 Nocardioides sp. | reverse complement strand
AGCTGCCGCCCGAGGTGCTGAAGGGCTGCCTGGCGAGCGTCGTCGAGGCGACCCGGATCGTGCGGACCTCGCGCCACGCCGTACTCGACGGGGAGGTGGACGTCGTCGTCGCCACCGCGCCCCGGCCCGAGCGCTGGCTCGACGCCGCGGGCTGGCGACCGTACGTCGCGGGGGAGGTCCGCACGCACCCCGTCGACGCTTCCCACGGCGACCTCGTCCGCCGTCCCGTCGCCGACGAGGTGGGCGCGATCCTCGCCGATCTGCTCTCGTGACACCGGTCGTCCGGTTCGCCACGGTCGTCGGGGGGTACGACGACGCGCTGCTGACCCGGGCCGAGCTCTCCCGCCGCGACCGGCTCCAGCGGGCCAATGACCGCGACGCCTACACGGCCGCGCACATCCTGGTCCGCGAGTGCGCGGCCGAGCTGTGCGGCGTCCCCACCGACGCGATCGTGATCGAGCAGCGATGCCCGGAGTGCGGCGAGCCCGGCCACGGCCGGCCATACGTCGCCGACCGCCCGGACGTTCACGTGAGCCTGAGCCACAGCCGCCGCCACGCCGCCGCGATCGCAGGATGGCAGCCCTGCGGCATCGACGTCGAAGACACCGCGCGGAAGGTCGCGCCGATCCCGCGCGCCCTCAGCCCTGACGAACGGGGCTGGTTAGCAACTCAGCCGGACCCCGGCGCGGCCTTCCTCCGGCTCTGGGTCCGCAAGGAGGCCGTGGTCAAGGCGGGCACGGGGACCCTGGCCACTGACGTCCTGAACGCCCCGAACGTCATGGACTGGTCCGCCCCGGCCGCCGTCGGCGCGTATTTTTGCGCCGACTCGGCGTTCTGAGCGTGCACGTTAGAGCCGACTCGGCGTGTTTTCGTGCACTTTTGAGCCGACTCGGGGTGATCAGAGGGTGACCCAGCCAGCACCGGAGGCGGAGGCGACCATGGCGTCGAGGGCGGTGGCGGAGGCGACGGCGTCGGAGAGCTGAGGACCCTCGGGGGTGCCGGAGAGGATGGAGCGGACCAGCCCGGACAGCTCGATCACCTTGGTGTCGTCGAAGCTCATCGTGATCCCGGAGCCGGGCTGGAAGCGGCCGTAGTCGCCGGCGCCGGGCCCGACGAAGAGCCGCTGCGAGGGCTGTTCGGCGTAGGTGTCGCCGGTCGAGAGCCGCAGCTCGCCGGGGGTGCGGAAGTCCCACCCGACCAGGCCGCGGGTGCCGTGCACCTCGATGCCGTAGTTGTTCTGCTCGCCGACCGCGACCCGGCTGCACTCGATCGTGACCAGCACGTCGGAGGCGGTGCGGGCCAGCGCGACCACGAAGTCCTCGTTCTCCACCGTCCCGGTCGGGGCGTCGGGGGAGCCGAGCCCGTGCCCGTACGACGCCGCGGACGGGTCGAGCACCGGCCGCTCGGTGATGAAGATGGCGGTCTCGGCCACCAGCCGGGTCAGGTCGCCGACGGCGAACCGGGCCAGGTCCACCGCGTGGGAGGCCAGGTCGCCCAGCACCCCGTGCCCGCCGGTGGCGAGCGCGTAGCGCCAGGTCAGCGCGCCGAGCGGGTGCGCGGCGTAGTCGGTGAAGAGCCGCACCCGGGCGTGCGTGGGCCGCCCGATGGCGCCGGAGGAGATCAACGAACGCAGCTCGGTCACCGCCGGGATCGCCCGGTAGTTGAAGCCGACGGCCCCCTGCACCCCGGCGGCCGCCACCGCGTCGGCCACCGCGCGGGCGTCCGCCGCGCCGAGCCCGACCGGCTTCTCGATCCACAGGTGCTTGCCGGCCTCGGCCACCGCGACGCCGATCTCGCGGTGCAGCGCGTTGGGCGCGGTCACGCTCACCGCGTCGATGGCAGGGTCGGCGAGCAGCTCGCGCCAGTCGTCGTACGACGCGGCGAAGCCATGCTTGCGCACCGCCGCGGCCCGCGCCGGCTCCACGCTGTCGGCCACCGCGGCCAGCCGGACGCTCACCGGCAGCTCGGGGTAGTGGTGCCGGAGCCGGCCCCAGGCCCGCGCGTGCACGTCGCCCAGCCACCCGGCGCCGATGACGCCCACGCCGATCGAGTCAGTCATTTTGGGGGAACCCTAGGTTGAGACCACCGTGGCTCGGGTCGAGCCAGCGGGAGGTGACCACCTTGCCACGGGTGAAGAAGTGGACGCCCTCGGTGCCGTGCGCGTGGGTGTCGCCGAAGAGGCTGGCCTTCCAGCCGCCGAAGGAGTAGTAGGCGACGGGCACCGGGATCGGCACGTTGATGCCCACCATCCCGACCTCGACCTCGTGCTGGAAGCGGCGCGCCGCCCCGCCGTCGTTGGTGAAGATCGCGGTGCCGTTGCCGTAGGGGTTGGCGTTGATCAGGTCCAGACCGGCGTCGTAGGACGGCACTCGGACGACGCTGAGCACGGGCCCGAAGATCTCGTTGGTGTAGATCGACATGTCGGTGGTGACGCGGTCGAAGAGCGTGGGCGCGAGGAAGAAGCCGTCGCCGTCCGCGTCGTAGTCGCCGGCCCGGCCGTCGACGACCAGCTCGGCCCCGGCCGCGACGCCCGCGTCGACGTAGGAGGCCACCTTGTCGCGGTGCTGCCCGGTGACCAGCGGCCCCATGTCGCAGCCGCGCGTGCCGTCGCCGGTGCGGAGCCCGGCCATGCGCTCGGCGATCTTCGCGACGAGCTCGTCGGCGATCGAGTCGACCGCGACCAGTGCCGAGATCGCCATGCACCGCTCGCCCGCGGAGCCGAAGCCGGCGTTGACCGCGGCGTCGGCGGCGAGGTCGAGGTCGGCGTCGGGCAGCACGAGCATGTGGTTCTTGGCGCCGCCGAGCGCCTGCACCCGCTTGCCGTGTGCGGTCCCGGTCTCGTAGACGTACCGGGCGATCGGGGTCGACCCGACGAAGGAGACCGCCTTGACGTCGGGGTGGGTCAGCAGCGCGTCGACGGCCTCCTTGTCGCCGTTGACGACGTTCATCACCCCGTCGGGCAGGCCGGCCTCGCGCCACAGCTCGGCGACGGCGATCGCGGCGCTGGGGTCCTTCTCGCTCGGCTTGAGGACGACCGCGTTGCCGCAGGCGATCGCGATCGGCACGAACCACATGGGCACCATCGCCGGGAAGTTGAACGGCGAGATGACCGCGACGACGCCGAGGCTCTGCCGGATCGAGTAGACGTCGACCTTGGTCGAGGCGTTCTCGCTGAAGCCGCCCTTGAGCAGGTGCGGGATGCCGCAGGCGAACTCGGCGACCTCCAGGCCGCGGGTGACCTCGCCGAGCGCGTCGTCGAGCACCTTGCCGTGCTCGGCGGTGATCAGCGCGGCGATCCGCTCCTTGTCCCGGTTGAGCAGCTCGCGGAAGTTGAAGAGCACCTGCGCTCGCTTGGCCGTGGAGATGGAGGCCCAGCCGTCCAGCCAGGCGCGCTTGGCGCCGGTGACCACCTGGTCGACCAGCTCGGCCGAGGCGAGGTCGAGGATGCCGGTGACGGCGCCGGTGGCGGGGTTGAAGACCTCGCTCGTCCGCTCCGAGTCGCCCTCGTAGCGGGCGCCGCCGATCAGGTGGGTGATGCGCGTGGGGGTCGAGTCGCTCATGGCCCTCGACGCTAGGAGCGTGATGTGAATATGTCAAGACAATTTGGCGTGGATGCTTGACCCGGGCAGCGGGGCACTCTTAGCGTCTGCGACGTGCAGATCGGTCTACTGACAGACAGCCTCTCGCAGGCCACCCGGGCCGAGGCGCTCGACACGGCCGCGGAGCTGGGCATCGAGACGGTCGAGATCGGCCTCGGGGGCCGGTACGGCGGGTGGTCGCCGGCGCCGCACGCCGACCTCGTCGAGCTCCTCGACGACCCGTCGGCCCGGGCCGCGCTGCTCCGCGACGTCACCGAGCGCGGGCTGCGCCTGGAGGCGTTCAACGCCGCGGGCAACCCGCTGCATCCCGTCCACGCCGAGCGCGACGACAAGGTGCTACGCGGGGCGCTCCGGCTGGCCGAGGACCTCGGCGTCGACACGGTCGTGACCATGTCGGGCCTGCCCGGCCACCCCGGCGACGAGTTCCCGGCCTGGATCACCACCGTGTGGCCGCCGGAGAACCTGGTGCTGCTGGAGCACCAGTGGGCCGTCGCGGTCGACTACTGGACCGGCGTGGTCGAGGAGGCCGACCGGCGCGGCGTCAAGATCGCGATCGAGATGCACGCCAACCAGCTCGTCTACAGCGTCCCCGGCCTGCTGCGCCTGCGCGAGGCCGTCGGCGACACCGTCGGCGCCAACCTCGACCCCAGCCACCTGCTGTGGATGGGCGCCGACCCGATCGCCGCGGCCGAGGCGCTGAGCGGCGCGATCCACCACGTCCACGCCAAGGACACCCGGATCGAGGGCCGGTCCTCGGTCCGCTCGCGCCTGGAGACGCTTCCCAACGAGCGCATTGACGAGCGCGCCTGGAACTTCGTCGCCGTCGGCACCGGCCACCCCGACGGGGTGGACTTCTGGGCTCGCTTCATCGAGGCGGTCGGCGCCGCCGGGTACGACGGGCCGCTCTCGATCGAGAACGAGGACTACGCGCTCTCCCAGACCGACTCGGTTGCCCTGGCCGCCCGCACCCTCACGCAAGCCCGAGCCCAAGGAGCGAGCCGATGACCAAGCCGATCAGCGTCGCGGTGATCGGCGCCGGGATGGCCGGGCGCAGCCACGCCCACGCCTACCGCGTCGCCCAGACCGTCTTCGGGGAGGGCGCGCCGCCGGTGCGGCTCGCCGCGATCGCGGACGTCAACGAGGAGTTCGCGCGCGGCCAGGCGGCCCGCTACGGCTTCGAGCGCCACGAGACGAGCTGGGAGGCGATCGCCGAGGCGGACGACATCGACGCGGTGAGCGTCGTGGTCGCCAACCACCTGCACCGGCCGGTCTCCGAGGCGCTGCTGGCCAGCGGCAAGCACGTGCTCTGCGAGAAGCCGCTCGCCCCGAGCGTGGCCGACGCCGAGGCGATGGTGGCCGCGGCCGAGCGGGCCGGCACGGTCGCGGCCTGCGGCTTCTCCTACCGGAGGTCGCCGGCGATCAGCGCGATCGGAGAGCAGATCGCCGCCGGCACGCTCGGGGAACTGCTCCAGTTCAACGCCCGCTACTGGTGCGACTACGGCGCCGACCCGCAGGCGCCAACCAGTTGGCGCTACACCGGCGCGCCGGGATCGGGGGCGCTCGCCGACCTGGGCAGCCACCTGATCGACCTGGCCGAGCAACTGTGCGGACCGATCGCCACCATCCAGGGCGCGACCCTGCCGACCCTGATCAAGGACCGGCCGGTGCCCCTGGGCGTCGCGCTCGGTCACGCCGGGGGAGTCGAGCTCAGCGACCGCCGCGAGCCCGTCACCAACGACGACGTCGCGACCTTCGTCGCCGACTTCACCGGCGGCGCCGTGGGCACGTTCTCGATCTCCCGGGTCGCCCGGGGCCACGGGAACGACCTGATGTTCGAGGTGTTCGGCACCGAGGCCGCCGCGCGGATGGACCTGTCGCGCAACTCGGAGTTCGGCTTCCACGACGACGGCCCGAGCCCGGTCACCAACGGCTGGCGGCGGGTCGTCGTCGGCCCCGAGCACCCCTACATCGGCCCCGCGCAGGCGATGCCGTTCCCCGGGCTGGGCCACGGCATGCAGGAGTACTTCACCTACCAGGCGCGGGCCTTCCTCGACGCGGTCGCGGGCCTGGAACGACTCCCCGCGCCGGCCACGTTCGCCGACGGCCTGCGCAGCCTCGTCGTCGAGCAGGCGATCGTCGCCTCCGCGCGCGAGGGACGCTCCGTCCCGGTCGCCCCCTAGCCTCGTGCCCGAGTACGCCGCCACCGCCTGGGTCCTCCTGGCGGTGGCGGCGTTGCTCGTCGGCATCGCCAAGACCGCGCTCGGCGGCCTGGCCACCGTCTCGGTCGCGCTGTACGCCGCGGCGATGCCGACCCGCGAGTCCACCGCCGCGCTGCTGCTGGTGCTGATCGTGGGCGACGTACTCGC
>JBDHZS010000214.1:0-5980 GCA_039812025.1 Nocardioides sp. | reverse complement strand
CGAGTTGGGTGGGGCCGATCCTCCCCGCGACGGGGGCGACCTGCCCGTCGACCCATTCGGCTCCGGTGGGCGGGAGGGGTTGGGTGCGGGCCGCGACCCGGCGGGCTCGCCATCCGGTGACCTGTCCGGCCTGGACGGCGGCCCAGGTCTTGGGGAGCCGATAGGCGAGTTCGAGGGCCTCACCGAGGTAGTGGCGGGCGGCGTCGGTGGACCTGCCGGTGGCGGCGGCGAACTCCACGACCGCGAACTCGCTGATCCACGGCGCACCCTCACCCGCCAACGGCACCGCAGCATCGATACCCGGGGCTTGGGGAATCACCGCCGCCTCGGCGATCGAGTCCGCACTGTTGTACGACGCGTACCGCACCGCCAACTCGAGCTGCGCGACACCAGCGGCATCCTCCAGAGCTACCTGGTCGCGGAACGCCGCCAACACCGCCACCGAATCATCCAGCGAGGGCTCCGGCTCGTCGGGAGCGTCCGGGGTCGCGGCGGCGTCCTCGACGGCCGACACGTCGGTGTCAGCATCGAGAGCGAACAGCCCCTGGATCTCCATACCGACTATCCAAGCAGCCACCACCGACAATCTCAGACCACCGAAACCGGGGCCTGTGGACAACCCGTATGGATGCGCCGACTCGGGGTGTTTTTCGTGCACGGATGCGCCGACTCGGCGTGATTCTCGTGCACGGATGCGCCGACTCGACGTGATTCTCGTGCACGGACGCGCCGACTCGGCGGGTTTCAGGTGCACGGATGCGCCGACTCGGCGTGATCTAGGTGCACGGACGCGCCGACTCGGCGGGTTTCTCGTGCACGGATGCGCCGACTCGGCGTGTTTTGCGTGCACGTAAGCGCCGAGTCGGCGTGAGTGGGTGGCCTCCGGCACAATGAAGCGGTGCCCGCCCACGACCCAGCAGCCCCAGCAGGAACGACAGGAGTGCCAGGCTCGGAAGCGCTCTTCGAGCGCGCCCGCAAGGTGACGCCGGGAGGCGTGAACTCCCCGGTCAGAGCGTTCGCCGCGGTCGGGGGGACGCCGCGCTTCATCGAGTCCGCCCGGGGCGCGTGGCTGCGCGACGTCGACGGCAACGAGTACGTCGACCTGATCGGCTCCTGGGGCCCGATGCTGCTCGGCCACGCGCACCCCGAGGTGCAGGCGCAGGTGCAGGCGGCGGTGGCGCGCGGGACGTCGTACGGCACCCCGACCCGGCCCGAGGTCGAGCTCGCCGAGGAGATCGTGGCCCGCACCCCGGCGGCGCGGGTCCGGTTCGTCTCCTCGGGCACCGAGGCGACGATGTCGGCGATCCGGCTCGCGCGGGGGGCGACCGGGCGCGACCTGGTGGTGAAGTTCGCGGGCTGCTACCACGGCCACGTCGACCCGCTGCTCGCCGCCGCGGGCTCCGGCCTGCTCACCTTCGGCGTCCCGGGCACGCCCGGCGTCCCCGCCGCGACGACCGAGCAGACCCTGATCCTGCCCTACAACGACCGGGCCGCCGTTGCCGCCGTCTTCAAGGAGTACGGCGACCGGATCGCCTGCCTGATCACCGAGGCGGCCCCGGGCAACATGGGCGTCGTACCGCCCGGACCCGGCTTCAACCGGTTCCTCTTCGAGACCTGCCGCGCCCACGGCGCGCTCTTCATCTCCGACGAGGTGATGACCGGCTTCCGGGCCTCGCGTCGCGGCCAGTGGGGGCTCGACGGCGCGGTCGAGGGCTGGCTGCCCGACCTGGTGACCTTCGGCAAGGTGATGGGCGGGGGACTGCCGGCGGCGGCCTTCGGCGGCCGCGCGGACCTGATGTCCCAGCTCGCCCCGGAGGGCCCCGTCTACCAGGCCGGCACCCTGTCGGGGAACCCGGTCGCCACCACCGCCGGCCTGGCCACCCTGCGCCTGGCCACCGGGGACGTCTACGACCACCTCACCCGCGTCGGCGACGTGATCAAGGCCGCGACGAGCGAGGCGCTCACCGCCGCCGGAGTGCCCCACGTCGTCCAGTCCGCGGGCACGATGTTCTCGGTCTTCTTCACCGACAAGCCGGTGCGCGACCACGCGGGCGCGACCAGGCAGGACACGGCGGCGTTCGCGGCGTTCTTCCACGCGATGCTGGAGGGCGGCGTACACCTGCCGCCGTCGGCCTACGAGGCGTGGTTCGTCTCCGCCGCGCACGACGACCGCGCGGTGCAGGCGGTGCTCGACGCGCTGCCGTCCGCCGCGGAGGCAGCGGCCGGGGCGGCCGCATGAGTACGACGGTGCACGTGGTGCGCCACGGGGAGGTCCACAACCCCGACGGCGTGCTCTACGGCCGGATGGGCGGCTTCTCCCTCTCCGAGCGCGGCCGCGAGATGGCGCAGACGGTCGCCGCGGCGCTCGCCGAGCACGACATCGTCCGCATCTTCACCTCGCCGCTGGAGCGGGCCCGCGAGACCGCGGAGCCGATCGCGGCCGGCCACGGGCTGGAGGCGGTGGTCGACCCGCGCGTGACCGAGTCGGCCAACGTCTTCGAGGGGCGGCGGTTCTCCCCGGGCGCCAGCCCGCTGCGCGACCCGGGCACCTGGCGCCACCTGTGGAACCCGGTCCGTCCCTCGTGGGGCGAGCCGTATGAGGCCGTCGCCGTCCGGATGCGGGCGGCGATCCTCGACGCCCGCTCCGCGGCCGCCGGCCGGGAGGCCGTGATCGTCTCCCACCAGTTGCCGATCTGGATCGCGCGGCTCTCCGCGGAGAAGCGGCGCTATCTCCACGACCCGCGGCGCCGGCGCTGCACGCTCTGCTCGGTGACCTCCTTCCATTTCGACGACGACGGGCTGATCGGGGTCGGCTACAGCGAGCCCGCGCTCCGGCTCATCCCGCGCGGCGAGCGGTCCGCGAACTTCTCCTCGGGCGACGCGCCGGACACGCCATGATGACCGGACGGCTCAGCCGGCTTCTCAGCGCCTTGTGCGTCGTCGTACTCCTCGCCACCGGCTGCAGCGGCGGGGAGGGCGGCGAGACCGGCTACCTCACCTCCGTGTCGACGGTCGAGGTCCCTCTCGAGGACCGGACCGACCCGATCGACCTCGACGGCACCGGGCTGGACGACGAGGAGCTCACGCTGGCCGAGCTTCGCGGACAACCCGCCGTCGTCGTGGTCTGGGGGTCCTGGTGTCCGCCGTGCCGCGAGGAAGTTCCAGACCTGATCTCGATCGCCGATGAGTACGACGGCAAGGTCGGCTTCCTGGGCGTCAACGTGCGCGACGCGTCGCCCGAGACCGCCCAGGCGTTCGTGCGCAGCAAGGCCATCCCCTACTCGTCGGTCTACTCCCCGGACGGCGAGGCGCTGCTGGCCTTCCGGGACAGCATCCGCCTCGGCCCGACCATGATCCCCTCGATCGTGGTGCTCGACTCCAAGGGGCGCGTCGCGTCGGCGATCATCGGGCCGCTGCCGTCCCGGACCACCCTGACCACGCTGATCGACGACGTGTTGGCGGAGTCCGATGGATGATTGGTTCAGGCTGACCGCGGCGTCCGGCACACTGATGCTGGCCATCCCGGTCGCGGTCTTCGCCGGGCTGGTGTCTTTCTTCAGCCCGTGCGTGATCCCATTGCTCCCCGGCTACGTCTCCTACGCCACCGGCCTCTCCGCGGTGGACCTGGCCGAGGGCAAGGCCCGCTCCAGCCGCGGCCGGATGCTGGCAGGCACCGGCCTCTTCGTGCTCGGCTTCAGCACCTACTTCGTGCTGATCGGGACCGCCTCGGGTGCCCTCGGCTCCTTCTTGATCATGCACCGCCGCGAGCTGTCGATCGCGCTCGGCGTGCTGTCGATCCTGCTGGGCCTGGCGTTCCTGGGATCCGTCGGGTTCCTGCAACGCGACCTGAGGTTCCATGCGGTGCCGGCGGTGGGCCTCGGCGCGGCGCCGCTGCTGGGCTTCCTCTTCGGCGTCGGCTGGACCCCCTGCGTCGGCCCGACGCTCGGGGTGATCAACGCCCTCGCGGTCACCGAAGGCAGCCCCGGCCGCGGCGCGCTGCTCTCCTTGTTCTACGCGCTCGGGCTGGGCATCCCGTTCCTGATCGCCGGGCTCGCCTACGACCGGATGCTCGGCGCCATCGGCTGGGTACGCCGCCACCAGGTGTGGGTGATGCGCGCCGGCGGGACGATGATGATCGCCGTCGGGGTGCTGCTGATCACCGGCTGGTGGGACGACCTCACCATCTGGCTGCAGATCAACCTGATCAGCGACTTCGAGGTGGCTGTGTGAGCGAAGCGAGAGAGCGCGGCGGTCCGCACCCGACCGTCGACCGTGAGATCGCACTCGAACTGCGAGCTCACGGGAGGGCACTGTGACTGGCCAGACCGCCAGAAGGGATGGCGCGAGCGAGCTGACGCCGCGGGAGCTGCTGCGCTTCGGCTGGCGCCAGCTGACGTCGATGCGCACGGCGCTGATCCTGCTGCTGCTGTTGGCGATCGCTGCGATCCCGGGCTCGGTGATCCCCCAGGAGGGCGTCGACTCCTTCCGCGCCAACACCTGGAAGCGCGAGCACCCCGACCTGACCCCGATCTACGAGAAGCTCGGCCTCTTCTCGGTCTTCGACTCGGTCTGGTTCGCCGCGATCTACCTGCTGCTGGTGATCTCCCTGGTCGGGTGCATCGTGCCGCGGCTGATCGCCCATGCCCGGGCCTGGCGCAGGCCGCCGCCGAAGACGCCGCGGCGGCTCGAGCGGCTCGACGGGCACACGTCGTACTCGACCGATCAGGCGCCCGAGGAGGTGCTCGCGGCCGCCCGCACGGCGCTGCGCCGCTACCGGATCAGAGAAGGCGAAGAGGCTGAGAGCTCGGTCTCAGCCGAGCGCGGCCACCTCCGCGAGGTCGGCAACCTGCTCTTCCACCTGGCGCTGCTGATCGTGCTCGGGGGCTTCGCGGCCGGCTCGCTCTTCGGCTACAAGGGCGCGGTGATCACCGTGGTGGGCGACGGCTTCGCCAACAACCCGGCGATGTACGACGACTTCGACCCGGGCAACCTCTTCGACCCGGCGGTGATGGAGCCCTTCTGCTACGACGTCGACTCGTTCTCCGCCCGGTGGATCTACTCCGGTCCGCAGACCGGGTCCGCGCGCGGCTTCACCGCGCCGATCACCTGGCGCGCCGACTGCCCGGGCGGGTCGCCGGAGCAGCACTACGACCTGCGCGTGAACCACCCGCTGACGATCGGCGACACGACCGTCTTCCTGATCGGCCACGGCTACGCGCCCGTGATCACGATCCGGGACGGCAACGGCGACGTCGCCACCAGCGGTCCGACCCCCTTCCTGCCGCAGGATCCGCGGACCTTCACCTCCTTCGGCGTCGTCAAGGCTCCCGACGCGCAGCCCACCCAGATCGGGCTGACCGGCGAGTTCTACCCGACGTACGACTTCACGATGGAGACCGGGCCCTTCTCGCGGTTCGGCGAGGCGCTCAACCCCAAGATCGTGATGACCGTCTACACCGGCGACCTGGGCATGGACCTCGGCGCGTCGCAGTCGGTCTACACCCTGGAGACCTCCGCGATGGAGCCGGTGACGAAGAAGGACGGCTCGATGTTCCGCGTCGAGCTCGCGCCCGGCGAGAGCGTGAAGCTGCCCGGCGGCGTCGGCGAGGTCGAGTTCGAGGGCGTCGAGCAGTGGACCCGGATGCAGATCAGCCGGACACCGGGCAAGATCGTGGCTCTGAGCGGGGCCGTTCTGGCGCTGATCGGCCTGCTGATGAGCCTCTTCATCCGGCCCAGACGGATCTGGGTGCGCACAACCGGGCGCGAAGGGGGCACACTAGTGGAGGTCGCCGGGCTGGATCGGTCCGGCGGCGGCGACGTCGCCGAGGAGGTCGCCAGGGTCGTCGAGGCCCTCCGCGCAGATCACAAGGAGCAGACATGACCGACGCAGCCTGGGCGATCCTGAGCCAGCAAGCCATCTTCGCGGCCGGCACCGTCTACTTCCTGGCGCTGCTGGCCTACCTCGGCCAGTGGAGCATCC
>JBDHZS010000213.1:0-5994 GCA_039812025.1 Nocardioides sp. | reverse complement strand
TCGCGTCCGCGCGGGTGCTGGAGGCGTGCGGGATGGTCTTCGAGGGCCAGACACGGGAGTCGTTCTGGGTGGGCGAGGAATGCTCCGACGACAGGCTGTACGGCGTGGCGCGAGCCGGCTGGGAAGCCTGGCGCGACCGCCCCCGACACCGCCCGGAGCACGTCGAGCTCGCGCCGGTCACAGCCGACAACCGCCGGGCCGTCGCCGCCCTGGTCACCCACAAGTCCCAGGAGCGCTTCGTCGCCCCCATGCTCGGCAGCTTCCGCGACGCCCTCGCGCCGGAGTCGCTGGACGGCGCCGTACTGGTGCCCTGGTACCGCGCGATAGTGGCCGACGGCGAGGTCGCCGGCTTCCTCATGGCCGCGGAGATGACCGACGCCCACCCGAACCCCTACCTGTGGCGGCTCCTCGTCGACCGGATGCACCAGGGCCGCGGCGTCGGCTCGGCGGCGCTCGACCTCTTCGAGCAGCGGTGCCGCGACCAGGGCGCGACGGCGATCGAGGTGTCGTGGGTCGAGGGACCAGGCTCGCCTGCACCGATCTACCGCGCCCGGGGCTACGAGCCGTCCGGCAGGGTCGAGGACGGCGAGACCCACGCGGTCAAGCGCCTCGGCGACGAGCGAGCCCGATAAGCCGAGCCCGATAAGCACAGCCCGATAAGCACAGGGCAAATAAGCCGAGACCCGTGCCACAAGTGATGGTGCGATCGGCCCGGCCTCGCTAGCGTGACAGCGGCCGACAACCGGCCGACAGCGCCCGCAAACGGCCACGAGCGGCCCCGGGCCCGAAGCACGCGGAGGGTGCGGATGACCGCCGAGAACCAGATCCCAGCCGAGGGCCAGACGCTCCCCAAGGGCGACACCGCGGGCCACATCGAGACCCACGGCGTCGACTTCATCCCGCCGTCCGAGCGCCACGGCAAGCCCCGCGACCTCTTCGCGCTCTGGGCGACGCCGAACATCAGCAGCTACCTGATGATCATCGCCGGCACCGTCCTCGTCGCGATCGGCCTCGAGCTCTGGCAGGCGGTCCTGGTGACGATCGTCGGCGGCCTCTTCGCCTTCGTCACCGGCACCGTCGCGATCACCGGCCCCAAGTCGGGCACGCCGAGCCAGGTCGTGATGCGGGCGATGTACGGCGTGCGCGGCAACCGGGTCGCGATCGCGGTCAACGGCTGGTTCGTCTCGGTCTGCTACATCGCGATCGGCTGGTCGGCAGCGTCGTACACCGGGTTCGCGCTCGTCGAGGTGGCCGGGATCGAGGCGACCACCCCGGCCAAGGTCGTCGTGATCCTCGTGATCGCGATCCTCACCGTGCTGCTCGCGGTCTACGGCCAGGCGACGATCAGCAAGCTCTACGGGCCGCTGTCGATCGCGCTCGCCGTCGCCTTCCTCTCCGTGGGCGCGTTCGTCTTCCTCGGCGCGGACTACGGGTTCCGGCAGCCGGAGCCGCTGACCGGCCTCGTCCTGTGGTCGACCGCCCTCGCGGGCGTCACGCTGATCGCCTCGCTCCCGCTCTCCTACACGATCAGCTCCGACTTCGCCCGCTACCTGCCCGAGGACACCAGCCCCGTCGCGGTCGCGGTCTACACCGCCCTCGGCAGCCTGGTCCCGGCGGCGATCATCTGCTCGATCGGCATCTTCGCCGCCGGCACCGTCGACATGACGGACCCGGAGATCGGCCTGCAGAGCTTCGGCCCGGGGTGGCTGCACCTGATCTTCCTGGTCGCGGTCATCGTCGGCGTGATGTCCAACAACACCCTCACCACCTACAGCGCCGGGCTCGCGCTGCAGGCCGTCGGCGTCCCGGTGAGCCGCGCGGTCGCGGTCGTGATCACCGGCGTCATCGCCGTACTCATGACGATGTATGCGGTCCTCGTGCAGGACTTCCTGACCGCCGTGTCGAACATGCTCGCGCTCATGGTGACGCTCGTCGGGCCGATCATGTCGGTCTACGTCGCCGACATCGTCATGCGCCGCAACAGCTACGACGGCCTGGAGCTCAGCGACGAGTCGCCCACCTCGAAGTACTGGTTCACCGGCGGCGTCAACATCGCCGGCGCGGTCGCCGTACTGGCCGCCATGTTCCTCGCGCTGCTGTGCGCCTACGCCCCGGCGATCAACTTCGTCGGGCCGATCGCGGGCGCCCTCGACGGCCTCGACCTCTCGCTGCCCGTCGGCATGATCACCGCCGCCGTGCTCTACGTTGTCCTCTATCGCACCCTGTACGGCGCCCCGGAGGTGTCCCGATGACCACAACCTGGTACCGCGGCGGCCGGATCTTCACGGCCGACCCCGACGCCCCCTGGGCGGAGTCGCTCGTCGTCTCCGGCGACACGCTGGTGTACGTCGGTGACGACTCCTCTGCCGGGGCTCACGCCGGCGACGACGTCGTCGAGTTGGACGGCGCGCTGGTGCTGCCTGGCTTCATCGACGCCCACACGCACCTGCTGATGCTCGGCGACGCCCTCGCCCAGCTCGAGCTGGCCGATGCCAAGGACGTGGCGGAGATCCAGGACCGGCTGCGCGGCTTCGCCGCCGAGCACCCCGACGCCCCGCGGCTGCTGGGCACCAGCTGGCTCTACTCGGCGCTCGACGGCGAGGAGCCGCACCGGGAGATGATCGACGCGGCCATCCCCGACCGCCCGGTCTACCTGGCCGCCAATGACCTGCACTCGTCCTGGGTCAACTCAGCCGCGCTGGCCGAGCTCGGGATCGACGCCGACACCCCGGACCCGGTCGGCGGCGAGATCGTCCGCGACCCCGCGACCGGCGAGGCCACCGGGCACCTGCAGGAGATGGCGTCGCTGGGGCTGGTGCGGGAGTTCCTCACCGCGGTCCTCACCCCGGCCGACCGCGACGAACAGCTGGCCGCGGCGCTCTCCCACTACCTCGCCGTCGGCGTCACCGCCGCCGTCGACATGGGGCTGAACGACGAGGACCTCGCCGCGCTCGAACGGGCCGTGGATGAGGACGGCGAGCTCCCCCTGCGGATCAGCGGGCACTGGCTCATCGCGCCCTCGGCGAGCACCGAGGCGGACCTGGCCGAGGTGCGCAAGGCGATCGATCACGCCGCCCGGCTGAACTCGCCCTGGCTGCGGATCGTCGGCATCAAGGTGATGATCGACGGCGTCATCGACTCGTGCACCGCGTCGATGCGCGAGCCCTTCGCCGACGGGTCGCACCCCGGCCCGATCTGGGACCGCGACGCGCTGATCCCGGTCGTGGTCGCCGCCGACGCCGCCGGGCTCCAGGTCGCGATGCACGCGATCGGCGACGAGGCCTCCAACATCGCGCTGGACGCGGTCGAGGCGGCCATCGCCGCGAACGGCCCCCGCGACCGGCGCCACCGCATCGAGCACCTGGAGACGGTGACGCGCGAGAACGTCGAGCGGCTGGCCGAGCTCGGCGTCGTCGCGTCGATGCAGCCGGTCCACGCCGACCCGGCGATCATGGACAACTGGCGCGAGCGACTCGGCGACGAGCGGATGGAGCGGGGCTTCCCGTGGCCGGAGTTCACGACGGCCGGGGCGGTCGTGGCCTTCGGGTCCGACGCGCCGACCGCGCCGCATCCGCCGCTGCCGAACATGTTCATCGCCACGACCCGGCGCTCCGCCATGGACCCGAGCCTGCCCGCGAACCTGCCGCAGTACGCGCTTCCCCTGGCCACCGCAATCGGGCACGCGACCCGGGACGCGGCCTACGCCTGCCGCCTGGACGGCTTCACCGGCACCCTCGCCGCGGGCCTGGCAGCGGACTTCGTCGTCCTCGACGCCGACCCTTTCGAGGCCGGCGCGGACTCTCTGCTCACCACCCGGGTCGCCAAGACCGTCGTCGCCGGCGAGGTCCGCCACCCCGCCTAACCCCGCCGAGTCGGCGCATCTGTGCACGCTGAGAGCGCCGAGTCGGCGCATCCGTGCACGCTGAGAGCGCCGAGTCGGCGCTAAAGTGCACGGTTATCCACAGCGCCGGCGCCCACCCTGTGGACAGGCATGCACGTTTGCGCCGACTCGGCGTGTTTTTCGTGCACCTTTGAGCCGACTCGGCGTGTTTTTCGTGCACCTTTGAGCCGACTCGGCGTGATCTCGGTGCATCTTTGAGCCGACTCGGCGGGTCAGCAGCCCTTGTCCAGAGTGGCGTCGCGGCGGGCGTCGTTGCCGTAGCCGCGGGCGGTGGCGACGTCGGGGAAGACGACGCTCTGCTCCCCGACGTACCCGATGCCGCCGGGGATCACGCAGGTCGTGATCTTCCGGGCATCGACGTTGGCCACCGCGGTCGCCAGCCGGAAGAGCTGGGCGGGCGGCAGGTCGGTCGAGGTGTAGCGCATCACGTTGAGCGCGCCCTGCTCGAGGAAGCCCGGCTCGTCGGCGCGCTGCACGATCTTGCGGTGGATGCCGCGCAGCACCCGCTGCTGGTTGGCCGAGCGGTCGAAGTCGCCGCCGGGCAGGCTCTTGCGGATCCGGGAGAACGCCAGCGCGTCGTACCCGCTGAGCTTGATCTTCCCGGCCTTGAAGCCGTCGTCCTTGAGGTACTCGTCGCTGAACGCCCGCGGGTTGTGGACCTCGATGCCGTTGATCGAGTAGACGAGGTTCTCGAAGGACTCAAAGCGGGTCACGAGGACGTAGTCGGGCTGGATGCCGATCAGGTTGCCGACCGTCTGCGCCTGGAGCTTCGGCCCGCCGAAGTAGAGGGCACTATTGATCTTCTCCGAGCCGTGCCCGGGGATCGCCACCCAGGAGTCGCGCGGGATGCCGATCGCGGTGGCGGCACCGGTCTTGGTGTTGATCCCGACCAGCTGCAACGCGTCGCCGCGGGTCTCGAGCATCGGCTCCCAGGGTCGCGCGTCCGAGCCGATCCCGAGGATCCAGATGACGTCGGACCCTGCGTCGACGCCGGACGCCGTCTGGGTCTTCATGAGGAGTACGTCGTCGCGCGGGGCTGCCGAGTTGGGCAACCCCACCGCCAGCACTCCCAGGATCACGGCCAGCACGGCCATCCGCAGCAGCAGCCTGATCACCGCTGCACCCCCTTCACCACGTCGTAGGAGAAGATCCGCCATTTCCCGTCCTTACCCGGCACCAGCCGGACCGATCCGCCGACCCGCACCTGCCTCTCGAGATCGCCCTCGGTGCGGAACCGGAGCTTGAACCGCGCGGTCGCCGCCGCCGGCTTGCCGCGCTGGCCGAGCACGTCGACGACGATGTGCTCGTTGAGCGGGGTGACCTGATCGATCTTCCGGCTGATGTCGGCGTTGGTCATCAGATCCCGGTCGCGCCACGCCTGCCGCTCGGCGCCGGGCGTGAAGCCGGGCAGCGCGTCGGCGAAGCTCTTCGGCGAGCGTGGATAGTCGCCGTCGAGGTACGCCGCGGCGAGCCACTTCTCGACCGTGGCGGTCACCTGCTCGACGGTGCGCTCGCGCCGCTTCGGTTGGACCTGGCCGACCGTCTTGCCGAGCTGCCCGACGACGGGCGCGGCGGCGGTCTCAGACGGCTCGGCCTCCGGCTCGGCCGCGTCGTCCCCGCTGCAGCTCATGGCCGCCGCCATGACCAGGCTCAGCAGGAGTGAGCCGAGGGTCCGGACCCGGCGCTGGTGTCGCTGCGTCATGTAAAGAACTCCCCACAGATCGAGGTACTGGTCCACAATGCAGCAAACCTGTTGCCTGGCCGGACATTTCGGCTCCGGTGGGTCTAGCCTTACAGACTGAATCCATCCCCCCGCGCGTCCGGAAGAGGCGAGTCGTCCCGTGCCGAAGTCGTCAGCAGGAAACCAGCCCAGCTCAGCACCCTCCAGCGCACTGCCGGACGGCTTCGGAGCCAACGACTGGCTGGTCGAAGACATGCGGGAGTCCTACGACCGCGATCCCAACAGCGTGACCGCCGAGTGGCGCGCCTTCTTCGCCGGCGAGTCGGCCACCGGCGCGGCCGCCACGAGCGCCGCCCCCGCGGCGCAGGCGGCTCCTGCTCCTGCCCCGGCGGCTCCCGCGCCGGCAGCCCCC
>JBDHZS010000212.1:0-6015 GCA_039812025.1 Nocardioides sp. | reverse complement strand
GGCGCGGTCCTGGTCGACGGCTCGCCGGTCTCGCTGCGCGGCGCGCTGCTCGGCGCGGCCTGCCTCGTCCTGGTCCTGGGCGGCGTGGGGCTGCGGCTGGCGGCGCCGCTGGTGGTCGGCGCGGCGGTCGGTACGGCGCTCGTCGTCCAGTTCCTGTGGCCGTACGCCGGCGAGGTGCCGCCCTGGATCCTGATCGCGCTCGCGGGTGCGGTGCTGACCGTCGTCGGGATCACCTGGGAGCGCCGGGTCCGCGACGTGCGGGCGGCCGGCGCCTACCTGGCGGCGCTGCGCTGAACCCGGGCCGGGCATGATGCTCGGGTGCTGCCCCGCTTCGAGATCGTCCGCCGCGCCCGGCCGGTCGACCTCATCGCGCCGCTCGCCTGCGCCCACGACACCGCGGGGGACCTGACTGGTGCGCCGGTGCCCCAACCCGCGCCGTACGCCGCCGTCGAGACCGAGCTCGCCGGCGGCCCCGGCTCGGTCGCGCTGCAGTCGGGGACCAGCCGCATCGAGGCCGTGTACGACGGGGCGCGGGCCTGGCTGCGGGTCGACAGCCGCGACCTGGTGAGCCGCCGGCACGCCGCGGCCCCGGGCCTCACCCGGCTCGCGGTGACGCTGACCGGCACCACCGTCGCCGCGCTGGGCCGCGGGCCGGCGGGCTGGAGGGCGCACGCCCGCTCCGTGCTGGCTGCTACCTCCGACCCGGCCTGGTGCGCGGCCCTGACCGCGACGACCGCGGGCGCGGCCCGGGCGAGGGCGGGCGGCTTCGGCCAGGTCGGGCTCCGCGATCTGCGCTGGGTCAGCGACCCCTCGGGCGAGCCGATCCTCCTCCCCGACGGCCGGCTCGCGCTGAGCGCGACCCACGCCGGGCCGGGCGGCTTCACCAGCGCCCACGCCGGCGTCTGGGCGCTCGACTCCGACTCGCTCGACCTGGAACACCTGGCCGACCTCTACTTCCGGCGTCCCACGGGCCCAGGCGTGTACGGCGACCACGCGGTGCATCTGGTCCGCGACGGCAGCCGGTGGCTGGTCGCTGCGAGCACCTGGGGCGACTTCCGCAAGAGGCCGGGCACGCTCCGGGTCACGCTCGCCGAGACCGACCGGGACCTGCTCGCCGGCCGCCACGTCCTCGACACCCGCGAGCTCCGGGTCCCCACCGGTCCCGCCCGGTCCGTCGGGGTCTGGGATCCGCATCTGGTCCGGATCGACGGCCTGTGGCACGTCGGCTTCGTGACCGCGAAGCGGTTCTTCAACTTCCACCCCGGGCTCGCGACGGGGCCGAGCCTCGACGAGCTGACCTTCCGAGCCTCGGACCCGAGCCGCCGCGCGGGAGAGGGTACGACGCTCACCCGGCTCGACGAGGGCTGGCGCGTGCTCGCCAGCGACGGCCGCGACGGTCGCCGGGGCCAGCGCGAGCAGATGCCGGTCTTCGACCTCGACCTGGCCCAGGTCGGGGCGCTCGACGCGCCGTACCCCACCAACATCCCCTGGCCGACCCTGACCAGGCTGCCCGACGGCGGCTGGTTGATGGCGACCTTCAACGGGCGCCGGTGGGGCGGCGAGCTACCCGAGTACGGGACTCACGGCGACGTCGTCTTCATGCGGGCGCGCCGATGAGCCGAGCGCCCGAGATGCCTAGTGGTGGCCGGGCGGCCGACAGGGGACCTGCCTGGTGAGGCGTGTCAGTCCCGACGCGGACTGCGGTAGTCCGCCCAGGGGTCGTCGTAGTCGTCGTCGACCTCGTCGACGACATCGGTGTCCTTCTCGCCATGCAGCTCACGGGCCAACGCGTTGAAGTCCGTCTCGTAGGTCCGGTACTTCAGGTTGCGGGCAACCTTCGTCTGCTTTGCTTTAGCACGGCCGCGCCCCATATGGGTCGACCCCCTCGCGCACTTGGCCGGGACGGGCTCAGGCCTCGGCTCCCGGTCTGGTTATCAGGATTATCGTGAGGCCAACGTTACAGGGCAGGTGGGCGTGCGCGCACATGGGCCGGTCGATCCGGTCCACCCGGGATCACCAGCCGGGGTGCTGATCGACCAGTACGGCGCGGCCCGCGCCGCCCGCCTCGGCGGTGATCTCCCCGCCGACCCAGGCCCGCAGTCCGTGCCCGGCGAGGATCTCGACGGCCCGGTCGGCGGCGTCGGCCTCGACGAGGGCGACCATGCCGACGCCGCAGTTGAGCGTGGCCTCGAGGTCGGGCTGCGAGACCGCGCCCACCCGTCGTACCACGTCGAAGATCGGCTGCGGCATCCACGTCGCGCGGTCGATCGTGGCCGTGACCCCGGCCGGGAGCACCCGCTCGAGGTTGGCCGCGAGCCCGCCGCCGGTGACGTGCGCCATGGCGTGGACGACGTCCGCGTCGGCCAGCGCGAGGCAGGACTTGGCGTAGATCCGGGTCGGGACCAGCAGCTCCTCGCCGAGGGTGCGGCCGAGCTCGGCCACGTCGCGGTCGAGCGCCCAGCCGGCGGTGTTGAGCAGGACGTGCCGCACGAGCGAGTAGCCGTTGGAGTGCAGCCCGGAGGACTCGATGAGGACGATCGCGTCGCCGGCGCGCACCCGCTCCGAGCCGAGCAGCCGGTCGGCCTCGACCACGCCGGTGGTGGCCCCCGCCACGTCGTACTCGTCGGGCGCGAGGAGTCCGGGGTGCTCCGCGGTCTCGCCTCCGACCAGGGCGCAGCCGGCCTCGACGCACGCGTCGGCGATGCCCTTGACGATCGCGGCGATCCGCTCCGGGACCACCTTGCCGGTCGCGATGTAGTCGGTCATGAAGAGCGGCTCGGCGCCGCAGACCACCAGGTCGTCGACGACCATCCCGACCAGGTCGTAGCCGATGGTGTCGTGGACGTCCATCGCCTGCGCGATCGCGACCTTGGTGCCGACGCCGTCGGTGGAGGTCGCCAGCAGGGGGCGGCGGTACGACGCCAGCGCGGACGCGTCGAACAGCCCGGCGAAGCCGCCGAGCCCGCCGATCACCTCGGGCCGCGTCGCGCGCGCCACCGAGCCCTTCATCAGCTCGATGGCCAGGTCGGCAGCCTCGATGGACACACCGGCGGCGGCGTACGCGTTGGTCACGGGACTCCTGATCAGGGGTTGTTGAGGACCGGCAGCGCCTCGGCGGGCAGCTTCGCCTCCAGCAGGTGCTTGCCGAGGCGGGACTCGTCCGGCAGCGGGATCGGGTAGACGCCGGTGAAGCAGGCGGCGCACAGGTCGTCGGCCGGCCGGTCGGTGGCGGCGATCATCCCCTCCAGGGAGATGTAGCCGAGGCTGTCGGCGCCGATGCTGGCGCAGATCTCGTCGATGTCCAGCCCGTTGGCGATCAGCTCGGCGCGGGTGGCGAAGTCGATGCCGTAGAAGCACGGCCACTTCACCGGCGGGCTGGAGATCCGGACGTGGACCTCGAGCGCGCCGGCCTCGCGGAGCATCCGGACCTGGGCGCGCTGGGTGTTGCCGCGCACGATCGAGTCGTCGACGACGACCAGCCGCTTGCCGCGGATCACCGGCTCCAGGGCGTTGAGCTTGAGCCGGATGCCCAGCTGTCGCAGCGTCTGGCTAGGCTGGATGAAGGTGCGGCCGACGTAGGAGTTCTTCACGAAGCCCTGGCCGAAGGGGATGCCGGACTCCTCGGCGTAGCCGGTCGCGGCCGGGGTGCCGGACTCGGGCACGGGCAGCACCATGTCGGCGTCGACCGGGAACTCGCGCGCCAACTGGCGGCCCATCTCGACCCGCGCCTCGTGGACGCTACGGCCCGCGATCGAGGCGTCGGGGCGGGCGAGGTAGACGTACTCGAAGACGCAGCCCTTGGGCTCCGGCTCCGCGAACCTGCGGCTGCGCAGGCCGTCCTCGTTGATCACCAGCATCTCGCCGGGCTCGACCTCGCGGACGATGCTGGCGCCGACGGTCGCGAGCGCGGCGTCCTCGCTGGCGACGACCCAGCCGCGCTCGAGCCGGCCGAGCACCAGCGGCCGCACGCCCTGCGGGTCGCGGGCGCAGAAGAGCGTGTCCTCGTTCATCCACACGAAGCAGAACGCGCCCCTGACCTGCGGCAGGACCTCCAGGGCGCGCTCCTCCAGCGAGGTGTCCGGGTGGTGCGCGAGCAGGGCCGTGACCAGCGAGGTGTCGTTGGTCGTCGTGGCCGGCGCCCGCATCCGCAGGTCCAGCTCGCCCTCGGCGGCGCCGTGCTCGCTGGCGAGCTCGGAGAGGTCGGCGGTGTTGATCAGGTTGCCGTTGTGGCCGAGCGCGAGAGAGCCGTCGACCGTCGGGTGGAAGGTCGGCTGCGCGTTGTGCCACGTGCTCGCGCCGGTCGTGGAGTAGCGGGCGTGGCCGATCGCCAGGTGGCCCTTCAGGGCGTCGAGCGTCGACTCGTCGAACACCTGCGAGACCAGGCCCATGTCCTTGTAGACCAGGATCTGCTTGCCGTTGCTGACCGCGATGCCCGCGGACTCCTGGCCGCGGTGCTGCAGGGCGTAGAGGCCGAAGTAGGTGAGCTTCGACACGTCCTCGCCCGGCGCCCACACGCCGAAGACGCCGCACTGGTCCTGGGGTCCCTGGTCCTGCGGGTCGAGCGCTGCGGTCAGGCGGCCGTCACCGCCTCTGCGTGCGCGTCCTGGGGGTACGACGCCGCTCACCGCCGGACGTTTGGGCGGCTTTCGGCCGGGGTCGGTAGCCACGGACCCGAGTCTAGGCCGACCACCCCCATCCCGCCGAGTCGGCGCAAACGTGCACGAAATCACGCCGAGTCGGCTCTAAAGTGCACGCAGAACAGGCCGAGTCGGCGCATCCGTGCACGCTCAGGACGCCGAGTCGACGCAAAGATACGCGCAGAGGACCGCTCAGCGCCGGCCGAGGTTGCGCAGCAGCAGCGCCTCGGCCAGTACGACGCGCTCGAACTCCCCCAGATGAAGCCCCTCGTTGGCGCCGTGCGCCCTGGTGTCGGGATCCTCCACGCCGGTGACGAGGACACTCGCCTCGGGGAACGCGTCCAGGAACTCCGCGATGAAGGGGATCGACCCGCCGATCCCCAGGTCGATCGGCGCGGTGCCGTCCCAGGCCTCGGCGAAGGCGGCCCGCGCGGCGTCGTACGCGGATCCGTCCGCCTCGATCTGCGTGGCCTCCCCGCCGTCGATGAAGGCGACGGTCAGCTCGGCACCCCACGGGACGTGCGCCTCGAGGTGCGCGGTGAGCCGGGCGAGCGCGTTGTCGCAGGTGTCGCCGGGCGCGGTCCGCATCGAGATCATGGCGCGCGCGGCGGGCACGAGGGTGTTCGAGGCGCCGGCGACCCGCGGCGCGTCCAGGCCGGTGATCGAGATCGACGGCTTGGTCCACAGCCGCTCGACGACCGGCCCGCTGCCGATCCATTCGAGGCCCGGGTTGGCCCCGGACTCGGCGCGCAGCCGCTCCTCGGGGTAGTCGACGGCAGCGGCCGGACCGGAATGGAGCCCGGCGACGGCGACGTTGCCCGCGTCGTCGTGGAGGCTGGCGATCAGCCTGCTCAGGGCGATGAGAGCATCGGGCACCAGCCCACCCCACATCCCCGAATGCACCGCGTGGGTCAGCGTGCGGACCTCGACGTCGACCCGGACCAGCCCGCGCAGGCTGGTGGTCAGCGCGGGCACGCCGATGTCGAAGTTGGCCGAGTCCGCGATCACGATGACGCCGGCGCGCAACTGCTCGGCGTACGACGCCAGGAAGGCCGACAACGACGGCGACCCGATCTCCTCCTCGCCCTCGACAAACACGGTCACGTTGACCGGCAGGTCGTCGCCGAAGACCCGGATCGCGCCGAGGTGCGCGACGATCCCGGCCTTGTCGTCGGCGGCGCCGCGGCCGTAGAGCCGATCGCCCCGCTCAGTCGCGACGAAGGGCGGACTGTCCCATTCGGCGTGGTCGTTCTCGGGTTGGACGTCGTGGTGGGCGTAGAGCAGCACGGTCGGCGCGTCATCGCGCTGGCTGCGCTTGTGGGCGATCACCGCCGGGGCGCCGCCCGCCCGCGCGATCGTCGCCTCGAAACCCTCCGCG
>JBDHZS010000211.1:0-6018 GCA_039812025.1 Nocardioides sp. | reverse complement strand
TGCTCGCTGCTCGTGTGGTTGAAGATGAAGTCGAGCACGAGCGCGATGCCCGCCTCGCGCAGCTCGGCGGCGAGCTCGGTCAGCTCCGCCATCGTCCCCAGCCGCGGGTCGACCGCGCGGTAGCTCGACACCGCGTAGCCGCCGTCGTTGTCGCCCTCGGGGCTGGCGAAGAGCGGCATCAGGTGGAGGTAGGTCAGGCCCAGCTCGCGGAAGTACGGGATCTGGTCGCGGATCCCGGCGAGCGTCCCGGCGTAGCGATCGACGTAGCAGACGCCGCCCAGCATCCGCTGGGACTCGAACCACCCGGCCTCCGCGCGCTGACGGGCGTCGTGGGCCTTCAGGTCCGCGGGCCGGGTGCGCCACGAGTACGACGCCAGCGCGATCACCTGGGCGAGCGCCTCCTGGCCGTCGGACCGGTCGCCGTACAGCCGCGCGAAGAGCCCGTGGAGCCGCTCGAACTGCGCCTCGAAGCGGGCGAGGAACTCCTCGTCCGCACCACCCTCCGCCTCGGCGGCCGCCAGGGCCGCGGCGCGTGCCTCGCCGACCGTGCTGAGCCTCGTCACGTTGCAGCAGCGTAGTCGCGGAGCCGCTCGCTTGTCGTGTCGTCCGCGACCGCCATCCGGTCGCGGACGACACACCAAGCGCCGTACGACGAGCGGATCGCCCTTCACAGGAGGCGCACAGCAAGCGCACAGAGATTCCGTGGTTCCGGCCGCCAGAGTGAGGGCATCACAGCCCCCCACCACCCAGGAGCCCGACATGCCCCACGTTCCCGAACCGGACGACACGTCCGCCGGCCCGTCGTACGAAGGACGACTGCTCCCGCGGCCGGACGACGAGGTCGTCGACCAGGGCGCGGGATTCGACGTCGCGACCCTCGTCACCCGCCGGCGTGTCCTCAGCGTCGTCGGCGTGGGCGCCGGAGCGCTTGCGCTGGCCGCCTGCTCCTCCGGTACGACGTCCGATACGGCGTCCAGTACTGCGTCGAGCACTGGCTCGGCCGCGACTACCGACACGAGCTCGGCCGCAGAGGGCGAGATCCCCGAGGAGACCAACGGCCCCTATCCGGCCGACGGGACGAACGGGGTCAACGTGCTCGAGGAGTCGGGCATCGTCCGCAGGGACCTCACCTCGAGCCTCGACGGCGGCACGACGGTCGACGGGGTGCCGCTGTCGTTCACGTTCAGCCTCACCGACATGGTCAACGACAACGCCCCCTTCGAGGGCGCCGCCGTCTATGCGTGGCAGTGCGACGCGCGGGGCCGCTACTCGATGTACACCGAGGGCGTCGAGGACGAGACCTACCTGCGCGGGATCCAGGTCGCGGACGCCCACGGCGAGGCGACCTTCGAGACGATCGTCCCCGGCTGCTACTCCGGGCGGTGGACCCACGTCCACTTCGAGGTCTATCCGGACATCGACTCCGCGACCGACGTCGAGAACGCCATCGCGACCTCGCAGGTCGCCTTCCCCCAGGAGATGCTCGACGAGGTCTACCAGCTCGACACCTACTCGGGCTCGGCGCAGAACCTCGCCCAGGTCGGCAGCATCGAGAACGACAACGTCTTCGGCGACGGCCACGACCTGCAGCTGGGCACGTTCTCCGGCGATCCGAGCTCCGGCTACGTCGGATCGCTGGCCGTCGCGATCGACACCACGACCACCGCCTCGCCCGGCCGGCCGGGTGGCGGAGGGGGCGGCGGGACCCCGCCCGGTGAGCCGCCCTCCGGCGACCGGCCGAGCGGCGACTGACCGCCTCGCCGTACCCGACTTTTCGACACCCACCTCATCTCGACCAAGGAGAAAGACCATGCTTCAGAACCTCACGGGCTGGCACGCCCTCGTCATCCTCGCGATCATCCTGCTGGTGTTCGGCTCCACCAAGCTCCCGGCGCTGGCCAAGAGCGTCGGACAGTCTCTGCGCATCCTCAAGGACGAGGTCCGCGACGACGGCGCCGCATCGACCGAGTCGTCCGACACTACCGAGGCGACCGCCCCGGTCCGCGAGCGCCAAGCCTCATGACCGCGGCGGCCGCGGCGCGGGCTCCGTCCCCCGGGGAGATGCCCCTGACCGAGCACCTGAGCGAGGCGCGGCGCCGGGGGACTCGCGCGGCCCTCGCCCTGGCGATCGGCATCGTCGCCGGCTTCGTCCTCTCCGAGGAGATCCTCGACCTCCTGCGCGCGCCCGTCGAAGAGCTCGCGAGCTCCCGGGCGGCGAGCCTCAACTACGACACCGTCACGGGCGCGTTCGACCTCAAGCTCAAGATCGCACTCTTCGCGGGCGTCGTCATGTCGAGCCCGGTGTGGCTGTGGCAGTCGTTCGCGTACGTCGTACCCGGGCTGCATCGTCGCGAGAAGCGGTACGCGCTCGGCTTCGCGGCCGCGGCCATCCCGCTCTTCGCGCTCGGGTGCGCCTTCGGCCTCGCGCTGTTCCCCCACATGGTGAGCCTCCTCGCGGGCTTCGCCTCGGACGCCGACAGCACGATCCTCGACGCGTCGTACTACGTCGACTTCGTCCTCAAGGTCGTGCTCGCGACGGGCATCGCCTTCGTGCTGCCGGTGTTCATGGTGATGCTCAACGTCACCGGACTCGTCTCCGCCGCCACCCTGGTGCGGAGCTGGCGGGTCATCGTCGTGGTCATCACCCTGTTCAGCGCGCTCGTGACCCCGGCGGCCGACGTCTTGTCGATGTTCCTCGTCGCGGTGCCGATGACGGCGCTGTTCGCCGCGGCGCTCGCGATCGCCGTCGTGCACGACCGGCGGGCCGTACGACGTGCGACCAGCGCCGGCCGGCCCGGCCCCGCCCTGACCCGCTGACCCGCCCGCCTCGATCCGAAGGAGCCTCATGTTCGGCCTGACCCTCGAGAAGCTGTTCCTGGTGGCCATCATCGCCGGGCTCGTCCTCGGCCCGCATCGGTTGCCGGTCTACGCCAATCAGCTCGCCCAGATGCTGCGCGGGTTGCGCGGATATGTCGAGAGCACGCGGGCCCAGGCCGAACGGGAGATGGGCGTCTCGCTGAGCCACACCCAGTGGGAGGACCTGCGTCAGTACGACCCCCGGCGGATCGTGCGCGACGCCCTCGCCGAGCCCACCGAGCCGGTGGCGCCTGCCGGTGACGAGCCGTCGTACCCGGCGGAGGTCCTCGCGCAGGCCGCCACGGTGCGGCCCGGCCAGAGGTTCCTGGTCACCGGCTCCGCGGCGCACCCGACCCGGATCCCGATCGACTCCCTGCCCGGGGACGACCCCCGCCGCGTCGCCGCGCGCACCGACCACTCCGGGCCTGCCGTCCCCGGGTGAGCCCCGCGCCCTCCCGCGTCGTACCCGACCGAAACCGGTCACCGGGTCGGCGAGCTCGGGCCCGGCGCCGATATGCTTCCGCCACGGTGACGCGGTGAGGTCACCTGGCGAAGGAGCGGCGTATGGTCGTGGTGGCAGCGATCATCGTCATCGCGACGCTGGTGGTGATGACCGCCGGGTGGGCCAAGCCCGTCGTCGCGCTGGGCGTCGCCCTGGTGATCGCGGGGCTCCTCGGGATCGCTCCGGCGAGTGAGTTGTTCGGCGGCCTGAGCAACAGCGGCGTGCTCACGGTCGGCGCGATGCTCGTCATCGCGAAGGGGATCGTGCAGACCGGCGCCGTCGCCCGCACCACCCGCAAGCTGCTGCGCAAGGCGCACACGGCCGAGGGCGCGCTGCTGCGACTCGCGTTGCCGGTGGGCGCGGCGAGCGGCCTGATGAACACGACCCCGATCGTGGCGATGCTCATCCCGGCGAGCAAGCAGCTCGAGCAGACGCGCGGCATCCCCGCGCGCGAGGTCATGCTGCCGATCGCACACCTCACCACCCTCGCCGGCTCGATCACGCTGATCGGCACCAGCTCGAACCTGCTGATCGCGGGCATGGCGGCCGATCGCGGCGTGGACATGGGGATGCTCTCCTTCGCGCCGATCGCCCTCCCCGTCGCGGTGGTCGGCGTCGTCGTGGTGATCCTGACCGCGCGCCTGCTGGGCCGGAAGGGACGGACGCCCGCGCTGGTGAAGCCGACCTGGCGCGTGGAGATCGTCGTCGGCGACAACGCGCTCGTGCGAGGACGCAGCGCGGCGCAGGTCGGCCTGGACTCGGCACGCGACTACCGCCTGCTCGCCATCCGGCGCGACGGCGAGACGCTCCCGCGGGACGCGGCCCTCGAGGCGGGGGACCTGCTGATCTTCAAGGCGACTGAGCCCGGCGTGACCGTGCTCTGGGCGAGCCCGCACCTCGGCCTCGCCGCGCAACGGCTGTATGCCGTCTCCCTGAACACCGGCGTCTCCGGGGTGCTCGCCGAGCTCGACGAGGACCGCGGCCTGGAGGTCATCGCGGCGCAGACACGCGGACCGCTGAACGCCACGCCGATCGTCCCCGGCGCCACCTGCTACGTGACCGCGACGAGCGAGGAGATGCTCGACGAGAGCGAGCACGTGTCGCTGTGGCAGGACAAGGCCGGCAGCGCCCCGCAGCCGCGGCAGACATGGACGGCGCTGGGGATCCTCGCCCTGGTCGTGCTCAGCGCCTCGTTCGGCCTGGCGCCGATCGAGTTCACCTCGATCGGCGGCGCGCTGCTCATGGTGATCACCGGCGTGCTGCCGGCTCGCTCGGCGGCGCGAGCCCTGGACTGGAACGTGCTGTTCATCCTCGCCGGCTCGGTCGGACTCGGCGCCATCGTGCTCGCCAGCGGGCTCGCCGACATCCTGGCGTCCGCCATCCGGTCCCTCGCCGGCGGCAGCGAGGTGCTCGTCATCATCGTCTTCGCGGTCATGACGACCCTGCTGACCAACGTCATCTCCAACGCGGCGGCCGCGTCGATCCTGACCCCGGTCGCGATCACCGTCGCCGCGGCGAGTTCGGTGTCGCCGGTGATCCTGCTCGCGCTGGTGGGCACCTGCATCTCCTTCACCTTCCTCAACCCCTACAGCCACCAGACGAACCTGATGGTCATCGGCCCGATCGGATACTCGACCGGTCAGTTCGTGATGTACGGCGTCCCCGTGCTGCTGACCGGGCTCGTCGTCGCCTGCGCCGTCGGCGTGGCCCTGACCTCCTAGCCCCGACTCGGTTCCATAGCCGCGCCGAGTCGGCTCAAAGGTGCACGAGATTCACGCCGAGTCGGCTCTTACGTGCACGGGGCACCCCTCCGCGCAGGTGGTGCCTTCCTGCCGCGGGCTCATCGACCACTCCACCGCAACTGCTGAGAACCCCGGCATCTCAAGCGACTCGCGGGCCGATTTTCTCAGCAGTTGCGAGCGTCACGTTGCGGGCGCGCTGCCCTGGGCCATCGTGGGGCAGAATGTGAAGCCGCAAGCCAGATTGCGGTATCAGCAAGGAGATGCACGATGGGTGGGGAGCTCGATCAGGTCGGGGCGAGGCTGCGCGCCGTACGCCGGTCGCGCGGGTTGACGCTGGAGGAGCTCGCCTCGGCGGCGGGCATGTCGGCGAGCACGCTGTCGCGGCTGGAGTCCGGCAAGCGACAGGCGAGCCTGGAGCTCCTGCTGCCGCTGACGCGGCGGCTCGGGATCCGGCTCGACGACCTCGTCCCCCAGGAGCAGGCGGACCCGCGGGTACGCCGGCCGGCCATCCGTCGCGACGGCATGGTGATCGCGCCGCTCGCACCGGAGGGTTCGCCGATCCTCACCTACAAGGTCACGTACCCGCCCACCAAGACCCTGCCCGAGCTCCGCGTGCACGACGGGTACGAGTGGCTCTACGTCCTGACCGGCAAGCTCAGGCTGCGGCTGGGCGGGCAGGATCTGATCCTCAGCCGTGGTGAAGCCGCGGAGTTCGACACCCGCACCCCGCACGCCATGTCCGCCGCGGGCGGTCGCCCCGCGCAGGTCATCAGCATCTTCAACGAGACCGGGGCGCGGATGCACACCCACACGGGGGACTCGGCGACGTCACCGTGAGCCAGGTTCGCGGCCGGTTGAAGCCGCGCATCGATCGCCTCCTGGGCCGCGGATCCGGGCGATGGCCAACTCGATGTCGTA
>JBDHZS010000210.1:0-6085 GCA_039812025.1 Nocardioides sp. | reverse complement strand
GGAGCTGACATGCAGGAGGCGGGCGGTGCCGACGCGGGCGCCGCGGTGGAGGGCAGCGTGCCCGAGGCGGCGCAGGCCGACAGCGCCGACTTCAGCGAGCCCGCCGCCACCGCCCGGCAGGCCTCGGTCACCCTCAACCGGTCCGTGATCAACAAGGGCGTGGTCGGGCTGAGCGGCGACGACGTCGCGGGCCTGCGCAACGACGTACTCAAGGTCGCCGACAAGGCCGACGGCCAGATCACCAACGAGCAGACCGAGTCCGACGAGACGGGCGAGATGCGCTGGGCGCGCCTGGTGCTGCGGGTGCCAGCGGAGACGTTCGACGACACGATGGCCGAGCTCGAGGAGGTCGGCCGGCTGACCAGTTCGGACCGCAAGTCCAAGGACGTCAGCACCGAGGTGATCGACGTCGACGTGCGGATCCGCGCCCAGACGGCGAGCCTCAAGCGGGTCGAGGCGCTGCTCGCGGAGGCGACCAAGATGGGCGACATCGTCTCGATCGAGTCCGAGCTGACGCGGCGGCAGGCCGAGCTGGACTCGCTCAAGCAGCGGCAGGCCTACCTCTCCGACCAGACCGCGATGTCCACGATCACCGTGCACATCGACCGCACGGACGATGTCGCGCCCGTCGTCGAGCAGGCCGGTTTCGTCGCGGGGCTCAAGGCGGGCTGGGCGGACCTCAGGGACTTCGGGAGCGGCGCCGCGACCCTCGCCGGGCACCTGCTCCCCTCGGCGGTCGCGCTGCTCATCGTCGGCGTTCCGGTGTTCCTCCTCGGGCGGCTGGCGGTCCGCTCGCTGCGAGTACGACGCCGCCCCGCGCCGGCCGCACCCGACCCCAGCTCCTGACCCGACCTCCTGAGCACCAGTCCCCGCAACTGGTCTTGATTGCCAGTGCCCCTCCGCAACTGGTCTTGATTGGCACGAATACTCGCCAGTAACCTGGGATATAAGACCAGTTGCGGATCAGCGGCGCCAAACGACACCAGTTCCGGACGGGCCGACCAGCAGGCTAGAGAGAGTGCACGAACTCGGTCAGCAGCTCGAGCCGGCCAGGGTCGGTGCTGGGCAGCACGCCGTGGCCGAGGTTGAAGATGTGGCCCCGCGCGGCGCGCCCGGCGGCGACGATCTCGGCGGCCCGGGCGGTCATCACCTCGGGCGGCGCGAAGACCAGCGCGGGGTCGAGGTTGCCCTGCACCGCGCGGTCGCCGACCCGGGCGATCCCGTCGGCCAGCGGCGTACGCCAGTCGATCCCCACCACGTCGGCGCCCGCGGAGGCCATCAACCCCAGCAGGCTGCCGGTCCCCACCCCGAAGTGGATCCGCGGCACGCCAGCCGTCAGCGAGGCGAGCACCCGCGCCGAGTGGGGCAGCACATGCTCGGCGTAGTCCACGGGCGTCAGCGCGCCGGCCCAGGAGTCGAAGAGCTGCACCGCCGACGCGCCCGCGGCGACCTGCACGGCCAGGTACGACGCGGCGATCCCCGCGATCTTGGTCAGCAGCGCGTCCCACACCTCGGGCGCGCCGAGCATCAGCGCCTTGGTGCGGGCATGGTCCTTGGACGGCCCGCCCTCGACGAGGTACGACGCGACAGTGAACGGCGCCCCCGCGAAGCCGATCAGCGGGACCGGCCCCAGCGCCGCAACCAGCCGCCGTACCGACTCGGTGACGTAGGGCACGTGCGACGGCGTGAGGTCATCGATCGCGGCGACGTCCGCCAGCGTCGAGACCGGCCGCGCGACCACCGGCCCGACCCCGGCCACGATGTCGAGATCGACCCCGACGGCCTTGAGCGGCAGCACGATGTCGGAGAAGAAGATGGCCGCGTCCACGCCGTACCGGCGCACCGGCTGCAGCGTGATCTCGACCGTCAGGTCCGGCGTCATGCAGGACTCGAGCATGCCGACGCCCTCACGGAGCGCGCGGTATTCGGGCAGCGAGCGGCCGGCCTGGCGCATGTACCAGACCGGCGTGCGACTCGGCCGCTCCCCGCGACAGGCCGCCAGGAACGGGCTGTCCACGAGCGCCGGCACCCCAGTCATGGTGCGAATGGTCGCAGGCCGGGCGGCGTGTTAGGCCATCGGGGCCGCGCGAGGCTCCTACTGTTGAGCCATGGTCGTCCGCCAGGAGACGCACCCCGGTCCCGGTGTGCTGCCAGCCGCCTTCCGCGAGGCGGTCGTCGGCCTGCGCTCGGCGCGGCTGCGGCCGGAGGTCTTCTGCGAGGAGATGCCTGCGCCCCAGCGGATCGCCCCGCACGCGACCGCTCTCAGCGCCGACGTCACCGTCGACGGCGCCGAGCTCGCGACCGGCCGGCTGATCCTGCTCCACGACCCGGCCGGCAACGAGGCGTGGGACGGCACGTTCCGCTGCGTCGCCTACGTCCGCGCCGACCTCGAGCCCGACCTGATCAGCGACCCGGTGCTCGCCGCCGTCGGCTGGTCGTGGCTGCTCGACGCGCTCGACGCGCACGGCGCCCGGCACCGCTCGATCTCGGGGACCGTGACGTGCGTGTCGACCGAGAGCTTCGGGTCGATGGCCGAGGACGAGCAGAGCTCGCAGGTCGAGATCCGCGCGTCGTGGACCCCCGCCGACCGCGACGGCGAGACCTGGGACGTCGTCCCCGACGTGCGCAGCCACGCCGAGGCGTGGGCCGAGGTCCTGGGCACGACCGCCGGCCTCGAACCCGTGCCCGAGGGCGTGGCGGCGATCCCGAGCCGGCGCGGGCAGCGGGGACCTCGTGGTGGACGCTGAGGCCGATCCCGCGGAGCCGGAGCTGCTGATCCTCCGCGACGGCCTCCCCGGCGTCGTCGACACCGACGCCGGGCTGCTCGCCTCCGCCGAGCGCATCGCCGGCGGCGCCGGCCCGGTCGCGATCGACGCCGAGCGCGCGTCCGGCTACCGCTACTCCAACCGCGCCTACCTGGTCCAGCTGCGCCGCGAGGGCTCCGGGACGCACCTGATCGACCCGATCGGGCTGAGCACGCTCGCGCCGCTGCAGGAGGCACTCGCCGACACCGAGTGGATCCTGCACGCCGCGACCCAGGACCTGCCGTGCCTCACCGAGCTCGGCCTCCACGCCGACCGGCTCTTCGACACCGAGCTGGCGGGCCGGCTGCTCGGCTACCCCCGGGTCGGCCTGGCCACGCTCGTCGATGAGCTGCTGGGCAAGCACCTGCGCAAGGAGCACTCGTCCGCCGACTGGTCGACCAGGCCGCTGCCCCAGTCGTGGCTGGAGTACGCCGCCCTCGACGTCGAGGCCCTGATCGAGCTGCGGGAGCTGCTCGGCGCCGAGCTCGCCGAGACCGGCAAGGACGGGTGGGCCGCGCAGGAGTTCGACGCGCTGCGCTCCTTCACCCCGACGCCGCGGGTCGATCCGTGGCGCCGTACCTCCGGCTCGCACCGGCTGCGCGGGCGCCGGGCGATGGCGACGGTCAAGGCGCTGTGGGAGGCCCGCGACCGGATCGCCCGCGAGACCGACATCGCGCCGGGGCGGATCATCCCCGACGCCTCGATCGTCGTCGCCGCGCAGGCGATGCCGGCATCGACGCGGCAGCTGATGGCCACGAAGGGCTTCCACGGACGCGGCGCGCGGCGGTACGCCGACGCCTGGGTCGCAGCGATCCGCCACGCCCGCTCGCTACCCGAGGCCGAGCTGCCGGAGCGGGCCCGGCGCGGCGACGTGCCCCCGCTGGCGCGCTCGTGGGCCGACCGGGACCCCGTCGCCGCGGCCCGGCTGTCCCACACACGGGCGGCGCTGGCCAAGCTGTCGGAGGAGCTCTCGGTGCCCGCCGAGAACCTGATCACCCCCGAGACTCTGCGGAGGGTGCTCTGGACGCCGCCGCCCGCTCCCGATGGCGATCTGGCCGCTGCCGTGTCGGCCGCGTTGGCGTCGTACGGCGCCCGGCCCTGGCAGGTCGAGCTCGTCACCCCCGCCGTCGTCGCGGCCCTCGAGAGCACTGACTGAGCTGCCCGCCCCCCTCTTGCCCGCCTGCCTGCCTGCCCTGCCACCCCACCACCCCCATCTTGCCCGCCACCCCCGTCTTGCCGAGTGCGGGATTTGTGTCGCTTCGAGCGCTCAGAGCGACACAAATCCCGCATTCGGCAAAGGGGGGGGTAGGCAGGGGGCAGGGGTGGCAGGGGCCGGAGCTACTGGTCAGGGCTGAGGACCTGCTGGGTGACCTGGTCGACCTCGGCGGCCCACACGGGCAGGTCGAGGACGGGAGCGTTGAGGAACTGCAGGAGGTACGGCGCCACCACCTGGTCCAACGCCCGCCAGTCGTCGAGCACGGGGGGCATCACGATGTTGCGGATCCCCGAGTTGAAGATCGCCGCGTTGGCCGGCTCCTGGCCGAACTGCAGGAAGTCGTCGGACTGCGAGACCTGGACGTTGGCGGGCACCAGGTAGCCCTGCCGCGCGATCCGGCCGATCGCCTCGGTCGAGAAGACACTGATCATCAGGTCGGCGGCGAGGCCGGGGTCGGGGGTGTCGGCCGACATGCAGATCCCCTTGACGTCGCCGACGGTCGCGTTGCCCTCGATGTTGGGGATCGGCATCACGTCGAAGTCGAGCCCCGGGACGCTGCGCAGCTGCGGCGTCAGGTCGCGGAAGCCCAGGATCATCCCGACCCGGCCGCGGCTGAAGAGGTCGACCGCCGAGCGCTCGCGCGCCTGGGCCGGCGTGGGCCGCAGCCGCGGATCGCCGAGCACCAGCCTCAGCTCCGCCAGCCTCGCCTGGCTGGCGTCGCTGCTCAGCGCGGTCGCCGTCGGGGTGGTCGGGTCGTCGAAGATCTCGACGCCCGCGGCGTAGGCGAACGGCGCGAACTGGCGCAGCGTCGGCTCGACGTAGAAGCCCCACTGGCTGCGGGGCGGCCGCGACGCGAATTCGGCGGCGGCGATGAACTGGTTCCAGTTCCAGCGCGTCGGATCGCTGGGCACCTCGAACCCGCGGAACGCCATCTTCTCGAAGTCGACCAGGGAGGTGTTGAGGTAGACGACCATCGGCGAGATCGCGTACGGCAGGCACTGCAGGCCGTTGTCGCTGGCGAAGGCCTGCAGCGCGTCGCGGGAGTAGGTCTCGCTGAAGGCGACGCCGCGCTGGTCGAGGAGCTCGTCGACCCGACGGGTCCGGCCCTCGGCGGCGAGCCGGGGCGCGTCGCTGAGCGGCACCATGAAGAGGTCGGGCAGTTCGCCCGCGTCGTACGCCGCCACCGCCGCCTCGGAGTCGGGCCAGGTCTCCACGGTCATCGAGGCGACCCCGTCGTTCTCGCGCCCGAACCTGTTCGCCAGCCGGCGGATCACCCGGGTCGACTCGGGAGGACCGTAGATGCCGAGCGTGAGGTCGGCGGGCTCGCCGGTCGAGGCGGGCGGCGTGGTCGGCTCGGCCGGATCGGAGCCTGGCTGGGGCGCCCAGGGGTCGGTGAGCGTCGTGGCCGCCGCCGTGGCGGTCGGCCGGGAGCCCCTGAGCTCGGCCTCGGTGCTGCAACCCAACAACCCGGTGGCTGCGCCGAGGGCGATCACGCTTGCCACGGCCCGAGTACGACGAGTCACCCACTCACCTTATCGACCACGCCTGAGAGCCCGTTGAGACTCACACCGGGCGCCGAGTGTCCGGGTCGAGTGCGCCGGACCGGGAGCGCCTCACGGCGCAAGGCCGCTCGCAGCGGCTGAAGGTGGGACCCGGGGCTGCCGCGGTCCGGCGCACTTCGAGAGCGAGTGTAGAACCTCAACCCAGCCCGTGTCGCAATTCGGCGTGACCGGCGCGGTCGAGATGGTCGGCGGTGCTCATCATCTTGGCGGCCGCGGCGGCGGGTCGGCCGAGTACGGCGCGGCCGGTCGCGACGACCCGGGCGAAGGCCGCGGCGCGGAAGAGCACGTCCGCCAACTCCCCCTCGCCCAGCCCGCGGAGCACCCGGTCGAGCAGGTCGCGGACCTCGTCAGGCCCCGGCGGGTCCGCGACGCCCGCCACCACACCGGCGACCTCGGCGCGGGGCCGGCCCGCGTCGTACTCGCGCGCGGCCTGGACCGGGTCCGCGTTCACCCAGGCGCGGAGGGCGTAGAGCCGCCACAGGCAGCCGCCGAGCGACTCCGGC
>JBDHZS010000209.1:0-6106 GCA_039812025.1 Nocardioides sp. | reverse complement strand
CACGCGGGTACGACGCAGCGCGGCCTCCAACAGCACCGCGGACGGCGTCGCCAAGAGCTCGGTGGACATCCGAAGCACGGGCAAGCCCCCGTCGTACTCCCGCAACCAGTGACTCGCCACCCGCCTGAGCCACGACCGCAGGGACGACCGCCGCTCGGCGGAGAAGCCGACGAGCACGATCTCGGACACGCCGGCGTCCGCCAGCGACGTCAACGACGAAGAGAGCGACGGCTCCCCCACCTGCAGGAACGCGACGTGATCGCAGATCGCGCGCAGCCGCGAGGCGTGCGAGTGGTCGGCCGCGCCGAGCCCGACCAGGACGACGACGGCCGTCATCTCAGCACCCCCGTCGTGCCGCGCCACATCACGCGCGGGCGCCCGGTCGCCGGGTGCGGTACGACGGTCGCGTCGACGCCGTACACCGAAGCCAGCAGCGACGGCGTGATCACCGAGCCGACGTCGCCGGCGATCACCACCCGGCCGGCGTCCAGGGCCAGCGCGCGGTCGCAGTAGGCCGCCGCGAGGTCCAGGTCGTGCAACGCCGCCACAACGGTGATCCCCAGCCCGCACACCATCGACATAAAGTCCAGCTGATGCCCGAGGTCGAGGTGGTTGGTCGGCTCGTCGAGCAGCAGGATCGCAGGCTCCTGGGCCAGCGCCCGGGCGAGATGCGCGCGCTGCCGCTCTCCCCCGCTCAGCGTGTGCCACAGCCGATCCGAAAGCTCCAGGACCCGGGTGCGGGCCATGGCGCGCTCAACAATCTCGCCGGTCTCGCGCGCCCAACGGCCGCGGTGCGGGATCCTGCCCAGTTCGACCGCCTCGCGGACGGTCAGGTCCAGCCCGGTCCCGGCCGCCTGTTCGACCAGCGCGATCAGCCGCGCGCGCTCCCGATGCGCCATCGCATGCACGGAGCTCGACCCCGCCGTCACGGTCCCGGCGCCGGGCCTGCGCATGCCCGACAGCACCGACAGGAGGCTGGTCTTGCCCGAGCCGTTCGGCCCCAGGATCGCGGTGAAGGTGCCCGGCTCGAACTCCGCGTCGACCCCCGACAGGATCTGCCGCGAGCCGGCACTCCACCCGACGCCGCGCGCGACCAGCCTCATGACGCCCTCGCCTGCCTGCGGATCAGCACGGCGAAGACCGGTGCGCCGATCGCCGCGGTGACCACGCCCACCGGGAGCTCCTGTCCCGACTCGAGGGTGCGGGAGAGCATGTCCGCCCACACCATCAAGACCCCGCCCAGCAGGGCGCACAGAGGCAGCAGCCGCCGATGTCCAGGCCCCGCGAGCAGTCGTACGACGTGCGGCACGACCAGCCCGACGAAGCCGATCGCCCCGGTGAAGGCGACCGTGGCAGCGGTGAGCAGCGCCGTACCGACCATCAACGTCCAGCGCAGCCGCTCGACCGCGACCCCGAGCGATGCGGCTGCGGTCTCGCCGAAGGCGAACGCGTCGAGCTGGTCGGCGAACAGCCACACCACCATGGCTCCGAGGGCCGCGACGATCACCAGGTAGACCGCGTCCGGCCAGCGAATCCCCGAGAACGACCCGAAGGTCCACGCCAGCACCCGCCGTGCGGCGTCGCGCTGGTCCGAGACGATGACGATGAACGCGGTGACAGCCGAACACACCTGCCCGACCGCGATGCCCGCCAGGATCACGCGGGTGGGCGGCAGTGCCCCCGAGCGGCCGGTCGCAAGCACGAGCACCGCACCCAACGCACCGAGCGCGCCGAGGAAGGCGGCGAGCGTGAGCATCGCCGGGCCGACCAGCCCGGCGAGCGAGAAGCCGAGCACGATCACGGCGACCGCGCCCACGGCCGCGCCGCTGGCGACGCCCAGCAGGTAGGGGTCGGCCAGGTCGTTGCGGGTGACCGACTGGAGCACGGCGCCCACGATCGCGAGCACCGCCCCGGTGGCGGCTGCGCCCAGGACCCGCGGCATCCGCAGCTGCCACACGATCTGGTCGTCAAGCAGCGTGACCTGGGGAAACGCGCCGAGGTTGAGCCGGCGGGCGACGACCTCGGCGACCGTCCCGAGCGGGACGCTCACCGACCCGAGCCCCACACCGATGCCGATGCTCAAGATCAGCACCGCCGCCAGACAGACGAACAGCGCGACGCCCGTGGCCCGGCCCCGCAGCCAGGGGCCGGGCGCCACGGTCTGGGCCATCAGCCCAGGTCCAGCTCTTCGATCTGCTCGGCGACGTGCTGGGCGCCGTGGACCAGCCGGACGCCGGGCGTCGACTCCGAGAACGGCACTACGACGTACCGCTTCTCCTTTACTGCCTCGAGCTGCGAGAGCACCTTGTCCTTCTCCAGCAGCGCGATCTTCTCGTCGGCGGAGGACCAGCCGGCGTCGGCAAGCACGATGACGTCCGGGTCGGCCTCGACGACCTTCTCCCACGCCACGTCTGCCCAGCCGCCGTCGAGGTCGGCGAAGACGTTGGTCGCGCCGACCGCGTCCAGGATCAGCTGGGGGCCACCCTGGCCCGCGCCGGCGAAGGCGGTCTTGTCGCCCGAGTCGTACCAGAAGACGTCCAGGCCGTCGCCCGCCTTCGCCGCGGCGAGATCGTCGAGGACCGTCTGCTGGTCGTCCCTGACTTCCTCGGCCCGCTCGGGCACGCCGAAGAGGGTCGCGACGTTGTCGATCTCCTCCCAGACGCTCTCGAACTCGACCGGCGCGCGCTCGGCGTCGTCCTCGCAGCCGAAGGGCGACAAGAAGGAAGCGATGCCGTTCTCGGCCAGCTGCTCCTGGCTGCCGGCCGCGTCCTTGTCGAAGGCGCTCCCGTACGACGCCAGCACCAGGTCCGGCGTGGCGGCGAGCAGCGTCTCCTGGTCGGGGTACTCCTTGGACAGGACCTCGACGCCGTCGTACGCCTCCTGCCACTCGGGCGCGACCGCGTCGTCGAGGTAGGCGGTGCCGGCGAGCTGGTCCTCGACACCGAGCGCGAGTGCGATCTCGGTGGCGCCCTGGTTCATGGTGACGGCCCGCTCCGGGGCGGCGTCGATCGTGGTGGTGAAGCCGCAGGAGGTCACGTCGACCGGGAAGGCCGAGGTCTCCTCGGTGGCCTTCTCGGTCGGCTCAGCCTCCGGGGCACCGGCGCAACCGGCGAGTACGACGAGCGCCGCGGCGGCGATGACTGAGTGCAGGGGTCTACTGCGCATTTCTTACTCCAAACCCTCGTGGATACATGTCGCGCCGTGGCCGGTCTCCTGGCTTCCGCCTCGGCGCGCGGTGACCGACCTTCCCGGACTCGCGTCCAGTGGTCCGCAACGAGGTTCTCGCTGCGCGGGGGTCGCCGCGCTCGGCGGCTACAGTGGCGAGGGCCGCGCCGGAATCTCACCGGCTTCCCGTGCACCACGGCGGTCGCAACCTAGCACGCCCTTGCCTACTGGCGCCGCACCCTGCCCACCGCCCGTCCGCTCCGGACGGGCGCTATCGTGCGACTTGCGCGCGGCCCGGTTTCAGATAGTGTGCGTCCTGCTGGTCCGGACCTGACACCCAGTCAGGTCCGGGGCAAGAGGGAACCCGGTGCGAATCCGGGACTGCCCCGCAGCGGTAAGTGGGAACGAAAGCCGTCACACGCACTGGACGACCATCCGGGAAGCGACGGCCGGTAGGCGCAACAGCACGCCCACGAGTCCGAAGACCTGCCAGCAGCCGAGCCCGTCCGGTGCTCGGCTTGGTCGGAGGCCTCGTGGGCGGGCAACCCGGCGAACGGGAGCGCCTCGACGCCTCCCGCCGCCCAGCGTTTTCTCCTACGCGGTCTCTGAGTGGTCACACGCTCGCGAGGAGAGAGCAATTGAATACTCAGGTACTCAACGCGCCGGCGGACATCGCGTCGCTGGTCAAGCGCCGTAGGCCGGGCTACAGCCTGGAGGCGCCGTTCTACACCGACCAGGCGATCTTCGACCTGGACATGAAGGCGATCTTCGCCAAGCACTGGCTCTTCAGCGCCACCGAGGCGGAGATCCCCGACCCGGGCGACTACGTCGTGGTCGACATCGGCCCCTATTCGGTGATCATCACGCGCGACGACGACGAGGACGTCCGCGCCTTCCGCAACGTCTGCAGGCACCGCGGTGCGCGGCTGCTGACCGACTCGTGCGGATCGGTCGGCAACATCGTGTGCCCCTACCACCAGTGGACCTACCGGGTCGACGGTGACCTGATCTTCGCCGAGGGCCAGCCGTCCTCGTTCGACCGGCAGAGCTTCGGGCTCCGGCCGATCCACACCCGGACGGTCGCCGGGCTCATCTTCATCTGCCTGGACGACAACCCGCCGGACGACTTCGACGAGGTCGCCGCCACCCTCGAGCCCTACCTGGCTCCCTTCGATCTGGCACACGCGAAGGTCGCCCACATCGACGACTTCGAGGAGGCGGGCAACTGGAAGCTGACGATGAAGAACAACCGGGAGTGCCTGCATTGCGACACCGGCCACCCAGAGCTGGTCACGGCGTACTTCCCGGTGTTCAACACAACGCTCGAGAACGCCCACCCGCGGATGCGGCCCATCATCGAGCGGTACGAGGCGGCGAACGACGCGCTGACGCGCACCTGCACCCTGGCGAACTACCCGCTCCCCCGGGACGGCAGGCGGGAGCTGGAGCACCGGGCGACCGGCTTCCGGGTGCTCCACCTGCCGCTGGACGGCGCCGGGGCGTCGTTCGGGGTCAACGGCCAGGCTGTGTCCACCAGGTTGATGGGCTCCCTGGCCGAGTCCCGCTTCGGCGACGTGGGGATCCACCTGCAGCCGAACACGTGGCTCCATTTCTGCAGCGACCACGCCGTCGTGTTCCGCGTGCTGCCGTTGGCGCCGGACAGGTGCATGGTGCGTACGACGTGGCTCGTGGCACCCGACGCGGAGGAAGGCGTCCACTACGACCGGGACGCGCTGACCCAGGTGTGGAAGGCCACCAACAGCCAGGACGGCGCGTTCGTCGGGCTGACCCAGCAGGGCGTCCAGGATCCCGGCTACCTGCCGGGGCCGTACTCGACGATCGAGGACGACGTCGACGCGTTCGTCACCTGGTACATCAACCGGATCGAGCACTACCTGGACTCCCGATGAGCATCCTGGAGGACCGGGCGGCCGCCGTCGACTGCTGGGAGGACGACGACACCGCGGAGCTGGTCTGCCGCAACGTGCGGGACATCACCCACGACGTGAAGTCCTTCATGTTCGCCGCGGAGGGCAACAGGGTCTTCGACTTCGAGCCTGGTCAGTTTGTGACCTTGGACCTGGAGATCGATGGTCGGCAATACAACCGCTGTTACACCATCTCCTCGCCGCCGACCCGCCCGCACCTGCTCACGATCACGGTGAAGCGGGTGCCGGGCGGGCCGGTCTCGAACTGGCTGCACGACAACCTCCTGCCGGGCCGGAGCATCACGATGAGGGCGCCCCTCGGGGTCTTCACGCTGCGCTCCAGCCCGTTCGGGGCTTCCCAGGATGCGACCGGTCCGGTGGCCTGGCTGCCCGCCACCTACGGCGCGAAGTACCTCTTCCTGTCGGCGGGCAGCGGGATCACCCCGCTGATGTCGATGGCCCGCGCCCTCTTCGACCTCGGGTCGCACGCCGACGTCATCTTCGTCCACAACGCCCGGACCCCGGCCGACATCGTCTTCCGGCGGGAGTTGGAGGCGATGGCGGCGGTGACCCCGAATCTGCGGTTCGTGGCGATCTGCGAGGAGGACGCTCCGGGCGAGCGCTGGACGGGACTGCGCGGGCGGCTGTCCGCCGGCGCGCTGGCGGCGGTCGCGCCCGACCTGCTCGAGCGGGTCGTCTACACCTGCGGGCCTTCGCCGTATATGACCGCCGTGCGCGGGCTGCTGGCCGAGCGTGGCTTCAGCATGGGCAACTACCACGAGGAGAGCTTCTCCTTCGATCAGCTGCCGGGCTCGATCCGCTCCACCGGCCCAGGGCCGGATGACGATGGCGGCGGAGCCGACGCGGGCGCCTCCGTCGGCACGACGTTCCGGGTCGAGTTCTCCCGCAGCGGGAAGAGCTTCGCCTGCGGTGCCGACGAGTTCATCCTGGACGCCGCCCTGGCGGCCGGCGTGCGGCACCCGTCGTCGTGCTCTCAGGGCATGTGCGGGACC
>JBDHZS010000208.1:0-6183 GCA_039812025.1 Nocardioides sp. | reverse complement strand
GAGTTCCCGGCGCAGTCCGTGCGGCGCTCCGAATGGGACCGCGCGGCGACCCTACTGCCGCACCCCGACGAACGCGCGGCGACATGGTCGGTCGCGGTGATGGAGCTGGGCGCCCTGGTCTGCACCGCCAACCGGCCGGCGTGCGGCGGCTGCCCGATCAGGTCGCGGTGTGCCTGGCGGCGGGCCGGCTTCCCGGCGTACGACGGCCCGCCCCGGCGCGCCCAGGCCTGGGCCGGGACCGACCGCCAGTGCCGCGGCCGGCTACTCGACGTGCTGCGCGAGTCCGAGGCGCCTGTGCCGCGGGCCCGTCTGGACGCCGCCTGGCACGACCCTCGCCAGCGCACGAGGTGCCTGGAGAGCCTCGTCGGCGACGGGCTCGTGGTGCCCGTCGCCGACGACGTGTTCGCTCTCCCCTAGCCAGCGTGCACGTTAGCGCCGACTCGGCGTGTTCTGCGTGCATCTTTGCGCCGACTCGGCGTGATTTGGGTGCACAGATGCGCCGACTCGGCGGTTTACTCCGCGGCGGCCTCGGGCTCGCCGTCCCCAGAGATGTCCCCCGAGATGTCACCGGCGGAGTCCACCGCGATGTCCGCGGTGTCGAAGGGCGGCAGGTCGGGGAGCGCGTTGACCTTCTGGCCCTTGAAGGTGAAGGCGCGCGACGGCCCCTCCCCCTCGACGTCGACCAGCACGATCTGCCCGGGGCCGACCTCGCCGAAGAGCATCTTCTCCGCGAGCACGTCCTCGATCTCGCGCTGCACGGTCCGGCGCAGCGGCCGGGCGCCGAGCACCGGGTCGAAGCCCCGCTCGGCGAGCAGGTTCTTCGCCGCCTGGGTCAGCTCGATCTGCATGTCGCGGTCCTTCAGGCGCTGCTCCACCGCGGCGATCATGTTGTCGACCATCGCCACGATCTGCTGCTCGGACAACGGCGGGAAGACGATGATCTCGTCCACGCGGTTGAGGAACTCCGGCCGGAAGTGCTGCTTCAACTCGTCGGAGACCTTGGCCTTCATCCGGTCATATGCGCCCTCGGCGTCGCTCTGCTGCTGGAAGCCGAGTCCGATGCCCTTGTGGATCTCCTTGGATCCCAGGTTGGTGGTCATGATGATCACCGTGTTCTTGAAGTCGACGGTGCGGCCCTGGGAGTCGGTCAACCTGCCCTCCTCCAGGATCTGCAGGAGGCTGTTGAAGATGTCCGGGTGGGCCTTCTCGACCTCGTCGAAGAGAACCACCGAGAAGGGCTTGCGCCGCACCTTCTCCGTGAGCTGGCCGCCCTCCTCATAGCCGACGTATCCCGGCGGCGAACCGAAGAGCCGCGAGACCGTGTGCTTCTCGGAGAACTCGCTCATATCGAGCTGGATCAGCGCGTCCTCGTCGCCGAAGAGGAACTCGGCGAGCGTCTTGGACAGCCACGTCTTCCCGACGCCGGACGGGCCGGCGAAGATGAACGAGCCGCCGGGACGCTTGGGGTCCTTCAGGCCCGCGCGGGTACGACGGATCGCCCGGCTGAGCGCCTTGACGGCCTCCTCCTGACCGATGACGCGCTTGTGCAGCTCGTCCTCCATCTTGAGCAGCCGCGTGGACTCCTCCTCCGACAGCTTCACCGTCGGGATGCCGGTGGCGACGGCGAGCACCTCGGAGATCAGCTCCTCGTCGACCTCGGCGACCTGGTCCATGTCGCCCGCGCGCCACTGCTTCTCCCGCTCGGCCTTGGCGAGGATCAGCTGCTTCTCCTCGTCGCGCAGCCGGGCCGCGGCCTCGAAGTCCTGGCCGTCGATCGCGGCCTCCTTGCGGCCCCGGACCTCCGCGATCCGGTCGTCGAACTCGCGCAGGTCGGGCGGCGCGGTCATCAGCCGGATCCGCAGCCGGGCGCCGGCCTCGTCCATCAGGTCGATCGCCTTGTCGGGGAGGAACCGGTCGGAGATGTAGCGGTCGGCCAGCGTCACCGAGGCGACCAGCGCCTCGTCGGTGATGTTGACGCGGTGGTGCGCCTCGTAGCGGTCGCGCAGCCCCTTGAGGATCTCGATCGCCTCCGCGATCGTCGGCTCGGCGACCTGGATCGGCTGGAACCGGCGCTCGAGCGCGGCGTCCTTCTCGACGTACTTCTTGTATTCATCAAGCGTGGTCGCGCCGATGGTCTGCAGCTCGCCGCGGGCCAGCATCGGCTTGAGGATGCTGGCAGCGTCGATCGCGCCCTCGGCCGCGCCCGCGCCGACCAGGGTGTGGATCTCGTCGATGAAGAGGATGATGTCGCCGCGGGTCTTGATCTCCTTGAGCACCTTCTTCAGGCGCTCCTCGAAGTCGCCGCGGTAGCGCGAGCCGGCGACCAGGGCGCCGAGGTCGAGGGTGTAGATCTGCTTGTCCTTGAGCGTCTCGGGCACGTGACCTCGGACGATGTCCTGGGCGAGGCCCTCGACGACGGTGGTCTTGCCGACGCCGGGCTCGCCGATCAGGACCGGGTTGTTCTTGGTGCGGCGGGACAGGATCTGCATGACCCGCTCGATCTCCTTCTCGCGCCCGATGACCGGGTCGAGCTTGCCCTCGCGGGCCGCCTGGGTGAGGTTGCGGCCGAACTGGTCGAGGACCAGGGACGACGACGGGGCGTCGCTCGACTCGCGCGTGGCCGCGCCGGCGCCGGTGCCGGCCCCCGCGGCCTCCTTGCCCTGGAACCCCGAGAGCAGCTGGATGACCTGCTGCCGGACCCGGTTGAGGTCGGCGCCGAGCTGCTGCAGCACCTGCGCGGCGACGCCCTCGCCCTCGCGGATCAGGCCGAGCAGGATGTGCTCGGTGCCGATGTAGGAGTGGCCGAGCTGGAGCGCCTCGCGCAGCGACAGCTCGAGCACCTTCTTGGCGCGCGGCGTGAAGGGGATGTGGCCCGAGGGCGCCTGCTGGCCCTGCCCGACGCGCTCCTCCACCTGGGCACGGACGGCCTCCAGGGAGATGTCGAGGGACTCCAGCGCCTTCGCGGCGACGCCCTCGCCCTCGTGGATCAGGCCGAGCAGGATGTGCTCGGTGCCGATGTAGTTGTGGGAGAGCATGCGGGCCTCTTCTTGGGCCAGCACGACCACCCGGCGAGCTCGGTCAGTGAACCGCTCGAACATGTAAGCCTCGAATCCTTGCTACTGGTGTCGACCGGACCGGCCGCGGCACTCGGGTCGCGTCGGTCCATCGATTCGTGCAACGTTCCACCTAGCCTACGTGTTCCACACGGGTGCTCGCGTCCGCTCTCAGCGAAACCGCCGCGGGACATCGCTCACGATTCCTCTGCTGCTCCGCCCGGCGATGGGAACCGGGCGGAGCACAGACGAATCGCGATCAGTGAGCCGCGTCGTACGCCTGCCGAACCGCCTCGGGGATGCGCCCCCGGTCCGGTACGTCGTGGCCGTTGCTGCGAGCCCAGTCCCGGACCTCCCGGGCGCTCGGACCGAGTTGGGTGACGCTTCCCCGGCCACCACCGGTCCGCCGGCCACCACCGGCCTTGCGCGCCGCCCCGACATAAACAGCCAAAGTCTCGCGGAGAGCGGCAGCGTTGCCCCTGCTCAGGTCGATCTCGTAGCTCTTGCCGTCCAAGGCGAAGCTGACGGTCTCGTCGGCGTCGACCGAAGGGTCGAGGTCGTCGACAAGTTCCACCCTGACACGCTGTGCCATAGATAATCCTCTCGTTCAGGTCAGCCGCAAAGTGAACCCCTGCGACAATGTCCGAATTCACCATAAACCGCCGCGTCCTGCGAGACAAGCCCGCGGGATCGGCAGGAGGTAAATCCCACCTCTTACGGGTGGGATACGGTCGGTGAGGTGAAGACCATCACCTCACCGATTCCCGCGACGAGCATTGTCGCTGTCGTCGCACTCGCGGTCGCCGGCATGGTGGTCGCCGCGCCCGGCGCGGCTCACGAAGCCGGAGAACCCGTTCCCACCTGCGCCGGCAGGAACGCGACCATTATCGGGACCGACGGCGACGACACAATCGTCGGCACCCCGGGCCGAGACGTCATCGCCGGGCTCGGAGGCGACGACGTCATCAAGGGCCTCGGGGGACGCGACCTCATCTGCGGCGGGGACGGCGCGGACCGGCTGTCCGGCGGCGGGGGCGGCGACCACCTGGACGGCGGCGCGGGGGACGACAGGTTGTCCGGCGGCCCCGGCGCGGACACGCTGTACGGCGGCCCAGGCGACGACGAACTGCGGGGCGGCGCCGGCACCAACGGCGTCTACGGAGAGTCGGGGGACGACGTGTTGCATGCCGGTCGCGGCAGCAATTCACTGTTCGGCGGGAGCGGTCGGGACATCCTCCGCGCGGGTCGCGGCGAAGCCGACGACCTGGACGGCGGGCCCGGCGACGACGTGCTGCACGGCTATCGCTACACGTTCGCCCTCTACGCCGACGCCCCCTCACCCATCGTGGTCAGGATGGCGAAGCGCCTGGTGACCGGAGGCGCGGGACGCGACCGGCTCGTCGGCATCATCGCGGTGTCGGGTTCGGAGCACGACGACCTCCTCATCGGGAGCAGGAGACGAGACGTCCTCCAAGGGGGCGGTGGCGACGACCTGATCTACGGCCGAGGCGGCGACGACTCCCTCAGCGGGGGCGTCGGGAACGACCTCATCGAGGGCGGTGCCGGCGACGATCACCTTTACGGAATGCACGGCGACGACCGAATGTGGGGCGGCCCCGGCAAGGACTGGATGCACGGGGGCTTCCATGACGACCGGATGTGGGGCGGCCCGGGCAACGACCGGATCAACGGCAGCAGCGGGGAGAATCGGCTCGATGGCGGTCGCGGCCGCGACCGCTGCCGGGGCGGCGGGTCCGCGGTGCGATGCGAGCTCCCCGGGCCCGCTGACGCGTGACCACGGGCGCGGCCCCGACGGACCGCGTCCGGCGGACTCCGTACGATGACCGCCGTGGGGGCTCTCTCGTCGATCCGTCGCGCGCTGCTGGCGCGAGCGGGAGGACGCCCCTCGGCTGCCGGCGGCGACGCGTTCGATCATGTGCCCGCACTGGCGGCCGACATCCCTCGCTACCTGCGCCGGTCGCGCCGCTGGCCGGCGCACCGCCAGCTCGCCAAGGCCCGCCCCTACCTCGATGACGCCGAACACGCCGGCACCGCCGACTTCGCCGCGCTCGCGGCCCGGCTGGCGGCGGCCCTGGACGCCATCGAGGACCGCGACCTCCACCGGGTGCCGCTGGAGGATCGGGTGCGCGCCTGGCTCGCCGCCGAGGTACGGCGCGACGAACTCGCCGACTTCGTCGTCGGCCGGCGGTTCCAGGCCGGCAACGTCGCCACGCACCTGGCCGGCGACCGGCTCCTCGCGGACTTCGGCGACCTGCACCCCGCCGGCATCCCCGACCGGCTGATCGAGCTGCGGCCCGAGGAGACCCGCCTGGAGTTGCGGATCCGCCGGTGCCGGCCGACGGCCGACGGGGTCGCACTGGAGCTCTTCGCGCTGGTCCGCGCGCTCGACCACGACTCCCTTCCCGTCGAATACGTCCTGAGCCGCGGCGGGGACGGCATCGGATTCACCCGACCCACCGACCCCGCAGCGACGCGGTTCGCCGCTCGCTGGTACCAGCAGCACGACTCCGCGGCCCTGCACCTGACACTCCCCGACCTGACCCGCGACCTGACGGTGGACCTCACGGCCGGGTCCTTCCGCCGCACCGCGACACTGACGATGGGCCGGGTCCGCGCCAGGATGCCGCAGCAGCCGCCCGCCGGGCGGCGGGTCCTCACCGGCGTCCGCATCGACGGCTCGCGGCTGATGCTGGACGGACCGGACGTGGCGGTGCCGCTCACCGCGGCCCCGTTCGGGCTGTCGGAACGCCCGGTGCCGCCGGGCCCGGTCGAGCTCCCCGAGGACCTCGCACCGTCGGCCGAGCTCGCGGGCCGGCTCCCCCTGGAGCTCACCGGGCCGGCCCACCGCGTCGAGGTGACCCTGCCCGACGGCGAGCTGCGGATCACGCTGCATCCGCCGCTGCACGACGACGAGCGGGGCCCGAGGCGCCAGCAGCTGCTCCGGGAGCGCCATGCGGCGCAGGCGCAGCCGCTGGATCCCGGCCTGGTCCTCTTCACCAGCTTCGCCGGAGCGACCGTGACCGACAGCCCGGCGGCGATCTATGCCGAGCTCAGGCGGCGGCGACCCGACCTGCGGCTGGTGTGGGCGGTCGCGGACCACTCCGTCGTC
>JBDHZS010000207.1:0-6187 GCA_039812025.1 Nocardioides sp. | reverse complement strand
ATCTGCGTCCTGACGCAGGTGCCGAAGTCGGGCGAGCGCTACCACCCGGACGCCATGCTCCTCGCCAAGGAGATCGAGGGCCGGGGGCTGCCGATCTTCGAGTCGCGCGTCTTCCTCTCGATGGCCCTCGCCGACGACTTCACGATGCAGCCGAGCCACGGCCTGCAGGAGCTGCTCGATGCCACCTTTCGCGGCGCGCCGGAGGGCGCCGCGGAGGCGCTCACGGTGGCGCAGAAGATCGACCTGAAGCGCAAGCGCGAGCGGGCCACGGCGATCACCAGCACGGCGGCCGCCGCGGCGGCCGCGGCCGGGGCGACGCCGATCCCCTTCTCCGACGCGGTCATCCTGGTGCCCATCCAGCTCGGGATGATGGCGAGCATCTCGATCGTCTACGACATCGACGTCGACAAGGCCACGATGGCCTCGATCGCGGCCACGGCGAGCGCGACCACGGCCGGCAAGGCCCTGGCCGCCAACATGCTGAAGTTCATCCCCGGGGTCGGCACGGTCGCCGGCGGCACGGTGAACGCGACGATCGCGAGCGGCTTCACCGCCGCGATGGGCGCGGCCTGGACCGCCGTGTGCATGCAGCTCGCTCAGGGCAAGTTGGCGGCGGTCTCCGGGGCCATGGACCACCAGGCGGTCCGGCGGCTGTTCCTCGACGAGTTCACGCGCCAGATCAGCAAGCTCAAGCTGCGCTCGAAGTAGCGCATGGGAGAGGATCAGGCATGGAGCAGTTCACGGTCCGCTCGGTCGACTACCACACCGGCGGCGAGCCGTTCCGCATCATCACCGACGTTCCCCCGCTCCGGGCGGCCACGGTCGCCGACAAACGCATGGAGGCCATCGCCGATCCCGCGGTCGATCGCCTGCGTCGCCTGCTCTGCTACGAGCCCCGCGGGCACGCGGACATGTACGGCGGCTTCATCACCGAGCCCGACGACGACGGCGCCCACTTCGGGGTGCTCTTCTGGCACAAGGACGGCTTCTCCACCGCGTGCGGGCACGGGACGATCGCGCTGGGTGCCTGGGCGATCAACACCGGTCTCGTCCCGGCCGACCCGAGCGGCGCCACCGACGTGGTGGTCGACGTGCCGTCGGGACGGGTGACGGCGCGGGTCCGCACGACGCCCGAGGGACGCGTGACCTCCGTCGACTTCGTGAACGTGCCGAGCTACCGGCTCCACGAGCGGGTCGTCGCCGACACGCCCTCGGGGCCGATCGGGTGCACGATCGCCTTCGGCGGCGCGATCTACGCGCACGTGGACGCCGCGGACATCGGACTGCGGGTCGATCCCGAGCACCTGCCGCGGCTCATCGAGCTGGGCCGCGAGATCAAGGCCGCGCTGGCGGGCACGCCGTACGTCGAGCACCCGGCCGACGAGCGCCTCAGCGGCCTGTACGGCGTGATCTTCTACGAGGACCTCGGGACCGACGACCAGGGCGACGTCGTGCAGCGCAACGTGACCGTGTTCGCCGACGGCGAGGTCGACCGATCGCCCTGCGGCTCGGGCACCTGCTCCCGGCTCGCGGTGCTCGCGGCCTCGGGCCGCCTCGCCGAGCCTCAGCGGCTGGTGCACCACTCGATCGTCGGCTCCACGTTCGTCGGTCGGGTGATCGGCCGGGGCACGGTCGACGGGCGGCCTGCCGTGACGCCGATGGTGACCGGTACGGCGTACCCGACCGGTGACCACACCTTCGTCGTCGACCCGGACGACGACCTCACGCCGGGGTTCGTCCTGCGCTGAGGGGCGGGCGCACTACCCGCGGCGGAACCACCGCCAGCGCCGGGCCGGCCCACGCTGCTCCTTCGCCGCGGCGTAATCGTCCTTGATCTCGCCCATGCCGCTGCGGACGTCCTCGCGCAGGGTCGTCGGCTTGATCGTGGTCGTCTCGCCGATCGTCTCGGGCGTCGGCTCGTCCGCGGGTGCGTCGACCAGGATCCCCGCGGCGGTGGGCATCCGGAGCACCCGGGAGACCTCGCGGAAGAAGTCGCCCCCATCGGGCACCCGGGTCGCCTCGACGAGCTCGGCGATCGCGGCCTCGGTGAGACCGCGGTCCGCGAAGTCGTCGGCGGACATCGTGGGCGCGCACAGCACCGCGCCGATCGTCCACGCGTCGCTGCCGGCCGGGATGTCGGTGAGGACCGGTTCCGGCACCGGCTGCCAGGCCACGGCGACGGGGAGCTTCTTGGAGCGCCGGTCGACGACGTAGAAGACGATCCGCGCGGAGCCGGTCCGGGTGAGCATCGCGAACGGGTGGTAGCGGCGGCCGACCGGGGACGCGTCGAAGGCCGGCGGCACGCCGTGGGCGGAGGCGATCACCGTCCAGCCGTCGCCGGTCCAGCCGGTAAGGTCCTGGTGCAGCGCGGCCGAGATCCCCTCGGCGATGCCCGCCTGCTCGCTCTTCCAGGCGTAGGCGACGCGGACCTGGTCGCCACCCGGGATCAGCACCTCCGGAGGCGCGCAGGGTTCCCCGTCCGGGTCGAGTACGACGACGTCGCTGACCTGCACGTAGCAGCCCAGCGTCCGCGCCATCCCCGGCAGCACGTCCTTGAAGTGATCGCCCGGATGCACCGACCCGTCGGGGTCGGCCAACAGCAGCCGGAAGTCCTCATCGACCGCCAGCAGGACCCGCGCCATGCCGATCGCCTCGACCTCGGCGGCGTCGGGAGCCGAGCCCAGGAGGCGCCTGGCGCGCAGGTAGTCGAGCACGTCCGCCAGCTCGATCGCGGGCCGATCCTCCGGCGCCACGAGGCACAACGGGAACGGGTTGGCGTTATCCCAGTCGCTGCTCATCGGCTTCCTTCCGTGTGCCGATGCCTCGGCCGGCCGGCGCGCACCACCCTAACGGTCCGAGTCAGGAGAGCGAGCGGGCGGCCGCCATCGCCCCGCCGAGGGCCCGCGCCACCCCTGCGGCGTCTGCGGCGGCGCCTGCCTGCCCCACCTCGGGCGAGACTCCGAGCCGATCGGCGACCTCGCCGGGGTCGAGCCCGACCATGTCGAGCCACCGCAGGACCCTCTCGGCGGGGGCGACGGCGGCCGGCCCCGTCTCCGGTACGACGCCCAGCACGACCACACGCCCGGACTCCAGAGCCTCGGCGACCGCCTCGTGACCGTCCGCGCCGAGCGCGGCGGGCTCGACCATCAGGCCCCGGGCGCCGGCGCCGGCCACCAGCCCCCACGGCATCCCGCGCGCGGCGGACCGGACCCATGGCTCGGCGTCCGCCTCGGTGACGGCCTCAAGGACGACGCGCAGCAACGCCGACGCCTCCGGGAGGTCGATGGCCCGGTGCTTGCCGAAGCCGGACGCGGTCGGCACCTTCGCGCCGAGGACGTCGGCCAGCGCCGGCTCGTCCACCTGGACCACCAGGCGGGCGGCCCGCGGGAGCCGGCGCCGCACGTCGGCGACGTGCTCGCGCAGGCCCTCGGCGAGCGCCTCGGCCAGGTCGCGGCGGGCGCCGTGGTCGGCGAGCACCTTGTCCCCGCGCGGCCGTTCGACGCGGGCCGCGAGCGTCCACGGGCCGGTGACCTGCACCTTGAAGTCGCCGTCCCACTCATGGGCGTGCGCCTCCGCGGCGTCCAGGTCCTGGGCGAGGAGGCTGCGGGCGCGCCGGTGATCGATCCCGGAGCGCGACCGGGAGCCTCCGACCAGCCGCCAGCCGGCTGGCTGCAGGTCGGCCCCGAGCTCGGCGACCACCGCGAGCGTGCGCCCGACGGGGTCCGCCGCGGGGCCGCGCCCCGGCAGCTGCGGCAGGTAGGGCAACCCGCGTGCCGCGCCGTGTCCGCCCGGTTCCCCCAGCTCGGCGAAGACCACCCGGAGCGCCTCGTCGTACCCGCGAGCATCCGAGCCCGGGTGCGGCCCGATCCCAGTGGCGATCACGCGGCCCACCCTAGGGGTTGCTGGTCTGCGTTCGCCCGCGCGGCCACGGGCAGCCGGGCAACGAGTGCGCTGAGATGTAGCACCTCGGTTGACCAGAGTGCTACATTCGACGACATGGCCGTCCGCGAGTTCGGAATCAGGGAGTTGCGCAACCACACGTCCAGAGTGCTGGATGCTGTGGGCGCCGGCGACGTGGTCTACCTGTCCCGACGAGGGCAGAGGGTCGCCGAGATTCGCCCGGTCCACCCCATTCGACCCATCGATGCCCTGGTCGCGAAGGCCGAGCGGGCGTCGAGCGGCGATAGCGGCGCCTTCGACGAACTCATGGAGTCCAAGGATCTCGACATCGAGGCGCAAGCCGCGAAGGACCACGCGCTGTGGGACTGATGCTCGACACCTCGGCCGTCATCGGCTGGGTCGAGCTGCAGGACCCCAGCCTGGTGCGATGGCTGCTCTCCTCGGCCGGCGACGAGGTCCCGGCCGTCCACGCGGTTTCTCTGGGCGAGCTTGAACGCGGAGTCATGGACGCCCCCGATGAGGCGACGGCGAGACAGCGTCAAGCCACGCTCACATTCAGCAGCGACGAGCTGGAGGTAGTGCCGCTGACCGCAGCGGGCGAGCAGGCGCATCTCTTCGGCGCAATCAGCTCCGCCGTGAGTCGCAAGGTGTCGCACAACGACTGCTGGATCACGGCGGCGGCCCTGGAGCGCGACGACACGCTGATCACGATGGACCAGCGCCTCGCCGACCAGCTACGGGCGGCGGACAGCGAGGGACGCCTCGCCGACTGGCTCCGCGCCCGCGGACGCACGCTGGACGTCCGGTACTTCAGCCGTTGACCCAGATCACGCGGCGGCGCGGCGGGTGGCCACGATCGTGGCCGACCCGACGACGCGGCTGCCGTCGTAGACGACCGCGGCCTGGCCGGGGGCGATCCCGAGGGCAGGCTCGAGCAGCTCGATCTCGACCGCGTCGCCGCCGGCGCGGACCACCGCCCGGTGCTCCTCGCCGTGCGCGCGCAGCTGCACGGTGACCGACGGCGAGTCGAGCACCCCGGGCTCGGTCCCGCACCAGCGCGGCCGGTCGGCGGTGATCCCGACGACCGCCAGCCGGTCGCGGGGCCCGACGCGCACGGTGCCGGAGACGGGCTCGATGTCGAGCACGAAGCGGGGGCGACCGTCCGGCGCGGGCCGCCCGATCCGCAGGCCGCGGCGCTGGCCGATCGTGTAGCGGTAGGTGCCCTCGTGGCGCCCGAGCACCTCACCGGTGACGTCGTCGACGATGTCGCCGCCGTGGTTCGGGGCGCGGTCGCCGAGCTTCTCGGCCAGCCAGCCGGCGTTGTCGCCGTCGCCGACGAAACAGATGTCGTGACTGTCGGGCTTGTCCGCGACGAGCAGCCCGCGCCGCGCGGCCTCGGCGCGGACGTCGGGCTTGGTCGAGCCGCCGAGCGGGAAGAGCGAGTGCGCGAGCTGGTCCTGGGTGAGCACGCCGAGCACGTAGGATTGGTCCTTGGCGTGGTCGAGCGCCCGGTGGAGCTCGATCAGCCCGTCGGCACCGGTCCGCAACTGCGCGTAGTGGCCGGTCGCGACGGCGTCGAAGCCGAGCCCGAGCGCGCGGTCGAGCACCGCGGCGAACTTGATCTTCTCGTTGCAGCGCAGGCATGGGTTGGGGGTCCGCCCGGCGGCGTACTCGTCCATGAAGTCGACCACGACGTCCTCATGGAACTCCGCGGAGAGGTCCCAGACGTAGAACGGGATCCCGATCACGTCGGCCGCGCGCCGGGCGTCGTTGCTGTCCTCGATGGTGCAGCAGCCACGGGCGCCGCTGCGGTACGACGCGGGGTTGCGCGAGAGCGCGAGGTGGATGCCGGTGACGTCGTGGCCGGCCTCGACGGCGCGCGCGGCCGCGACCGCCGAGTCCACCCCGCCCGACATCGCGGCGAGGACCCGCATCACGACCCCCTGCGGGAGCCGGCCGTCCGGGCCCGTTCGACGACGGGCCCGATCGCCTCGACGAGGGCGTCGACGTCGGTGGCGGTGGAGGTGCGGCCGAGGGTGAACCTCAACGACGAGAGCGCGAACTCCTCGCTGCACCCCATCGCCAGCAGCACGTGGGAGGGCTGGGCGACCCCGGCCGAGCAGGCCGAGCCGGTCGAGCATTCGATGCCGTGGGCGTCGAGCAGCATGAGCAGCGAGTCGCCCTGGCAGCCGGGGAACTTCAGGTGCGCGTTGCCGGGCAGCCGGTCGGTCGGGTGGCCGTTGTAGATCGCGTCGGGGACGACCTCGCGCACCCGTCGTACCAGGTC
>JBDHZS010000206.1:0-6278 GCA_039812025.1 Nocardioides sp. | reverse complement strand
GACCAGAAGCCGACCAGGAAGACGGTGCCGAACCACGCGCCGTACCGATCCTTCAGCACCTCGGCCAGGTCGAGCAGCCCGCGGTCACCGGTGTCGATCGCGATCTGGGCGGAGTAGAGCAGCTCCGCGCCGAGGACGAGCATCGCGACCACGAAGATGCCTGTCATCACGTAGGCCATCGTGTTGTCGATGCGCATGATCCTCATGAACTTGGGTGTGACCCAGCCCTTCTCGCGCAGCCAGTAGCCGTAGGCGGCGAGCGTGATGGTGCCGCCGACGCCGCCCGCGAGGCCGAGGATGTAGAGCACCGACCCGTCGGGGATGGTCGGCCGCAGCCCCTTGAGGATCTCGCCGATGTTGGGACCCGCGACCAGGGCCGCGCCGATCACGGTGACGAACATGATGCCGACGAAGACGGTGATGATCTTCTCGAAGAAGCCGTAGCTCCCGAGCCAGATCATGATGAAGCCGAGGATGCCCGAGATGATCGCGACGACCTTCAGGGAGAGCCCGGGGAAGAGCGCGGCGATCGGCAGCGCGCTGGATGACATTGCCGCGGCGCCGTACACGAAGCCCCACACGACGATGTACGGCGCGAAATACCACGTCGTCCAGCGACCCAGCGATCGCCAGCCCTCGAAGATCGTGCTCCCGGTGGCGAGCGTGTAGCGGCCGGCTCCCTCGACGAGGACGATCTTCATGACGACGCCGACGATGACCACCCACATCAGCGCGTAGGCATACTTCGAGCCCGCGACCAGGGTGGCCACCAGGTCGGCGGCTCCCACCCCGGTCGCGGCGACGACAAGGCCTGGACCGACGACCTTCCACTTCGGCGGCGGTCCCTCGGTCTCGCCCGACTGCCTGATCTCGGTGTCGCTCACGGCGTGCTCCTTTGGCCTCGAGATAGTGAGCCCCATCAGCATGGGGAGTGATGCGGATCACTGTGCGTGGGCCAGGTACGCCATGACCAGAGCGAGGCGCCAGACCTTACCTTCCCTTAAGGCGAGCGGAGGGGACGGAACGTTGTCACCCGTGGAGACTCCGATAGCGGGCCGCTGCGCCGGGGTGCAGCGGGATGGGATAGGTGCCGATCAGGGACTGCAGGTCGAGGAACTGCGTCCCGAGCGCGTGCTCGGGGATCAGCTCACTGGCGTGGCTGACGAGGAGGTCGGCCAGGTCCGCGGCGTCTTCGCCGGGCAGGTCGGTCCGGGCGAGGAAGAGGTTCGCGATCCCGATCGTCTCGATGTCCGTCCCGGGCAGCCGGACCCGGTCGTAGAGGCCGGGATGGGCGCGCTGCATGAGCTGGATCCCCGCGGTCAGCGGCAGGAAGCGCACCCCCGGCGCGTCCAGCATCGGGGTCGGGAAGCCGCTGCTCCACACGAACGCGTCGACGTCGCCCGCACGCAACCCCGCCACTGCCTGCGGGAGCCTCATGTTGACGGTCTCGACCTTGCCGGTCAGGCCCGCCACCGCGAGGAGCCGCGGCCCGGTGACCTCGGCGACCCCGGAACCGGCGGCCCCGAGCACGATTCGGCGCCCGCGCAGGTCGGCGGGCACGGCGACGTCCGAGTCCTCAGGAACCACGACCTGGAGGTAGTTCTCATAGACCCGGCCGATCGAGGTCACGGTGCCGTCCGTCGGCGCGGTGTCCGCGTGGCTCAGACCCAGCTCGGCGCCTCCGGCCAACAGCAGCCTCACGTTGTGCGACGAGCCATCGGTCTCGATGGTCTCGATCGTGAGCCGCGAACCCGCCGCCGACGTGGCAAGCAGTTCCCCGAAGCGGTGGTAGGTGCCACTCGGCTCCCCCGACGCCAACCGCAGGGTCCGGGCCGGGCCTCGGCCGGAGCACGCGGTGAGCACCGCCGACGCTCCCGCCGCGAGGACGAGGCCACGCCGGGTGACCCGGCTTGCCGCGAGCTCAGGATGCATCCCCCACCGCCTCCTCGTCCGCCACCCGCAGAACGACGCGGAGCCCGTGCGGTTCGACCGGTTCGAGGCGCAGCTGCGCGCCGTGTGCCGAGGCCAGCGCGCTCGCGATCGACAGCCCCAGCCCCGTGCCGTCCGAACCCTGCCCGGCACCGCGATAGAAGCGCTCGGTCAGGCGTGGGAGATCGTCCGGCGCCACCCCTGGGCCGTCGTCGGTCACGGCCAGCTCGCAGCCTCCCGTCTCACGGGTGACCGAGACGGTGACCCGAGCTCCCTCGCCGGCGTACCGATGCGCGTTGCTCAAGGCGGCGTCGAGCACCTCCCCGATCGCTGCCTCCGAGACGGCGACCGCGACCTGCGGAGCATCCGTCGCCGCCGTAAGCGTCATCCCGGCCTCGGCGAAGGCGGTGCTCCACGCATCGACCCGCTCCGCGACCACGAGTACGACGTCGCACCCGCCGGCCGAGCCACTCGCCGCCTGCTCGAAGCGATGGGGGACCTCGGCCTCCGCGAGCCGCAGCATGCCGTCGAGGAGCGACCCGAGCCGCTCCGCCTCCGACGCGGCCCGTCCCAGTGAGAGTGCCTGCTCATCCGGCACCTCCCCGGTCATCGAGTCCAGCCGGATCTGCAGTGCCGCCAGCGGGTTGCGCAGCTTGTGGGCGGTGTCGGCGATGAGCTGCCGCTGCGCCTCGGTCGAGGCGAGCACGGCGTGGGTCATCGCGTCGAACGAGCGCGCCAGCGTGCGGACCTCCGGGGGCCCGGAGTGCAACCGGGCGGTCAACGGCGCGGCCTCGCCCGGCGCCGGGAGGCTGCGGGTGAGCGCCGCGACGCTGTCCTCCAACCGGTCGAGCGGCCGCACCACCCATCGGGCCAGGGCCAGCGCCAGCGCCGTGACCACGATCAGCGCGGCGGCCGCCCCGGCACCGACCAGGCCCCACGACCGGGCGATGTCCGCCTTGGCCGGCCGGGTCGTCGCCCGCAGCACGATCACGCCGTCGGAGTGCACCCCGGTGCCGATCGTGCGGGCCAGGAGGAGGGTGTCCGGGCTCCACGGCGTCAGCCGGGAGGGCCGCGGCAGGCGCTCGTTGCGACGCGCCGCGTCAATCGCGGCCTGCACGTCGGGATCGGACGGGTCGAGCCCGGCCTGATGCAGGATCAGTCCCGAGGAGTCGGCGATCAGTACGCCCTCACCGAAGAGCGCGTGGTAGCCGTCGACCTCGTTCTGGAGGTTGCCGGTGCCACTGGTGGCGCCTGGTTGCGCCAGGGCGGCGAACCAGTCGAGCGCCGAGTCGCGGCTGAGCAGCATCTGATGGGTGCGCGCGGTGGAGGTCGCCAGCGCCAGCGGCACCGCGAACGCCAGCACCGCCAGCGTGGAGAACGCCAGCAGGGCGGCCAGCACTCGGGTGCGCATCTACTGCCCGGGCATCCCAGCGGTAGCCGTAGCCGCGGATGGTCGCGATCAGGCCGGGGCGGTCGAGCTTGGCGCGGAGCCCGTTCATATGCACGTCGAGCGTTCGCGAGATCGCGACGTAGGCATCGCCCCAGATCTCGTCCATCAGCTGCTGTCGGCTGACGGCCTCGCCGGGTCGAGAGGCGAGCGCCGCGAGCAGGTCCCACTCCTTCGAGGTGAGCGGGACGGCCTGGCCCCCGACCGTGACCTCGTGGGCGGTGAGGTCGACGCGCACGTCCCCGGCTTCGACCGTGGTGGTGGCCTCGGCCGTCGCCGCCATCGTGCGCCGCCTGGTGACCGCGTCGAGCCTGGCGAGCAACTCCCCGAGCCGCAGCGGCTTGACCAGGTAGTCGTCGGCGCCCGTGCGAAGGCCGCGGACGATCGACCGCTCGTCGTCGCGTGCCGTCAGGATGATCACCGGCACGTCGCTGACAACGCGGAGCCGACGCAGGATCAGCAGGCCGTCCGCGTCCGGGAGTCCGAGGTCGAGGATCACCGCGTCGAGGTCCCGGTGGTTGAGCAGAAGGTCATCGCCCCGCCTCATCCGGGTCGCGTCGTGACCGCGCGCGCTCAGCGCATCGACGAGAGCGTCGCCGACCCCGTCGTCGTCCTCCACGACCGCGATGTGCACGAGTGCCGAACTCCTGTTCTCAACCCTGAGCTGGCAGCCGATGCTACCCAGCCCCGATGGGCCCTCCAGGCCCGCGCGCTCCCGCCCCACTGGTGGTAACTGGCACCCTGCCTCCCGCAACTGCTGGGAATCCGCGCGAGATCCGGCGAGCTTCGGCCTTCATTCTCAGCACTTGCGGTCGGGCCGTCCGGCTCGGCTGCCACCTCCCACCAGTTGCGGTCGGTCCGCGCAGGCTGGGATCAGGTCGCCCGTGCGCCAAGGCGTGAGGCGCTCTCCGCCAACCGTGCCTCGTACTCCGCGCACAGCCGATGATCCTCAAGCTCAGTTTCCAACTGGGCGATGAGCCGATCGCCTGTCCGCTCCGCTATCTGGGCGACGACCGGCGAGGGAACGAAGCCCCAGCTGGGCCGGAACCGAGGGACCACGAGCAGCCACAGCACGAGGGCGTTGACCCCTGCGACGACCCCGACCGCCGCGACAAGCCACGGGGATCGGTCGACCCAGGCGCGACCGATACCCAGGCTGGTCGAGGCCCACAACAGCGAGACATAGCTGACCGGCAGGCCGATCGCCACGAGGTGGGCGACAGACCACCATCGGTTTGCCGTCGAGCTTGCCCACCACGAGGTGAGGTAGGCGCTCAGCCACAGCAGTGGATAGCCGAGCCCGAGCGAGTAGATGAGGGCACCGGCCGCGAAGTAGCCGGCCAACACGACGCCGGTCGGCCAGAGGTGCTCTGCCGCACGGGCAACCGCCAGCACCAGGATCACGCCCAGAACCACGTGGGCGGCTGTCAATCCGCAGAGCGTGCGCAACGTGACGCGCGGGGGCCTCGCCAAGCTGGACAGGCGAACCTTGGCATGCAGTTGGTCGGCGAGGCGCCCCTCGAGGTCCACGCCTGTCAGCGCCGTCTCTCGCCAGCGAGGCGCAACCACCGCCAGCAACAGCGCAGCGACGGCGGACACCGCGACGAACGACAGCGCGAGAGTGGACGAGCGTCCGAACCACCACGAGATGACCGTGGTCACCAATACAGGTACGGACAGCACGGCGAACATCGCTGCAACCGTGGTCAGTCCCCAGCACCAGTACTTCCAGCCCACCCATGCGGTAGGCGCAAGCGACCGGTCCGCCCGGGCGGCACTGACCGCGATAGCGAGCATGCCGATCACCCCCACGAGGCCGACGAACAAGGCTGGAAAGTCGCCCACCCCAACCATCTGCGCTTCCATCGCCCGCCTGACCAGGATCAGGTCACCTCCTTGCTCCTGGAGCAATGATCAGAACCTGTGGATGGCCCTCGGCCGGGTGACGTGAACAGACGCACCTTCCCGAGGAAGATCTGGAATCCATAGCTCACTGATCAGGACCGGCGTTGGAGCGTCGGTTCGGGAAGGCGCGTCCATGTTCAAGGTAGTCCAGGAAGGGTCCGAGCCCAACGTTCACACCCCGGCGGCGGTCGGTGGGTCGCTGCTCGACGAGCTCGCCCGTGACGGCGCTCGGCAGATGCTGGCCGCGGCGTTGTTGGCCGAGGTCGCCGCGTACGTCGAGGCGCACCGGCATGAGGTCGACGAGGACGGCAGGCGGCTGGTGGTCCGCAACGGGTTCCACGACGCGCGGGAGGTTGCGACCGCGGCCGGCGCGGTGCCGGTGCGTCAGCCCCGGGTCAACGACAAGCGCATCGACGAGACCACCGGGGAGCGAAAGCGGTTCTCCTCGGCGATCCTGCCGGCATGGGCGCGGAAGTCGCCCGGTGTTGCCGAGGTGCTGCCGCTGCTCTACCTGCACGGACTGTCCTCGGGCGACTTCGTGCCCGCGTTGGAGCAGTTCCTCGGCTCGACCGCGGGCCTGTCCGCGGCCACGGTCACTCGGCTCACCGCGCAGTGGCAGGACGACGCGACGGCCTTCGGGAGGCGGTCTCTGAAGGACAGCGACTACGTGTACTTGTGGGTCGACGGGATCCACCTCAAGGTCCGCCTCGAGACCGACAAGGTATGCCTGCTGGTGATGATCGGCGTCCGCATCGACGGCACCAAGGAGCTCGTCGCCCTGTCCGACGGGTTCCGCGAGTCATCGGAGTCGTGGGCCGACCTGCTCCGCGACTGCAAGCGTCGCGGGATGCGTGCCCCGACCCTCGCCGTCGGCGACGGAGCGCTCGGGTTCTGGAAGGCGCTGCGCGAGGTCTTCCCCGACACCAAGGAACAGCGCTGCTGGTGGCACAAGCTCGGTAACGTCCTTGCTGCGCTGCCGAAGTCCGCGCACCCCGGC
>JBDHZS010000205.1:0-6344 GCA_039812025.1 Nocardioides sp. | reverse complement strand
CCGGCCGACGTCGCCGCCCCGCGGCCGCTCCCAGGCGGACTCGTAGTGCTCCTCGATCGCCAGCTCGACCGCGTCGGCCAGCTTGGTGCCGCCCGCGCCGAGGAACTTGATGCCGTTGTCGGGCATCGCGTTGTGCGAGGCGGAGAGTACGACGCCCAGGTCGGCCCCGAGCGCCCCCGTGAGGTGCGCGACCCCGGGGGTGGGCAGCACCCCGAGCAGGTGCACGTCGACACCGGCCGATGCGAGCCCGGCGACCACGGCGGCCTCCAGGAACTCCCCGGAGATCCGAGTGTCCCGGCCGACGACCGCGAACGGCCGGCGACCCTCGAAGCCGCCGGTCTCCACCAGGACCCGGGCGGCGGCGGCCGACAGGCCCAGGGCGAGGTCGGCGGTGAGGTCGCCGTTGGCCAGGCCCCGGACCCCGTCGGTCCCGAAGTAGAGCTTCTGCCGCACGCCGGCTCCCTAGGAGGTCAGCGCTTGCTGAACTGGGGCGCCTTGCGGGCCTTCTTGAGGCCGGCCTTCTTGCGCTCGATGACGCGGGCGTCGCGGGTGAGCAGCCCGGCCTTCTTCAGCGCGGGGCGGTTGGCCTCGGCGTCGACGTCGTTGAGCGCACGGGCCACGCCCAGGCGCAGCGCGCCGGCCTGGCCGGTGATGCCGCCGCCGTGGATCCGCGCGATGACGTCGAAGCGGCCCTGCAGGCCGGTGGTCACGAACGGCTCGTTGACGACCTGCTGGTGCAGCTTGTTGGGGAAGTAGGAGTCCAGGGTGCGCCCGTTGACGCGCCACTCGCCGGTGCCCGGGACGATCCGGACCCGGGCCACGGCCTCCTTGCGGCGCCCGGTGGCAGCCGCGGGGGCGATGGTGGCCGGGCGGGCCGCGTCGGCCTCGGCGCTCGGGTCGCTCTCGGAGGTGTAGGCGACGCCGTCCTCGTCGACGGCGAAGGTCTCCTCGCCCTCGAGGGTGTCGGTGGTGTCGTAGTTCTCGGTCATGTCTCGCTCAGTCCTGTTCGATCGCTTTACTGGGAGACCTGGGAGATCTCGAACGGCGTGGCCTTCTGGGCCGCGTGCGGGTGCTCGGGGCCGGCGTACACCTTCAGCTTCTTCAGCTGCTGGCGGCCGAGCTTGTTCTTCGGCAGCATGCCCCACACGGCCTTCTCGATGGCCTTGCGCGGGTCCTTGGCGAGCAGCTCGCCGAAGGGGACGGCGCTCAGGCCGCCCGGGTAGCCGGAGTGACGGTAGGCCAGCTTGGTGGTCTTCTTGTTGCCGGAGAGGTGGACCTTCTCGGCGTTGACGATGATGACGAAATCGCCCGTGTCGGCGTGCGGGGCGAAGGTCGGCTTGTGCTTGCCGCGCAGCAGCGTGGCGGTCTGGGCGGCGAGCCGGCCCAGGACGACGTCGGTGGCGTCGATGACGTGCCATTCGCGCTGGATGTCAGCGGGCTTGGGGCTAAAGGTGCGCACGGCGGTGCTGTCCCTCTTCGTTCGTAGTGCCCGAGCGCGGGGGATCCCGGCCGGGTGGTGGTGCCACGTCGCCTGACGAACACGGCCCGGCTCGGCGTCCGCCTGGCGGCGGCCCGTCCGGATCTGCACCCGCTTGGCCGGATCATCCGGGCAGGCGAGCACGGCAGGTGACGCGAGCGCCGAGTCTACGCAGGCGCTCGGGGGCGGCCAAATTGGGAACGAGGCTGGCCCGGTGGCGCGCGTCGGTCTAGGTTAGACGGCGTGACTGATTCCCTCACCGTCCGCGACAACCGCACCGGCCAGGAATACGAGCTCCCGATCACAGACGGCACCATCAAGGCCGCAGACCTCGGCAGGATCAAGCTCGAGGGTGAGATCCAGGGACTCGCGACCTACGACCCCGGCTTCGTCAACACCGCCAGTTGTCGCAGCGCCGTCACCTATATCGACGGCGACGCCGGGATCTTGGAGTACCGCGGCTATCCGATCGAGCAACTCGCGGAGACCTCCACCTTCCTCGAGGTCGCCTACCTGCTGATCAACGGCTCGCTGCCGACCAGCGACCAGTACGACCAGTGGGTCCACGACATCACCTACCACACGTTCGTGCACGAGAACGTCAAGAGCTTCATGCACGGGTTCCGGTACGACGCGCACCCGATGGGGATGCTGATGGCGTCGATCGCCGCGCTGTCGACCTTCTATCCGGACGCCCGCGACATCAACGACCCCGACATCCGCTACGCCCAGATCATCCGGATGATCGCCAAGATGCCGACGCTGGGCGCCTGGGCGTTCCGGCACGTGCAGGGCAAGCCGTGGGTCTACCCCGACAACGACCTCGGCTACACCGCGAACTTCCTCTCGATGCTGTTCAAGATGAGCGAGCAGAAGTATGACGCCGACGAGCGCCTGGTGCGCGCACTGGACGTGCTCTTCATCCTGCACGCCGACCACGAGCAGAACTGCTCCACCAACGCCGTACGCTCCGTCGGCTCCTCCCAGGTCGACCCCTACACGGCGGTCTCGGCCGGCATCGGCGCGCTCTTCGGACCGCTCCACGGCGGCGCCAACGAGGCGGTGCTGCGGATGCTGCGCCGCGTCGGCAGCAAGGAGAACATCCCGGCCTTCATCGAGGGCGTCAAGGGCGGCAACGAGCGGCTGATGGGCTTCGGCCACCGCGTCTACAAGAACTACGACCCGCGCGCCAAGCTGATCAAGAAGGCCTGCGACGACGTCTTCGAGGTCGTCGGGGTCAACCCGCTGCTCGAGATCGCGCAGGAGCTGGAGAAGATCGCGCTGGAGGATGAGTATTTCGTCAAGCGCAAGCTCTATCCCAACGTCGACTTCTACTCGGGATTGATCTACGAGGCGCTGGAGTTCCCGCCCGAGATGTTCACGGTGCTCTTCGCGATCGGCCGCACGCCGGGCTGGCTGGCGCAGTGGCTGGAGCTGGTGCAGGACGGCGACCAGCGCATTGCGCGGCCCAAGCAGATCTACACCGGCGACCGGACGCTCGACTTCACGCCGTCCTCGCAGCGCTGGTCCCACATGTGAGGTCTCTCGGCGAGTCCCCAGGTTGATTTCAGCCCGCTCACAGACTCGCCCGTCAGGCTGGTGCCCATGAGCTATCCGCCCAGTCATCCCGAGGAGTCCGAGCCCACCCGTCCGCTGCCGCCGTATCCTCCTGCGCAGTCCGGCGGCTCGCGCAAGGGCTTCGCGGCCGCCGTGCTGACTGCCAGCCTGCTGGTGGGCGGCGCCGCCGGTTTCGGCGGCGCGGCGGCGTGGGACGCGGTGAGCCCGGACGAAGCTGCGACGTCAACGACCTCGAGCGCGGAGGACACCCCGACCAGCGTCGAGCCGGTGGTCGACGCCCCCGAGGGCTCGGTGGAGCAGGTGGCTCAGCAGGTGCTGCCGTCGGTGGTCCGGCTCGACGTGGCCGGCCCGGAGGGCCAGGGCTCGGGCTCCGGCATCATCCTGAGCGAGGACGGCACCATCCTCACCAACGAGCACGTGATCTCGCTGGCCGCCGCCGGAGGCAGCCTGCGGGTCTCCTTCACCGACGGCACCCAGACCTCGGGCCGGGTGCTGGGCAGTGACAAGCTCACCGACACCGCGATCGTCCAGGCCGAGGACGTCTCGGGCCTGACGCCGGCGACGATCGGCCGCTCCGAGGATCTGCGGGTCGGCCAGGACGTGGTGGCGATCGGCTCGCCCTTCGGGCTCGACGCCACGGTCACCTCGGGCATCGTCAGCGCGCTCGACCGGCCGGTCAACGTCGGCTCGGACGAGCAGGGCAACGCCACGACCTACCCGGCGATCCAGACCGACGCCGCGATCAACCCGGGCAACTCCGGCGGGCCGCTGGTCGATCTCGCCGGCCAGGTGGTCGGCATCAACTCCTCGATCCGTTCGGTCGCCGGGGCCGCCGGCGAGGCGGGCTCGATCGGACTCGGCTTCGCGATCCCGATCGACGCCGTGATGCCGCTGGTGCCGGCGATGGAGGCCGGCGAGGCCCCCGAGCACGCCCGGATCGGGATCCGGGTCGGCGACGTGGACTCGAGCGACGGGCGGGTCGGCGGCGCCCAGGTCGACTCGGTCGAGCCGGGGACCGGCGCCGAGGAGGCCGGGCTGCAGGCCGGCGACATCATCACCCAGGTCGACGACCGCCACATCGAGAACTCCGACGCCCTGATCGCCACCGTCCGCGCCCACCGGCCCGGCGACACCGTCACGATCACGTGGCTGCGCGACGGCGAGGAGTCCAGCGCCGAGGTCATCCTCTCCTCCGACGCCGACTGAGGCCGCTACAGCTTGCGCATCCGGACGTAGCGGACGGAATGATCGTGGTCCTTGCGCAGGACCAGGGTGGCGCGGGAGCGGGTGGGCGCGATGTTCTGCCGCAGGTTGGGGCCGTTGATCGTGTCCCAGAGCCGCTCGGCCTCGGCGATCGCGTCGGTGCGTGACAGCGCGGCGTAGCGGGTGAAGTACGACGCCGGGTCGCGGAAGGCGGTCTCGCGCAGCCGCAGGAACCGCTCGACGTACCAGCGCCGCACGTCGGAGTAGCCGGCGTCGACGTAGACGCTGAAGTCGAAGAAGTCGCTGATCGCCGGCCCGGTGCGGCCGTCGGCGTTGGCGCGCGCCGGCTGCAGCACGTTGAGGCCCTCGACGATCACGATGTCCGGCCGGCTGAGCACGACCGGCCGGTCGGGGGTGACGTCGTAGGTCAGGTGGGAGTACGACGGCGCCGCGACGTCGTCCCGGCCGGACTTGATGTCCACCACGAACCGCAGCAGCGCGCGCCGGTCGTAGGACTCCGGGAAGCCCTTGCGGTGCAGGATTCCGCGTCGTACCAGCTCGGCGTTGGGGAGCAGGAAGCCGTCGGTGGCGACCAGGGCCACCGACGGATGTTGCGGCCAGCGCGCCAGGAGCTGCTGCAGCACGCGGGCGGTGGTCGACTTGCCGACGGCGACGGAGCCCGCGATCCCGAGCACGAAGGGCGTGCGCGGCGGGTGCGGCATGCCGAGGAACGACTCGGTGTCGCGGTGCAGCCGCCGGGCCGCCTTCACGCGCATGCTGAGCAGCCGGCTGATCGGCAGGTAGACCTCCTCCACCTCGCGCAGGTCGAGCTGGTCGCCGATGCCGCGCAGCGCCTCGATCGCCGCCGCGTCCAGGGGGTTGGACATCGACTCGGCGAGCGCCGCCCAGTCCGAGCGGGGCAGCTCGACGTACGGCGAGAGGTGATCCGTGGGCCGAATCACCCCGTCGCGGCCGCTCATAGGCGCGATTCTTGCAGCCGCCGCGCGGCTAGCATGTGCCCCATGTGCGGAATCGTCGGATACGTCGGACCCCAGCAAGCCCAGACGGTGGTGATCGAGGGGCTGCGGCGCATGGAATACCGCGGCTACGACTCCGCCGGGATCGCCCTCGTCCACAACGGCGCGCTGGCCTTCGACAAGCGCGCCGGGAAGCTCGCCAACCTGGAGAAGTCGCTGGCCGAGACGCCGCTGCCGCCCTCGAGGATCGGGATCGGCCACACCCGGTGGGCCACCCACGGCGCGCCGACCGACGCCAACGCGCACCCGCACCTGGGGCAGGCGCGGCGGGTCGCGGTCGTCCACAACGGGATCATCGAGAACTTCGCGGCGCTGCGGGCGGAGATCGCCGCGGCCGGCGGGCTGCTCGCCTCCGAGACCGACACCGAGGTCGCCGCCCACCTGCTCGAGGCCGAGGTGAGCGCGGGCCGGGACCTGACCACCGCGATGCAGGCCGTCAGCCGCCGCCTCGAGGGCGCCTTCACCCTGGTCGCGATCGACGCGCTCGACCCCGACCGGGTCGTCGCCGCGCGGCGCAACTCCCCGCTGGTCGTCGGCCTGGGGGAGGGGGAGAACTTCATCGGCTCGGACGTGGCGGCGTTCATCGAGCACACCCGCGACGCCCTCGAGCTCGGCCAGGACCGGGTGGTGACGATCACCCGCGAGGGCGTCGAGGTCACCACCTTCGACGGCGAGCCCGCCGAGGGCCGCCGCTACCACGTGGACTGGGACCTCTCGGCCGCCGAGAAGGACGGCTTCGACTGGTTCATGCGCAAGGAGATCTTCGAGCAGCCGCGCGCGGTCGGCGACGCGCTGCTCGGGCGCACCACCTCCGAGGGCCGGCTCACGCTGGCCGAGGTGCACCTCGCCGACTCCGAGCTGCGCGACATCGACCGGATCATCTTCGTCGCCTGCGGTACGGCGGCCTACGCCGCGATGGTCGGCCGCTACGCGATCGAGCACTGGACCCGGATCCCGTGCGAGGTCGAGCTCTCCCACGAGTTCCGCTACCGCGACCCGATCCTCGACGCCCGCACGCTGGTGGTCGCGGTCAGCCAGTCCGGCGAGAC
>JBDHZS010000204.1:0-6350 GCA_039812025.1 Nocardioides sp. | reverse complement strand
GGCTCGCACGGCTGCCGGTTCCCAGCGGTTGCGCCGGGGCGTGCATCTTTGAGCCGACTCGGCGTGTTTCGCGCGCACGTTTGCGCCGACTCGGCGTGTCTTGCGTGCACGTTAGAGCCGACTCGCGGGCTGGGCCGGCTGTGCGGTAGCCCGTGGTTACCGATCGCAAGCAACCGACCGCACCATCGCGGCTCCGGCAGTGGATCGTCGGACACTCTGCTCGACGGTCTCCGCGACGCTCGATGACCACCGCGGTGACCGCGGTGACCGCATGGGACCCTCGCTTCCCACCGCCTGTGATCGTGCATCGGACCCAGATCCTGCCGGTTTCAGCCGCTTTCCTGTGCGAGTCCGATGAGGACGCCCTCGGGGCCGCGCACGTAGCAGAGCCGGTACGTGCCCGCGTAGTCGACCACTTCGCCGACAAGCTCGGCCCGACGTCCGCGCAGGCGATCGAGTGTGTCGTCGATGTCGTCCACCGCGAACATGACGCGCAGGTAGCCCAGCGCGTTCACCGGCGCCTTCCGGTGGTCGGCGACGACCGACGGCTCGAGGAAGCGCGAGAGCTCGAGTCGGCCGCTGCCATCGGGTGTGCGCATCATCGCGATCTCGACCCGTTGGTCGCCGAGGCCGGTGACGCGCCCGGCCCACTCGCCGTCGACCGCGCCTCGTCCTTCGAGCTCCAGGCCGAGCTCACTGAAGAACGCGATCGCGGCAGCGAGATCCTCGACCACGATGCCGACGTTGTCCATCCGGACGGTCATGGCGTTCATCCTACGGAGCCGCGGAGTCCGGCCACGACGTGATCGAGCAGATCGCGCTATGGCACACGCCGTACCGCCGGGCGTCCATGTGAGGCAACCCACGTATCGCGCCGGGACCGCCACCGGTAGAGTCGCCCACAAGAAAGGGAGTAGTCCCCAACAGCCGCATCGACACACTGACCCTCGGGTCCGGTGCGGCAGGCCCCGCAAGGGGCGGACGAGACTTTCGACCAGTTCCGCGACCCCGACAGGACGCGCCTGGTCGAAGGCTGCGTCCCGCGGAACGCCCCTCCTTCGGCCGGGCCGAAGGAGAACCGCACCATGTATGCCTTCTGGCTGAGCACCCTGGTCATCTTCGTGGCCGAGCTCGGCGACAAGAGCCAGCTGATGGCGATGACGTTCGCCACCCGCTACCGAGCTCGCGACGTACTCATCGCCATCACCGCCGCCACCGCCATCGTGCACCTGGCCTCGGTCGGCATCGGCGCCTTCGTGGGCGATCAGTTCGCCGACAGCCAGGGCACGATCAGCATCGTCGCGGGCGTCGCGTTCCTCGGCTTCGCGCTGTGGACGCTGCGCGGCGACGAGCTCACCGAGGACGAGGCGGCCAAGGCCCGCAACAGCTCGGGCGTCGCGATCCTGGCCGTCGGCACGGCGTTCTTCCTCGCAGAGCTCGGCGACAAGACCATGCTCGCCACCATCACGCTGGCCACCCAGGAAGGCTGGCTCGGCACCTGGATCGGCAGCACGCTCGGGATGGTGCTCGCCGACGCGCTGGCGATCGGCGTCGGCGCCGTGCTCGGTCGCAGGCTGCCCGAGAACATCATCCGGTACGGCGCCGCCGTGCTGTTCGCCCTCTTCGGGGCGTTGCTGATCGTCGACGGCATCCGGCTGCTCTGAGCCGGTCAGGCGTCGTACGTCGCGGTGGCGGCCTTGCAGACGATCCTCTTGCGCTTGGTCTTGACGACCTTCTTGGTCAGCGTGGCCTCGAAGGTGCCCGGGTCCGCCGCCTCCTGGTCGAAGGTCACCGTCCACTTCCCCTTGCCGTTGGACCTGCCCTTGCCGACCGCGACGCCGTCGTCGACCTGGCGGAGCTTGATGGTCCGGCCGGACAGGCAGCGGCTCTTGGTCTTGACCTTGCCCCGGAACTTCACGTCGTCCCCGCTGAGCCTGTAGCCGTCGATGGTGACCTTGCCGGCGACCTTCTTCGTCACGGTGCCGCTGGGGGCCGCATGGGCGGCGGGCAGGGACAGGGTCATGGGCAGGGTGAGCGACAGGGCGGTGGCGCCGACGGTCGCCGAGATGCGTGAACGCATGGGATCTCCTCCGAGAACGGCGGCCGCGGATCGGCCGCACGCTCCCACCCCAACCCAGATGGCGGCCCCACGCAAGGGAGAAGTTGTGCGCGTCACTTGCGGGAGCCGCAAGCAACGCGCACAACTTCGACCGGGTCGGACCTCAGACCGTGAACGTCGCGGTGGCGGCCTTGCAGACGGTCTTCTTCTTGCCCTTCTTGATGACCTTCTTGGTCAGGGTGGCCTTGAACTTGCCGGGCTGGGCCTCGTCCTGGCCGAAGGTCACCGACCACTTGCCCTTGGCGTTGGTCTTGTCCTTGCCGACGTTGATGCCCTGGTCGACCTGGCGCAGCTTGACGGTCCGGCCCGACTTGCACGGGGCCTTGGCCTTGACCTTGCCGTAGAACTCGACATCCTCGTTGCCGAGGTTGTAGCCGTCGATGGTGACCTTGCTCGCGACCTTCTTCGCAACGCTGGCGTCGGGGGCGGGCGCGGCGTGAGCGGGCATGGACAGTGCGAAGGGCAGGGCCACCGACAGGGTAGCGGCACCGACGGTCGCCTTGAGGCGTGAACGCATGGGATCTCCTCCGAGAACGGCGGCCGCGGATCGGCCGCATGGTCACACCTCACCCGAGAACCAGCCCGCAGCGCAAGGGCCGGGCCGGAGTTCTCGTCGGCAGCGGGGCTCCGCGTGGCATCCTGTCGGGCATGCTGACTCGGAATCGGGCAGGGTTCGCCAGGGGGCTCCTCGTCCTCGACGGTGTCGGGTGTGCGGCCGCGGGCGGCGTCGTACTCGCCTCGAAGCCGCTGGTTCGGTTCGTCGATCTGTCGCTGCGGGCCAGGGTGCCGCTGGCCGTCGCGCTGGGTGCGACGAGCGCGCTGCTGCTCGCCGGAGCGCGACAGCCGGAGCCGGCGAACGCGGACCTCGAGCGGGCCGCGGCGGTCAACGCGGCCTGGGCCGCCACGTGCCTGGTCGCGTTGGCGCGGCCGGCCTCGACGACCGGCGCCGTCCTCATCGCGGTCACCGCCGTCCTGGACGGCGTCACCGGTGCGGCGCAGTGGCTGCTGCGGGAGACGTGACCGCGCGTGTCCGGATGCTGAACACGTCATCCGAGCCTTGGGCACCCGGGGGAGGATGGGAGGGCTTCGTAGCCACCGAATCTAGACAAGCGAGGAACCATGTCTCTCCAGCTGGGCGACACCGCCCCCGACTTCACCACCGCCACGTCGCAGGGTGACGTCACCTTCCACGAGTGGGCCGGCGACAACTGGGTCGTGCTCTTCAGCCACCCGGCCGACTTCACTCCCGTCTGCACCACGGAACTGGCTCGGGTCGCTCAGCTCAAGGACGAGTGGGAGGCCCGCGGCGTCCAGGTGATCGCGGTCTCCGTCGACTCCGTCGAGGACCACAAGCGGTGGACCAGCGACATCGAGGGGTACGCCGAGACCTCGGTCGCCTACCCGCTGATCGCCGACCCCGACAAGTCCGTCGCCGAGCTCTACGACATGATCCACCCCGGCGAGGGCGACACCTCCTCGGTGCGCTCGGTCTTCATCATCGACCCGGCCAAGAAGATCCGCCTGTCGCTGACCTACCCGAAGTCCGTCGGCCGCAACTTCGACGAGATCCTCCGGGCCGTCGACGCGCTGCAGACCACCGACGCCGCCGCCGTCTCCACCCCGGTCGACTGGCGCAAGGGCGACAAGCTCATCGTCCCCCCCACGATCTCCACCGACGCCGCCCGTGACAAGTACGAGGACGTCGAAGAGGTCTACGCCTACCTGCGGACCACCTCCGGCCCCAAGGCCTGACGCACCGCATCTCGGCTACGTACGACGGCCCCCGCGCTCCGGCGCCGGGGCCGTCTGCATGTCCCTGGCGCGACCCCGGGTCGGCCAGTTTGCGGCGGCGACTGCGGCGCGGTGTGACCGCGCGCTGTCCGTTTTCCGACGCCAGACGGCCGAATTGGGGGGTATAGGGCCCGAAACGGCCCTCTGGTGTCGGAAACCGGCCAGGACCGCTGCCCGACGGCGGACGTCATACGAACCCGAGGCGATGGGCCGCGGTTCGTATGACGTCCGGGGTGAGGTCACAGGCGCGAGCGGTCGAGGGCGACGAGCCAGCGGCGGTGGGGATGCTCGGTGAGGGTCCAGATCTCGTCGGTGTCGGGCCAGTGGGTGAGGTCCTCGGGGCCGGGCGGCACGGCGAGCCAGTGGTGCCGGAACCGCCCCGGTCGGCCGACGTAGACGGACCCTGGGAAGAGGCCGCTCCGGGAGACGCTGATGTAGTACGTGCCGTCGACCCGGACCGCGCCCTGCATCCGGGCCAGGCCGCCGAGGTCGAGCGAGGCCGGGTCCGACCAGCCGTCGGAGCCGGTGACGAGCAGCCCGCGGGGCTGGAGCGGGAAGTGCGCGAGCCGCGAGATCGCCCGGTCGGTCCCGTACTCGCCCGCGAGCAGCGTCGGCGGATCGGAGTCCCGGTCGACGGAGAGGAACGAGTACCGCAGCTTGCGGTGTCCGGTGTCCGTGCGGGCCTGGTGGGCGAAGCGCACGGGCAGGATGTAGCGGTGGCTGAAAGCCGATACCGCGCCACCCGACACATTGAGCGCGTCCGGCTCGGCGTCGTCGTCGCCGGGGATCCGCATGATGTCGTCGACCCGCGCGGACACGAAGCCCTGGGTGGTCGCGGCGATGTGCAGCCACGGCCCGACCCAGGCGATCCCGCCCGCGTGGATGTCCACGGACCGCAGCTGCAGGCTGCCGTCGACGTCCAGCTCCGGGATCACCAGCAGCACGTGGCGATAGCGCATCGTGTCGAGGTCCAGGAAGGAGACCCGCGAGCCGTGGCCGTGCCCGCCGATGGACTTGCTGTACCAGGTTGCGGCCAGGATCCGCCGGTTCGCCAGCGACCGCGACGTGGCTGAGGCCCCGGCGGAGGTCGTGAGCCCCTGCGGCCACCACCGCGGATCGCGGCGGTCGTGCCGGTTCCAGGTGAGCGCGGCAGAGACCCTGCGCCCCAGCAGCCGCCCGACCAGCGACCGGCGGGCGCTGAACTTCAGGTCGTCCAGCACCCCGAGTCCGGCCCGGCCGCCGAGCAGCTCGGCGAGCGCCTCGATCTCACGGACGTTCTCATCCGTGCGGAACAGGCGCAGTCCCCGGACGGCTCCGGGTGCCGGTGCGTCGGACACACCACCAACAGTAGCCAGGAACCGGCTAGGTTCGGGCGCGTGACAGAGACCCAGATCAAGGAGCGCCGGCTGCTGCTGGTGCACGCCCACCCGGACGACGAGACGATCAACCAGGGCGCGACGATGGCCAAGTACGCCGCCGAGGGTGCGGGCGTCACGCTCGTGACCTGCACTGCCGGGGAGATGGGGGAGGTCCTGGTCCCCGACCTGGACCACCTGGTCTTCGAGCGCGAGGGCGGCCTGGGCGAGCACCGTCGCACGGAGATCGCCGAGGCGATGGCCATCCTGGGCGTCACCGACCACCGGTGGCTGGGCGGCTTCGGGCACTTCCACGACTCGGGGATGGCCTGGCACCCCGACGGCCACGCGACCGCGGGTGAGTTCGTGCCCGACAACGCGTTCTGGCACGCCGACCTCACCGACGCCGCCGACCTGCTCGTCGAGATCATCCGCGAGGTCCGGCCCCAGGTGCTCGTGACGTACGACGAGTTCGGCGGCTACGGACACCCCGACCACATCCAGGCCCACCGGGTCGCGATGTACGCCGCGCAGCTGGCCGCGGTGCCGTCGTACAAACTCCAGCTCGGCGAGCCCTGGGAGATCGCGAAGATCTACTGGGGCGCCACCTCGGAGTCGCGGATGCGCGAGGGGTTGCGGGCGCTGCGCGACGCCGGGGACACGACGGCGTTCGAGGGGATGGACCCCGACGGCCCGCTGCCGTATTTCGCGGTGCCCGACGAGCAGCTGACCGCGGCGGTCGACGGCGCGCCGTACCTCGACGCCAAGATGCGCGCCCTCGCCGCCCACGCGACGCAGATCAGCACCGACGGGCCGTTCTTCGCGCTGTCGAACAACGTCGGCGCCGAGTCGTTCGGCACCGAGCACTTCCGGCTGGTCAAGGGCCGGCCGGGTCCGCGCGGCAACGACGGCCTGGAGGTCGATCTCTTCGCCGGATTGTGACCGACACCCCTGCCCGGCAAATCGGCTCCGGGCCAGGTGAGCACCTATCGTGACGCCGTGACCGAGAGCAAGAACCGGGAACGAGCCGGGGGACGCGCGGTCCTCTTCGTGCTCGTGGGCCTCGTGCTGCTGCTGGGCGGCGC
>JBDHZS010000203.1:0-6364 GCA_039812025.1 Nocardioides sp. | reverse complement strand
GGGGCTGCCCGACCTCGCGTTCCCGCGGCTGAGCGCCGGGGAGTGGATCTCGTTGCTGCCGTCGGCGATCGCGCTCACCGCCGTCGTCATGGTCGAGGGCCTGCTCGTGGCGCGCTCCTACGCGGAGCGGCGCGACTACCCGCTCGACGCGGACCGCGACCTGGCAGCCTACGGACTGGCGAACCTCGCGTCGGGGGTCAGCAGCAGCTTCGTCGTCGGCGCCTCGACGTCGCGCACCGCCGCGATGGACCAGGCCGGCTCGCGGACCCAGCTGCCGTCGCTGGTGCTGGTGGGGATCACGCTGGCGCTGCTGCTCTTCGGCACCGACCTGCTCGCCAGCATCCCTTCGCCGGCGATCGGCGCGATCGTGGCGGTGGCCGTCGCCCCGCTGGTGGGGGTCCGGCGGTTCGTGTCGCTGTGGCGCCTGGACCGCTTCGAGTTCCTGATCGCCGCTGCCTGCTTCGGCGTGACCCTGCTGGTGGGCTCGATCCCCGGCATCCTGGTCGCCTTCGTGATGGCCCTGATCAACATCGTACGGCGCGCCGCGAACCCCCACATCAACGTGCTGGCGCAGCCCGGCACCTCCCCGGAGTCGCGGATGACCGCCACCGACAGCCCCGAGTCGGCACCCGGCGTCATCGTGATCCGGCTGGCGGCGCCGCTCTTCTTCGCCAACGCCGAGGTCTTCGCCCAGGCCGTGAAGGACTCCGTCGACGCCGCGGGGAAGGACGTGCGGCACCTGGTGGTCGACATGGAGGCGGTCACCGACGTGGACGTGACCGCGGCGCAGGCCTTCGGCCGGCTCCGCGAATGGCTCGGCGCCCGCGACATTGCGGTGAGCTTCAGCCGGCTGCGCGCCGAGGACCGGGAGCGCCTGGTGCGGCTCGACTTCCTCCTGCCCGGCGACCGGGTCTTCGACACCAGCAAGGCGGCCCTCGACACGTTCCGGGAGGACTGACGAGTCAGCCGCGCTCTTCGATCGCCTCCAGCGCCGCCACGAGCGAGTCGCCCACCCGCGGACGGACCGCGAACACGTTCTCACCGCCGATCACGGCCTCGACCCCGGTGGCGTGCAGTTGCTGGGCCAGGTGCGTGTTGACGCCGACGAGCATCAGGGTGGCGCCGGCGGCGGCCAGCTCCTCGGCGTACCCGCGCATGGTCGTCAGGAACGTGACGCCGAGCTCCTCGGTGCCGCGCAACCGGATCACGACGTACGCGCCGTCGGCCCGCTCGGCGGGGGTGGGCAGCTGCTCCCGGAAGGACTGCGCGGAGGCGAAGAACAGGCTGCCGTAGGGGGAGAGCACGACGGTCTCGCCGGGGGTGATCGTGGCCGGCGGCGGGGTCTCCAGCGGGCGGCCGCCGGGCTCGTCGAAGAGCCAGCGCACCAGCCGCACCTGGTTGGACTGCCGTGCGATGTGCAGGATGATCGACAGGCCGACGCCGGCCAGCACGGCGTACTGCAGCGGGATCATGATGGTCAGCGCGAAGGTGACCAGGCAGACCGCGGCCTGGGTCGGCCCGGTGCGCCACACCAGCAGCATCTGGTGCATCTTGAAGGTGCGCACGCCGACCAGGATCAGCAGCCCGGCGAGCGCGGGGATCGCGATCTGCCCGACGAGCGGGCCGAAGGTCAGGATCGTGGCGATCATCACCAGACCGGCGATCAGGTTCGCCAGCGCCGTCTTCGCCCCCGCCGTACGCACGATCGCCGTCCCCGACATCGACCCGCCGACGGCCATGCCGCCGAAGAGCGCCGAGCCGAGGTTGGCCGCCCCCTGCCCCCGGAAGTCCGAGGACGCGTCGGGGTAGCGGCCGTCGGGGTTGGGGATCGAGCCGGAGATCGCCGCGCCCTGCACCAGCCCGACCAGGGCGAGCGAGACGGCGGGCAGGAGCAGGCCGAACGCCTTCGACAGGTCGGGCGGCGTCAGCCCCGGCAGCGAGCGGGTCACCGAGACCGTGTCGCCGAGGGTCTCCACCGACGGCACGGCGACGGCCAGCGCGGAGCCCGCGACGATGGCGACCACGAGCGAGAGCGGGCCGAGCCGGGTGCGGCCCAGCACCACGATCAGCGCGATCGTGACGGTCCCCACCAGCACGGACGGCCAGCTGTAGTGGGTGACGCCGAGGAGATTGTCGATCGCGCGCTCGATCCGGGTCGGCCCCACGCTGTTGAAGCCCGTGAAGTTGTCGAGCTGGCCGAGGATGATGTTGACGGCGACGGCGTTGACGAAGCCGAAGAGCACCGCGGTCGGGATGAAGCGCACCAGCGTGCCGAGCCGGGCCAGGCCGAGCCCGAGCATGATGAGGCCGGTGAGCAGGACCAGCGTCGCCATCGCCGGGCCGGCGTGGCGGCCGTGGACCTGCGGCACGTCGCTGATGATGACCGCCATCGCGCCGGTGGCCTGCACCGTCATGAAGAGCGAGCCTGTCGTCAGCGCCCCGCCGAGGATGCCCAGCATGTAGGCGTGCAGGCCGAAGAGCGGGTTGACGCCGGCGAGCACCCCCGCGGCCAGGCTGTCCGGCACCGCCTCCACGCCGAGCGTGATGCCGGCCTTCAGGTCGGCGGAGACGGTACGACGCGTCCCGAACCGGCTCAGGTATCGGCGCACGGCATCGGTCATGGGCCGGTCGCGGCTACCTTCTCGTCGCTCGGCATCGGTCATGGGCCGGTCGCGGCCCCTTCGAGTGCCTCGGGGGCCGCCGAGGCGGCGGCGGGTCTGCGCACCACCTCGACCGCGAGCATGACGACCAGCACCACCGCCAGGGTGCCGATCACGCTGCCCATGCTCGCGGGGCGGGTCAGGAGGATCGCGACCAGGCCCAGCGCCACGGTGGCGACGAGGATCACGGCGCGCCAGCGCTCCACCGCCCGGCCGACGCCGCCGGTGCCGATGCCGTTGCGGTCGGCGGCGTCTCGCAGGGCGGAGAGCCCGCGGTCGCCGGCGGAGCGGATCGCGACCGCGCCCCGCGACGTGCCGTAGAGCCAGGCGCCCACCGCGACCAGGACCGACAGCACGATGAGGGCGGAGACCACGGGCGACAGGAGCAGGGTGATCTGGTCGAAGAGCGCCTCGGCCGTCCGCGACGGCATCACCGACGGACTCACGGTGGTGACGAAGACCCGCTGGGCGATGGTCAGGCCCGCCGCGAGCAGGAGGAAGCCGAGCGTGAAGCCGGCGCCCGCCCACGCCAGGGCGCGCAGGTGGTTGCGGGCGATCGCGACGCCGGCGACCAGGAGCCCCAGCACGATCCACGGCAGCCAGTAGCCGACCACCGTGGCGAGCTGGTAGACGGTGCGGGTCGTCGCCAGCGAGTCGTCGACGACCAGCGGGATCGCCCGGTCGATCTCGGGGATCTGCGCGGCGAACTGGAAGCCCTGATCCACGAGCACCGCCTTCACCTCGGCGATCACCGGCCCCAGCTCGAGGGTCAGGGTGCCGTCGTCGGAGAGCTGCAGCGCCCGGTCGGGATCGCCCCGCAGCACCGCGGTGGCGCGCGTGTGCGTCTCGCGCAGCGAGGTCTCCCACACCCGGGCGAACTGATCCGAGGTGACCGTGCGCTGCACCGCGTTGTGGATGAGCGACCGCACGCCCTCCGCGGCCGGTGCGGCGAGGAGACCGACCGCCGCCCGCGCCCGGGGCGAGAGGTCGAGCCGCGAGATCCCGTCCATCAGGTCGTTGACGATCCCGTCGATGTCGAGGTTGTCCTCGATCGCCCGGGTGACCTCGTCGGCGACGAACGCCTGCACGTCGGGGTCCTCGGCCAGCGGGGCGAAGGTCTGCACGAAGCGGTCGGTGTCGACGAGCTCGCCGCGGGCCCAGGTGCCGAGCGCGGAGACCGGGGCGAGGACGACGCTCAGCACGATCAGCAGGACCGCCACCGTGCTGCGCACCACGCCGACGGCGCGCGAGGACGACGCCGGGTCGTCGGCCGCCTGCCGCAGGGCGTCGTTCTCGGCCTCCAGGTGCGCGACGCGGTCGCGCAGGTTGTCGAGGTCGTTGTCTCCGGTCATCGTTCCTCCTTGGCCGGGCGCCTCACAGCGCCGCGAGTCCCTTGCCCATCAGGACCACGCCCAGGACGCCCAGGAGCGTTCCCATGATCGCAGGGCTGTTGTGTTCGAGCCAGACCCGCAGCCGGTTGAGCGCACCCTCCAGCCGCCGGCCGGCGACGAGGAACGCGATGACCGGTACGGCGACGCTGGTCGAGGCGATCGCGGTGAAGACGGCGATCACGCTGGCAGCATCCGCTGCGCCCGCAGTGCCGACAGTGCCCGCCGTACCGATCGTCACCCCCGCGCTGACCGCGAGCATCAGGTTCTTCGGGTTGGCGCCGGAGAGCAGCGCCGCCAGGCCGGCCGCCTTGGCGGGCCCGAGCGAGGTCACGGCCGCCAGCCAGCCCGGGAGCTGCGCCGGCTCGCCCGGCCCCGGCCGGGAGCGCCACTGGTGGAGCGCCAGCACGGCGAGCATGACCCCGAGCGACAGGTCGATGACGGCCAGCAGCAGCCTGCGCTGGTCCGGATCGGGCGGGGGCCGCATCGCGCCGAGCACGGTGAAGACGGTGACCGCGACGAGGACGCCGGCGATCCAGCCGCCCAGGAAGGCCGGCGCCGCGGATCTCGCCCGGGGCGAGAGGAGGATCAGGATCGTGGCGACGATCGGCACCGGCGAGATCGCCATGCCGAGTGCCTGGGGCAGCACCTCGCCGACGAGACTGGTCACGCAGCTGCTCCTTACGCCCGGCCGCACGGCTCATTGCCGCATGAGGACCACAGCATGGCAGCCGGGCCGCCTCGCGCGCGGGATCCTCATCCGTGGCGGGTGATCGACCGCGCCGACACGGATCGGCCTCACCCGTTAGGTGTGAGAAGGCCCGGAATTCGTCCGAATGGCGTGTAGATCAGGATAGGGCCGAACGATTCGGCCGATGATGGTGACGACCACCGAGAAGTTGATAGGAGCCGAGGATGGACCAGGCCACCGCGAGCGGATTCGTGCGATCGGAGCACGAGCGAGCACGCAACACCCTTCCCTTCGATGACACCCAGGACTTCGAGGACGCCCACCGCGGCTTCATCGGCAAGCTCGAGCCCGGCGTCGTCCACGCCGAGGACGGCAGGGTGGTCTGGGACAACGACTCCTACGCGTTCCTGCAGGGCGAGGCGCCCGACACCGTGCACCCGAGCCTGTGGCGGGTCTCCCAGCTCAACTCGATCCAGGGCCTCTTCGAGGTCGTCCCCGGCATCTATCAGGTCCGAGGCCTCGACCTGTCCAACCTCACCGTCATCGAGGGCGACACCGGCATCATCGTCGTCGACACGCTGACCTCGCGCGAGCCCGCCGCCGCCGCGATGGCGCTCTACCGCGAGCACCGGGGCGACCGCCCGGTCCGCGCCGTCGTCCACACCCACTGCCACGTCGACCACTTCGGCGGCGTCCTGGGCGTCATCGACCAGGCGTCGGTCGACAGCGGCGAGGTGCGGATCATCGCGCCCGAGGGCTTCCTCGAGCACGCGATCGCCGAGAACGTCTACGCGGGCACCGCGATGGGCCGCCGCGCGGGCTACATGTACGGCGCCGCGCTCGGCGGCGGCCGGGCGGGCCAGGTCGGCGCCGGCCTGGGCCAGAGCCCGTCGACCGGCACGGTCGGCATCGTCGTACCGACCGACCTGGTCACCACCACCGGCGAGACGATCACGATCGATGGCGTCGAGATCGAGTTCCAGATGGCGCCGGGCACCGAGGCGCCCGCCGAGATGCACATCTACTTCCCGCGGTTCCGGGCGCTGTGCATGGCGGAGAACGCCACCCACACGCTGCACAACCTGCTCACCCTGCGCGGCGCGGTGGGCCGCGACCCGCACGGCTGGGCCGGCTACCTGACCGAGGCGATCGACACCTTCGCCGACCGCTCCGACGCGGTCTTCTCCCCCCACCACTGGCCCACCTGGGGCTCGGAGCGGATCCGTCACTTCCTCTCGCTGCAGCGCGACCTCTACGCCTACCTGCACGACCAGACCCTGCGGATGATCAACCAGGGCTACCAGGGCGCCGAGATCGCCGAGACGCTGGCGCTGCCGCCGGCGCTGGAGAACGCCTGGCACGCCCGCGGCTACTACGGCTCGGTCAGCCACAACATCAAGGCGATCTACCAGCGCTACATGGGCTGGTTCGACGGCAACCCGGCACGGCTGTGGCCGCACCCGCCAGCCGAGCAGGCGCAGCGCTACGTCGCCGCGATGGGCGGGGTGGACCGGGTCGTCGAGTTGGCGCAGACCGCCTACGACGAGGGCGACTACCGCTGGGCGGCCACGCTGCTCGACCACGTGGTCTTCGCCGACTCCGGGCACGAGGCCGGCCGGGCGCTC
>JBDHZS010000202.1:0-6414 GCA_039812025.1 Nocardioides sp. | reverse complement strand
TCGACTGGTAGCCGTCGCTGAGCTCGCGGATGTCGGCGCGGGCGCGGCCCTTGCGGAGCACGACCTTGTCGCGGCCGCGGGCGAGCTCGGTGTCCTCCCCGAGCGCGAGCAGCCCGGCGATCCCCTCGGCGACCTCGGCGAATGTGTCGCCCTCCAGCGAGAGCAGCCAGGAGGTCGGGTCGGTCAGCGGCAGCAGCGGGTCGAAGAGGTTGTCGACGCGTACGACGCGCGGGTCGGCGCCGTTCTTGGGTTCGCGGGGCAGGAGTCGGGTCGCGCCGTACCCGAGCAGCAGGGCGGGCACCGGCTCCGGGCCGGTGAACTTGTCCTCGCCCTTGGCCCAGCGCAGCTCCAACGGCTCGGGGCGGCCGGAGAGGTAGACCTGGACCAGGCCCTTGCGGGCGCCGTACCTCAGGAACTTGCGGGCGTCGATGCCCAGGTCGCGGCGCTGCCGGCCACCGATCATGCACAGCGCGATCGCCTGCAGGATCGAGCTCTTGCCGGAGCCGTTCTCGCCGAGCAGCACGGTCCAGGGGCCGCGGTCGCTCGTGGATCTCGCCAGGTCGATGTCGACGTGGCGGATCGGGCGGAAGTTGCGGACCACCACGCGCTCGATCCACTGCGCGGTCTCGTAGTAGTGCCTGAGCTCCTCGGGCGCCATCGACTGCTCGAGGTCGTAGGCCGGGGCGTGCGCGGTGCCGGCCCCCGGCTCGGCGGCGGGCGCGGGGAGCTGTGCGTTCGCGGGGCACGGCTCGTCGTACTGCTCGTGCAGCGTGGCGAACTCCGCGTGGTCCGGCCGGTCGCCGCCGTGGAGGCGTTTGAGCGCCGCGCGGCGGGCACGGACCAGGGCGTCGCGGTTGAGGGCGACCACCTCGATCGTGACCTGGCCGCGCGGGGTCCGGGCCGCGACCGTGCCGTCGGGCAGGTAGTCGAGGTGCTCGTGCGGATCGTCCACGCAGGGGTCGAGCAGCAGCGCCTCCTCGGCCGCGACCTCGCCTGCCGTCGTCGCCCGCGGGCCGCGCACCGGGAAGCGGGTGCCGCGGATCCGCACGCAGTCGGGACAGGCCGGGTAGAGGTTGGTCCACTCGTAGCTGAGCCACCGGTACGACGTGAAGTCCACGCTGCCGTCGCCGCCGACCGCGCCCCAGGGCGGACGGTGGTGGGCCAGCACCATCGGCTGGCGGCCGTCGTCGTCGCCGAGGGCTCGCTCGCAGTAGGCGCAGGTGTGGCGGGTCATCGCCAGCAGCCGGGTCCGGATGGCCGCGGACCGCAGCAGCGGGTCGAGGTCGGGGCCGCGGGAACGCTTGACGCGCCACTGGCGCCCGAGCTCGTCATCGAGGCGCGCCCGCGCGGCGGCCAGCGGGGCTGGTTCGCTCGGTCGGGCAAGTGCGCTCATGATGGTAAAGAGCCAGGTCAGCGGGCGCTGATACCGGCTTCCCTCCTCGCGCTTGCGATGATGACCCGCATGCACAAGCTCACCCCGGACGGGCGGCGGCTGCGCGAGGTCGTCTCCTACGCACGGCGCGGCAGCCGGTTCACCCCGCGGCAGCAGGAGGCCTGGGACGCCCACCACGAGTCCTGGGTGATCCCCACCCCCGACGGTGGGCCGTCGGAGTGGTTCGGGCGTCAGGCTCCGCTGATCGTCGAGATCGGGTCCGGGGTCGGGGAGGCGACCGCCGCGCTGGCGGCCCGGCTGCCGGACCACGACATCCTCGCGCTGGAGGTGTGGCGGCCCGGGATCGCCGAGGGGCTCCGCCGGGTCGCGGACGCCGGCGTCACGAACGTCCGGTTCTGCGAGGTCGACGCGGTCTGGATGCTTTCCTCGCAGCTCGCCGAGGGGTCCCTGGCCGAGCTGTGGACGTTCTTCCCCGATCCCTGGCCGAAGTCGCGGCACCACAAGCGGCGGCTGGTCTCGCCGTCGTTCGCCCAGCTCGCGGCGTCGCGGCTCCGGGTCGGCGGCGTGTGGCGGCTGGCGACCGACTGGGCGGAGTACGCCGAGCACATGACACACGTCCTCGACTCCGAGCGGCGGCTCGTCGGCGGCCCCGTCGACCGGTGGGACGAGCGGCCGGTCACCAAGTTCGAGCGCAAGGGCGTCGCCGCCGGGCGCCCCATCACCGACCTCGCCTACCGCCGGCTCTGACCGCGGACTCGGCGTCTCTGGCGTGCACCTTAGCGTCGACTCGGCGTGTTCTGCGTGCACGTTTGCGTCGACTCGGCGTGTTTTGCGTGCACGTTTGCGTCGACTCGGCGTGTTCTGCGTGCACGTTTGCGCCGACTCGGCGTGTTTTGCGTGCACGTTTGCGTCGACTCGGCGTGTTCTGCGTGCACGTTTGCGCCGACTCGGCGGGATTTTCGTGCACAGATGCGCCGACTCGGCGCTACTAGCGTGCACCGAGGCGGGCGCGGAGGGCGTCCTCGCGGCGCAGCCGGGCGAGGTCGCGCTCCCGCCGAGAGGCCAGTACGGCGGTGAGGAACTCCTCGGGGCTGGCGTCGGCCGGCGGCGGGGGCGCCACGAACGGGGCCACCAGAGAAGCAAGCTCGGCACCCATCCGCTCCCGGGTCACGGGATCCAGCGTGGCCGCGCGCCCGACGTACTGCCGCACCGCCAGCGTCAGCCCGACGGGGAGCGCGGCGATGTCGGCGGAGGCGGCCCAGGCGGCGAGCCCGGGCGGCATCGCGGGCGGCTCGGGAAGCTGGAGCCGGGCCCGGTCGCGGACGACGTAGGTCCCCGCGGCGTAGTCGCCCAGCCGCTTGCCGCGGTGGCTGAGCAGCGCGGAGAAGAACGCCGCCACCCCGGTGGTCACGACGATCTCGACGATCCCGATCAGCGCCCGCACGAACGCGTGCTGGAAGGCGATCGGCCCCCCGTCGTCGCGGACCGTGCGCAGCCCGACCGCCATCTTGCCGAGCGACTTGCCGCGGGTCAGCGTCTCCAGCGTCGCGGGCAGCCCGATCAGGATCGCGACCGCGGTGCCGACCTGCGCGACGTGGACCAGCGCGTCGTCGGTCGGCAGGCTCGCGGTCAGCGCGATCCACAGCGCGAGCAGGAAGATCGCGAGCATCACCAGCAGGTCGATCCCGCCGGAGACCATCCGCAGCCCGAGCGACGCGGGCGGTACGTCGAGCGCGACCGCCTCGCCCGTCACCAGGTCGTCGCTGGTGACGGTCGCGGACTCGGCCGGCTGCGTGCTCATTGCGAGTCAGTTTAGGGTCGGGGTCGTGGACCTCGACGCCTTCGTGCTGACCCACAGCGGTCACTGGCAGCGGCTGGACGCGCTGTCGCGGCAGCGGCGGCTCACCGGCGCGGAGAGCGACGAGCTGGTCGAGCTCTATCAGCGGGTGGCCACCCACCTGTCGGTGGTGCGGACCTCGGCCCCCGACGCGGCGGTGATCTCCTACCTCTCCGCGGTGCTGGCCCGCGCCCGCCACCGGGCGGTCGGCACCCGGACCGGCGCCTGGGCGGGGGTGCGCCGGTTCGCGACGGAGCGCTTCCCGGCGGCGCTCTACCGGCTGCGGTTCTGGTGGGGCTGGACGCTGGCCGGGAGCGTGGCGGCGACCGCGGTGATGATGGCGTGGCTGCTGGTGAACCCGCAGGTCGAGCAGTCGATGCTCGGCCCCGCCGAGATCGAACAGCTCGTCACCGAGGACTTCGAGGGCTACTACTCCTCCAGCGCCGCGTCGCACTTCGCGACCCAGGTGTGGGTCAACAACGCCTGGGTCTCGGCGCTGTGCATCGCGCTCGGGATCCTCGGGGCGCCGGTGCTGTGGCTGCTCTTCCAGAACCTGTCCAACCTGGCGATCATCGGCTCGATCATGATCCGTCACGACCACGGCGGCCACTTCTGGGGGCTGATCCTGCCCCACGGGCTGCTGGAGCTGACCGCCGTCTTCGTCGCCGCCGGCGTCGGGCTGCACCTCTTCTGGTCGTGGATCTCGCCGGGCGAGCTGTCGCGTACGGCGTCGATCGCCCGCGCGGGCCGCACCGCCGGCACCGTGGCGCTCGGACTGGTCGGCGTGTTGCTGCTCAGCGGGCTGATCGAGGGCTTCGTCACCCCCTCGGACCTGCCGACGGCGGCGCGTGTGGGGATCGGCGTCCTCGCCGAGCTGTGCTTCCTGGCGTACGTCTTCGGGCCCGGCCGGACGGCGTACCGTCGCGGCGTCACCGGCGACCTCGACGCCGCGCTGCTGGAGGACCGCGTCGCCACCGCCGCCTGAGGCGGTAGTTGAATGTCCGGCGTGAACGTCAAGGAGCGGTGGGCCGAGCTGCGGTCCCGCGCCATCGAGACCCGGGAGGCGACGCTCTCCCGGGTCCCGCTGCTGGGGCGGCTCGTCACCGACTTCTCCCGGGTCGGCTGGGGCGCGTGCTTCCCTGCGGCGCTGATCACCGGGGGCGTGATGATCGCCTACTCCAACATGTCCACGCTGGTGATGCCGCGGTTCGCGGCGAAGTCCGCCGAGCAGTTCGGCATCCTCGGCCTGGTGCTGACGCTCGCGACCTGGCTGGTGGGCTTCGCGTTCGTCGTGGTCATGTCGGCGCTGCTCGGGCGCACGCTCGCCGAGGACGAGGCGACCCGGGCGCTGGCCGCGCGGGTACGCTCCTGGCTGTCCGCGCGCAGGGGATCGAGGAAGCCATGACACCCGTTGTAGGCCCGGGCATCGGCTGGCGCGCGGAGCTGAGCGACCTCCTGCTGGAGCTCTCCGAACCCGGCGGGGGCCTCTGCTTCACCGAGCAGATTGCCGAGCGCGTGCACCACGGCGTCCCCGAGGGACTGCGGACGCTGATCGACCGGGGCGTCCCCGTCGTCGCGCACGGGGTCAGCCTCGGGCTCGCGGGCGCGGACCGCCCCGACCGCGGACGGCTGGCGCGGCTGGCCGAGGCCGCCGTGACGTTGAGGTCTCCGCTGGTCAGCGAGCACGTCGCCGTCGTACGGGCGACGCGGCCGGCCGACGGGCCCGGCCTGCATGCCGACGTCCTCGAGGCCGGGCATCTCGTCCCGGGGCCGCGCACCCGGGAGAGTCTCGCGGTGCTCGTCGAGAACGTCCGCGAGGCGATGGACGCGCTGCCCGCGCCCCTGGCGCTGGAGAACCCGGCCGGCACCCTCGCCTGGCCCGAGGACGAGCTGGACGAGCCGGCCTTCCTCACCGAGCTCGCGGAGCGGTCCGGCTGCCTGCTGCTGCTGGATCTGGCGAACCTCCACGTGTCGTGCCGCGCGTTCGGCGGCGACCCGCACGCGCTGCTGGAGCGGATGCCGCTGGAACGCGTCGCCTACGCCCACATCGCCGGCGGCGCCGAGCACGACGGCGTCTACCTGGACAGCCACGCGCACGACATCCCGGACCCGGTCTTCGATCTGCTGCGGCACTTCCGGGAGCTGACGAGCGGCCGGACGCCCGGGGTGATGATCGAGCGCGACGACGACATCGACGTGCCGACTACCCGGCGCGAATGGGGTGTCCTGCGGTCGATCCTTGGTTAGCGCGTGCACACTTTGCTCATCGTTGGGTTCACATTCCGGACCCCGGTCGAGTGGAGGTGGGAGATGACAGGAGTGCTCGTCGACGACGGCGTTCGTTCGCCTGCGGTGACGTCTGTTCGCGAACGGCTCGGCGCCCGGCACCACGAGGTGCTCGCGGCCCTGCTCGCGGGCGAGGTGCCCGAGGGCTTCGATCCGCGTACGACGCAGGTCACCGGCCTGGTGCTGCGGCGCAAGCGCTGGCGGGCCGCGCTCGCGGCATTCCCGCTGCTCGGCCGGGCGCCCGGCGCCGCGGACTCGTTCGACCGCTACGCCCGCGGCCACCGGCACTCCGGCTGCGCGCACGACGACGTCACGTCGTACCTGGACTGGGCCCGACGCGAGGCCTGGCCGCCCGCGGCGGGGCTGGGAAGGTGCTGGCGGGTCGAGCGCGGCGAGCGTCGTACGGCGTGGGCCCGGCTCGGCGGCCGGCGCGTGCTCCTGGTCGGCCTCGGGTCGTCGGTGCACGAGTTCCCCCTGGGCGGGGGGTGGTCGGCGTGAGCACCGTCCTCATCTACATCGTGCTGGCCGTCGCGCTCGGCTCGATGCTCTTCGCCGGAGTCGTGGTCGTCATCGTCATCGCGCGGATGATCATGGGACACCAGTCCCGCCCCCACTCCGGCACGGGCGGGAGCGGCACCGCCAGCGGCGGCTGCGGCGCCGGGCCCTCGGGCGACGGCGGCTCGGGCCACTCGTGCGGGGGCGGCGGCAGCAGTTGCGGCGGTTGCGGCGGGAGCGGCTGACCCCTTCGGCGTTGGGGTTGAATGGTGGCATGAGCGCACACGCAGTCATGGCCCTCGCGGTCGTCGCGGTGGGCTTCCTCCACATCCTCACGGTCGCGGTGATCATGCTCGCCGTCGTCCTCACCCAGCGCCGCGCCCGTCGACAGGCACTCCACTAG
>JBDHZS010000201.1:0-6441 GCA_039812025.1 Nocardioides sp. | reverse complement strand
CAGGTCGGCAAGCCTGGCCGCTACCAGCGCTCGTTCAGCGGGATGATCGGCGCGATGCTCGTCGTGGTCCTGGTGATCCTCGCCTTCGTCGCCTTCCGCGGCCTGGTGCGGGACAACCGGCCCACGCCGGTCGAGCCGCTGCCCTACGGCGAGATCCTCGCCGGGGCCGCCGACCGCGGACTCGTGATCGCGCACCTGCCCGAGCTGCCCGAGGACTGGATCGCGACCAGCTTCGAGTTGCGCTCCGACCTGTGGAACCTCGGCATGCTGACCGACGAGAAACGGTTCGTCGGCATCCACCAGGAGGGGGCCCGGATCGACCAGTTGGTGACGACGTACGTCGACGAGGGCGCCACCGAGGGCGACCCGGTGCGTCTCGACTCGCCGCTGGCTCCCGAGTGGCGCAGCTTCACCGACTCCGGCGGCGACTACGCGCTCGCCGCCGAGGTCGAGGACCTCGGGTGGGTGATGGTCTACGGCTCCGCCGGCGCGGACGTCATCCGCGAGACCGCCGAAGACCTGGTCCTCAGCGACGGGTAGGGCTATCCGTCCTGCGCCGCTTCGGTGACCGCGTCGAGCCGCTTGCGGGCGCCGTCCAGCAGCCGCTGGCACGCTTGGGCCAGCTGTTCGCCGCGCTCCCACAGGGCGAGGGACTCCTCCAGGGTCGCACCGCCGGCTTCCAGCTTGTGGACGGTGTCGACCAGCTCCGCGCGGGCGTCCTCGTAGCTCAACTCGTCGACGGGGGTGGGGTCAGCTGCCATCGGCGGCCTCTCTTCTCTCGGTGGTGTCCGGTCCTGTGAGCTGCACGGCCTCGATGCCGACGACCCGGGTGTGCAGCCTGCCGTCGGCGACGCGCACCGCGAGCGGTGCCTTCTTGGTCGCCCCGGCGATCGAGGTGACGACGTGGCCCTCCGCGTCCTGAACGACCGCGTAGCCCCGTCGCAGCGTCTCCCACGGCGAGAGGGCGCGCGCCCGCGCCGCCTGCAGGCCGGTCTCGTCGTGGGCGCGATCAAGCCGGTGCCGCAGCGAGCGCCGGGCGCGATCGGTGAGCTCCGAGACGTCGCGCCGGTGCTGTCGGATCAGGCTGGCCGGGTCGGCGAGGACCGGCCGCGCGCGCACCTGCTGCAGCTGGGTGCGTTCCCTCTCGATCATGCCGCCGACCACGGACCGCAGCCGGTCCCTGGCCCACACGACGCGCGCCAGCTCCTCCGCGACATCGGGGACCACCTGCTTGGCTGCGTCGGTCGGCGTCGAGGCGCGGACGTCGGCCGCGAGGTCCAGCAGCGGGCTGTCCTGCTCGTGGCCGATCGCGGAGACGATCGGGGTGCGCGTGTTGCGCACCGCCCGGACCAGCGCCTCGTCGGAGAACGGCAGCAGGTCCTCGATCGAGCCGCCTCCCCGGGCGACGATGATCACCTCGACCGCGGGGTCCCTGTCGAGACGCTCGATCGCCTCGATGACCTCGAGCGCCGCCCGCGGCCCCTGCACGGTCGCGTAGGCGGGCCGGATCTCGACGGCCGGCCAGCGGCGGCGCGCGTTCTCGACCACGTCGCGCTCGGCGGCCGACTTCGGGGCCGTGACCAGCCCGACCGCCCGCGGCAGGAACGGCAGCTCACGCTTGAGCGCCGGGTCGAAGAGCCCCTCCGCGGCCAGGAGCTGCCGGCGCTGCTCCAGCCGGGCGAGCAACTCGCCGAGCCCGACCACCCGGATCTCGCGGACGGCGAAGGAGAGCGTGCCGTTGGTCGCGTAGTACGACGGCTTGCCGAGCACGACGACGCTCGCGCCCTCCACCAGCGGCGGGTTCATCGAGTCGACCAGGGTGCGTGAGCAGGTGACCCGGACCGAGATGTCGGCGTGACTGTCGCGCAGCGTGAGGAAGACCGTCTGCAGCCCAGGGCGCCGGTTGAGCTGGGCGACCTGACCCTCGATCCAGACCTGGCCTAGCTTGCCGATCCAGTCGCTGAGGGCGAGCGCCAGCGCGCGCACCGGGGCGGGTGCGTCGGGGGTGGCGTCGCGCAACGAAGGCATGGCGGAGACTGTAGTGCGACCCTCCGACAGGCCACGTGCACGTTTGCGCCGACTCGGCGTGTCCTGCGTGCACTTTAGAGCCGACTCGGCGTGATTTCAGTGCACTTTAGAGCCGACTCGGCGTCAGCCCCAGATGTCGCCCAGGGTGAAGCCCTCGGGGAAGGGGTCGTCGTGGCGCAGCACGTAGGTGTTGAATCCGGTGATCCAGGCCTGCCCGGCCACGGTCGGGACGACCGCGGGCTGGCCGTGGATCGTGGTCTCGCCGATCAGCTCGCCGGTGTAGGTCACGCCGAGCACGCCCTCGTGCCGGAACGGCTCGCCCAGCGCGAGCTCGCCCTTGGCCCACAGCGCGGCCTTCTTGGCCGACGTACCCGTGCCACACGCGCAGCGATCGATGCTGCCCGTCCAGGTCGCTGGGTCGTCGAGGTCGATGTCGCCGCTCGCGACCAGCACCGCGTTGCGGAGGTCGGCCCCTGGGCCGCCCGGCGGCCCCGACAGCATCGCCACGGTGATGCCGATGCCGGGGTAGTCGGGGTGCGCGACCGGGAGCTGGGCCTGGGCGGCGCCGAGGACCAGCGACGCGATCCGGGCGATGTCCCGCCCGCGGTCCGGGGTGAGCTCGAGGCCGGCGAACTGCGCCACGTCCGCGATCACGTAGAACATCCCGCCCCACGCCACGTCCACGGTGACCGGGCCGATCCCCGGGACGTCGATGACCGTGTCGAGGTGGACCGGATAGGCCGGGACGTTGGTGAACTTGACCTGCTTCACCCGGCCGTCCTGGCACGTGGCGTGGATCCGGATCAACCCGGCGGGCGAGTCGAGCGTGAACTCGGTGACCGGCTCGGTCATCGGCAGCATCCCCGTCTCGAGCAGCACGGTCGAGACCGCGATCGTGTTGCCGCCGCTCATCACGGGGTATTCGACCTGCTCCATGATGATGAAACCCGCGTCGGCGTCCGGGTGCTTCGGGGGTACGACGAGGTTGCAGCACACCGCCGGATAGCCGCGCGGCTCGCGCAGCATCAGTTTGCGCAGCTGATCGTCGTTCGCCTCGAGCCACCTCATCTGGTCATAGACCGTGTCGCCGGGCACGTGCGGTACACCGCCGGTGATCACCCGCATCGGCTCGCCGGAGTGCGTGTCGACGGCGTGGATGGTGCGTTGGAAGGACATCTCTCCCCCTTTCTAAGCTAAGTGTTGCGTCAGGATGCTGTGTCGTCAGGATGCTGCGTCGCGGAGCTGCCGCAGCAGAGCGTCGTCGATGTCGACCTCGTCGGGGAGCTCGCCGAGCTCGAGGGCCGGCAACCGCACGCCGTGCGCGTCGCGGAGCTTCTCCAGGTGCTGGGCCAGGCGTGCGCCCGACCCGCTGAACAAGGACGGATCGAGACACAGCAGGAAGACCCCGATGCGCGGCGACTCGGTGCCTTGGTCGAAGCGGGGCGCGTCGATGGCGAAGTTCGCGCCCGAGAGCGTCGCGAGGATCTCGACCAGCAGCGCCACGTTGCCGCCGCGGTGCCCGCCGAAGGGCAGCAGGGCGCCGGCGACCGCCGCGGCTGCGTCCGTCGTGGGATCGCCCGCCGAGTCCACGGCCCAGCCCTGGGGGATCGGGTCGCCGGCCTCGGCCGCGCGTCGTACGTTGACGAAGGCGGTCGCGGACGACGCCTGGTCGATCACGACGGGCGTCGCGCCAGGCCGCGGGAAGCCGTAGGCGAGCGGGTTGGTGCCGAGGACCCGGCTCGGCGACCCCCCGAGCGAGATCTGGGAGGGACTGTTCGCGGCGGCCAGTGCGATCAGTCCCTCGCCGGCCATCGCGCGGGGGTAGTAGCCCAGCTCGCCGCAGGTGAAGGAGTTGCGGATCCACAGCACCGCGACGCCCTGCTCGCGGGCGGCGGCCACCAGGGCGGCCCGTGCGGCGGCGAACGCATCCTGCGCGAGGCCCTCGCGCGCGTCGACGTCGAGGACGGCGGGTGCCGCGCGCCGTACCTCCGGCTCGGCGTCTGCCGCGATCCGGCCGCCCCGATAGCCGTCCAGATAGTCGAAGAGGTGGCCGACGCCGACCGCCCGGTTGCCGACCCGCTCTGCCTCGACGGTCGCGTCGGCGAGGGCGCGCGCCGAGCCGGGGCGGGCGCCGGCGCGGGTCGAGGCGGCCTCGCAGAGCGCCGCGAGCGCGTCGCAGGTGATCCTGACCATCTCGGAGTCCTCCGTGGCGGCTGTGGGCTAGGTGTGATCACATCCTAAGGGCGTCTGGGGAGGGCTTGTCTACAGCCGGCCGATGCGAGGAAGCAGCACAGTCGCGTCGTACCTCGTAGAATCAGGTGCCATGAACGTCGACCTCGGCCTGCCGCCGATCCTGGACCCGGACAGCGCCCGCAACGTGCTGCTCGCGGCGCCGCGCGGCTACTGCGCCGGCGTCGACCGCGCGGTGATCACGGTGGAGAAGGCGCTGGACCTGTACGGCGCTCCCGTCTATGTCCGCAAGCAGATCGTGCACAACAAGCACGTGGTCTCCAACCTGGAGGCCCGCGGCGCGATCTTCGTCGAGGAGCTCGACGAGGTGCCGGAGGGGGAGACCGTCGTCTTCTCCGCGCACGGGGTGTCGCCGGCGGTGCGCTCCGACGCCGCCGAGCGCAACCTCAAGACCATCGACGCGACCTGCCCGCTGGTCACCAAGGTCCACCACGAGGCGAAGCGGTTCGCCGGCCATGACTACGACATCCTGCTGATCGGCCACGAGGGCCACGAGGAGGTCGAGGGTACGGCGGGGGAGGCGCCCGAGCACATCCAGCTCGTGCAGAGCCCAGACGACGTCTCGGGCATCGTCGTGCGCGACCCCGACAAGGTCGCCTGGCTCTCCCAGACCACGCTGAGCGTCGACGAGACGCTGGCGACGGTCGCGGCGATCCGTGAGCGGTTCCCGAATCTGCTCGACCCGCCGAGCGACGACATCTGCTACGCGACGCAGAACAGGCAGCACGCGATCAAGGAGATCTCGGTCGAGGCCGACCTGGTGATCGTGGTCGGGTCCGGCAACTCCTCCAACTCGGTGCGGCTGGTCGAGGTCGCGCTGGAGTCGGGCGCGAAGGCGGCCCATCGGGTCGACGACGCCTCCGAGATCGACGAGGCGTGGCTGACCGGGGTCGAGACGGTCTCCGTCACGTCGGGCGCGAGCGTCCCCGACGACCTGGTCGAGGGCGTGCTGGCGTTCCTGGCCGAGCGCGGCTACCCGGACGCCCGCGCGGTGCACACCGCCGAGGAGTCGTTGATCTTCGCGCTGCCCCCCGAGTTGCGCCGCGACCTGCGCGCGGCCGGGAAGGCGTGACCCGCCCGTGGCGCGCTACCTCGACATCCATCCGGACAACCCGCAGCAGCGGCTGATCGACCAGGTGGTCGACGCGCTCGCCGAGGACGCGCTGATCGCCTACCCGACCGACTCCGGCTACGCGCTCGGCTGCCGCATCGGCAATCGGGAGGGCCGGGATCGAGTGCTGCGGATCCGGGACCTGGACCAGCGCCACCACCTGACGCTGATGTGCCGCGACTTCAGCCAGCTCGGGCAGCTGGTGCACGTCGACAACGCGGCGTTCCGCGCGATCCGGGCGGCGACCCCCGGGCCGTACACGTTCATCCTGCCCGCCACCCCCGAGGTGCCGCGCCGGCTGCTCCACCCCAAGAAGCGCACCGTCGGCGTCCGGATCCCCGACCACCGGGTCGTCCAGGCGCTGCTCGAGGCGCACGGCGAGGCGCTGCTCACCAGCACCCTGATCCTGCCCGGGGAGACCGAGGCCCGGACCATGGGCTGGGAGATCAAGGAGGACCTGGACCACCAGGTGGACCTCGTCATCGACGCCGGCGACACCATCGCCGCGCCCACCACCGTCATCGACTGGTCGGACGCCGTACCCGAGGTCGTCCGCCTCGGTGCCGGGGACCCCTCGCGCTTCCTCGCCTGATCCATTCCCGCGCGCCGGGATCCCTTCCCGGGCGTCGTCTTCTGCGCTGCTGCGCTGCCGGTCACGTCACATCCGTCCCTCGCGCCCCTGCTTCATCAAGATATGCAGGCGGAGCAGCACTCTGCGCGTCGTACGCGCCTGGTGAAGTGTCACTCGGCCTGGATACCTTGATGAAGCGGCAGGCGGTGGGCGGCCGTGGCCCTCGCCGTACTCGGAACTGGTCTTGATTGGCAGGTGCCTCTCGCAACTGGTCTCATATGGCACGAATACTGGCGAGTAACATGCCGTTTAAGACCAGTTCCGCGGGGCGGTTGCCATTCAAGACCAGTTGCGCTGAGAGGCGCCATTCAAGACCAGTTGCGGGTACGACGCGGCGCGGGCGTCATACGAAACCGAGGCAATAGCCCTCGGTTCGTATGACGTCAGCGGGGTCGGGCGCGGGACGTCATACGAGCCGTGG
>JBDHZS010000200.1:0-6588 GCA_039812025.1 Nocardioides sp. | reverse complement strand
CGGCGCTGACCCGCGTCGTACGGGCGACCGAACGGGCGCACTACGCGCGGCCCGGTGGGCCGCCCGAGGCCGACCTGCGCGCGGACGTGGAGGCGATCGTCGCGGCGTTGCGCGCCGGCGCCACCCGATCGGCGTTGCGGCGCGCCGACTGGTGGCCGCGATCGGTGCTCCGACGCTATCCGTCGACCGCGACTGCGACCGGCACCGTCGAAGCGGTCGAGCACGGCCGCCTCGTGGACCACGTCGGCTGACGCGGCCGCCCGGCCACCACGGGGCCGACCGCGGTCAGCCCCGAGCGCGGTCAGTCGGTCTCGTCGTCCTGCTCGGTCTCGTCGTCCTGGGACTGCTCACGCCACGCGGTCATGGAGACCGTCGCCGCGCCGAGCATCACCAGGAATCCGGCGATGCCGAGCAACGTCAGCCCCATCACGGCCCCGGTCATCAGCACGGCCACGCCCGCGATGAACGCCACCAGGCCGAGGTAGGCACGACGCCGTGCGGATCGACGATGTGCGGTGCCGCGGAGGGTGTTCGCCAGGCGCGGGTCGTCCTGCACCAAGGCGCGCTCCATCTGCGCCAGCATGCGCAACTCTTCCTCAGAGAGCGGCATTTGGATCCCCTCCTTCCATAGGTGACACAAGTCTAGGCGGGTGACCATGCGATGCGGTAGGTGCGGCCGAGTCCATTTTGCCCGGATCCGCTTCGGCGGGGCTCACGCCCTCGCGATCAGGTGGAGTTGGCTGGCCAACGGCACGTATTCGGGACGATCCGCCACCGCAAGCTCCAGCTGGAGCAGCGCGGCCGACGCGCCGGGCTCCAGGTCGAGCAGGCTCCCGGGGACCAGGTCCGCGAAGACCCTGACGGCGTGGACGTCCGAGGTCACGAGACCCGAGGCCGTCACCAGCTCGGTGAGCTCGTCGGCGGTGAACCGTCGCGACGCGCGACCGACCGGCCCGATGGGTTCCGTGGAGTCCAACAGCTCGTGCGCGGCCTGGAAGTGTCCGGCCAGCGCCCGGGCCACGACCGCCGCATGGCGCTGGGCCACCAGCAGGCTGAGCGTCCCGCCCGGCCGGAGCACCCGCCGGATCATCGCGAGCGCGGCCGCGGGATCGGCGACCATCTCCAGCACCCCGTGGCACAGCACCAGGTCGGCGCTGGCGGGCTCGACCACGTCGAGGATCGTCGACAGGTCGCCCTGCTCCCCCGAGACGACCACGCCGCTCTCGCGCGCCCGCCGGTCGAGGGCGGCCAACGCATCGGGGCTGGGGTCGACCACGCGCACCCGGTGGCCCTGCTCGGCGACCCCGACCGCGAACCCCCCGGTCCCGCCGCCGATGTCGAGCACGTCGAGATCGCCCGCGCCCAGGATCTCTGTCAGCGTCGACCACACCACGGTGGTACGGATCGCGCTGCGGCGCTCGCTGGGCCGTTCATTGGGCCTCTCGTTGGGCCGTTCACTGGACCGCTTCTTGGGCCGCTCGCCGGACTCCGGGGGAACCATGCGCCAACCATAGAGGTTCGAAGGCGGACGCCGACCACGTGCGCCGACCCGCCTCGCGCCGCGGCTATACTGTGCTATAAGACAGGTTGGTGCCATGACCACACGTGAACCGAACCCCTACCGGCCCGGGTTCAACCAGGCGCCGGTGGTGTTCGCCGGGCGCGGCGACATCCTCGACGGCGCCACCGAGGCGCTCGCGGTCGCTGCTCACGACGGTCGCACCCCGCGGCCGATCGTCCTGCTCGGTCCGCGAGGCGTCGGCAAGACCGTCACCCTCGGCGAGATCGCCGACCTCGCCGCCGAGCGCTACGCGTGGCCCGCGGTGCACGTCGAGGCCAAGTCCGCCGGCGGGCTGATCCACGACCTGGCCGCGCGGCTCGCGCACGCCGCCCGCATGCTCCAGGGTCAGGCGGCCGAGCCGCGGCAGCGTCGTACCAGGGTCACCGGCGGGCTCCTCGAGGCGCGCGCGTTCGGCGTCGGCGGCGAGCTGCATTGGGAGTCGGTCCCCGGACCCGAGGCCGGGCCGGATCTCGCCCGGAGCCTCGGCGCGTCCCTGGCGGGCGCGATGACCGCGGCGACCGAGCGGGGCGCGGGCGTCGTACTCACCCTCGACGAACTGCAGAACGCCCGCAACGACGAGATCCACGTGCTGGCCGGCGTGCTCCAGGAGACCGTGCCGCTCGGCTGGCCCCTGGTCACCGCGATCGCGGCACTCCCCTCGCTGCGGGCGGGCCGCGGCCGGCACGGGCTGCCGACCTATCTCGAGCGGGCGGAGTGGTACGACCTCGACACCCTCGGACGCACCGACGCGCTCCGGGCCCTCACCGGCCCCGCGAGGCAGGCGGGCCGGCCGCTGACCCGGACCGCGGCGGATCGGCTGGTGCGCTTCGTCGGCGGCTATCCCTACGCGCTCCAGGTGGCCGGCCACTATGCGTGGCGGGCGTCGTCCGGGAGCGCCTCGATCACCGCCGAGCACGTGCGCCGCGCGCTGCCGCGGATCGAGGTGGACCTCGAGCACCTCTTCCGGGGCCGCTGGGACGACGCGAGCCCGCGGGAGCGCGAATACCTCGCCGCCCTCGCCGAGGTTTCGCGCGGCCGGCCTGGCAACGCTCCGGCGCCGGGTGGCGGCGACGTCGCCCGAGAGCTCGGGCTCCCGACCACGAAGGTGTCCTACCTGCGGGATCGGCTGCTCAAGAAGGGCACGATCTACCGCGACCAGGCTGCGGGGCTGCACTTCATCACGCCCGGCATGGCCGAGTGGGTGCGCTCCCACACGGCCGCTACGCGGTGAGCGACGGGCCGTGACGGAGATAGGCCGAGGTGTCGCGATGCCAGAGGAAGAACAACAGCACGAGGTTGAGTACGACGGTCACGACCGCCATCAGCGTGAACGCGACGGGCAGGCTCCGGGCGACGCTCACCGCGCCCGCGAACAGCGCGAAGAGGGCCAGTGAAGAGAGCGCCAGGCGCGCCCAGCCGTGGCCGCCGCGGAAGAAGGCGACCAGGACCCCCGCGAGCAGCAACCAGCAGACGAACAACACGATGGCGACCGAGACGAACTGCGGCACGTCGATGGCCGACGCCTCCAGTGCCTCCAGCCCGCCCTGTTCGTAGATCGGCCGCGCCGCCGGATTGCGGCTGGCCCAGGTGCGGACGAGCTCGTCCGAGAAGTACCAGGTGACCAGCGCGGTCAGGCCGGACATCACGACCAACGCGCGCCAGGTCCACACGGCGCGCGTCATCGACGCGGGCCACTTGTCCACCCGCCCCGGCGTGCCCCCCGACCTCGCCACCCTGCCCGCCTCAGTTGCTCGTCCGTGCCCGCCCCGCGGTCGCCGGGCGTTCATCCCACCGTAGTCTCCCGGCCATGGCCTCCGACCCGACCACCCCCGCCGAACACCCGTCGATCGCCCGGTTCCGCGCCGAACACGCCCGTCTCGGCGGCACGGGCCGGATCGTGATCCTTCCCGAATCGGTGCACACCGCCGCGCTCGCCGCCGAGGCGCTCGGATGCGAGGTCGGCGCGATCGCCAACAGCCTGCTCTTCGACGCGGCCGGGTCGCCGGTGCTGATCCTCACCTCCGGCGATCATCGCGTCGACACCCCGAAGACGGCCGAGCGGATCGGCGTCGACGCCCTGCGCCGCGCCTCGCCCGACTTCGTGAAGTCCCACACCGGCCAGGTGATCGGCGGGGTCTCGCCCATCGCTCACCCCGGCCCGGTGCCGACCTACCTCGACCCCTGGCTGCGGCGGTACGACGTCATCTGGGCCGCGGCCGGCCACCCCGCGGCGGTGTTCTCGACGTCGTACGACGAGTTGCTCGCCCTCACCGGCGCCACCGAGGTCGAGGTCGCTTGACCGGCTCTCCCCTCCCCTGCCCCCGCCCGCCCGCTCTTCCCTCCCCTCCCCCGGCTTGCGTCATACGAACCGTGGCCTATCGCCCTCGCTCCGTATGACGTCTCGGGCCCTCTCTGTGCAACGTCATACGAACCGTGGCCGATCGACCTCCCTCCGTATGACGTCCTGCGGATGCGGCCCCGGACGTCGTACGACCTGTGGCCCATTGCCCGCCCTGCTCCGCGTACGACGGGGCGCAGCTCAATGCGGCGGCCGGTTCCCAGCCGTGCGGGTCGGCCTCACACTGAACATCGGCTGAGCGGTCGGCTCGGCTCCGAGGCCGCGAGGGGACGGCCGCGAGGGCGGCCGAGCAGCTCGCGGGTTCACGAGCGGGCATCGAGGAGGTGATCCCGCTGCGGGCAGGGGTGTGGCCCCGTCGGTGCGTGTCCGGCGGGGTCAGGGGCGGGGTGTAGGTCGCCCGGGCGGGTCGGCGCTGTTGCCGTCGTGGTGGTGGCGGTCGGTCGTGCTCTGGTTGGCGTGGTTCCTGCTCTGACCGCGGGTCGTCGGACTCGTGGTGTGGGTGATGTCGGTGGTGCCTTGGGTGGTGACGTGGAATCGGTAGCCGTGGGGGCTGGTCCAGAGGTATTCGCCGATGGTGAGTCTCGTGTAGGTCCAGCGGTCGTGGGTCTTGGCTCGGTGGTGGAGCCGGCACAGGGGTGCGAGGTTGTCGGAGTCGGTGGCTCCGCCGATCGGTTCGTCGTCGGGACCGGTTTGCCAGGGTTCGATGTGGTCGAGGTCGGCGGTCGCTGAGGATCGGTTGCAGAACGGGAACACACATCGGGGGTGGAGGAGGGTTGCCTGGTCGCGGAGTCGATCGCTCGGCTGGTAGCCGTGGCTGGTGAGGCGGTCTTCGATGTCGAGGATGGGCTTGATCGTCACGCGGGTGTCGGCTTGGGCGCACCATTGTTGGATCTGTTCGATCATGACTTGCCCGATCGGGCGTCCGCCCGGGGTCATCAACGTGCTGAAGCCGTCGCCGCAGCCCCAGATGGCGGCGTGGTTGATGCGGAGGTTGAGGACGAGTTCCCGGACCCGCCGCCCGGTCTGGCGGGCTCGGAGGGCCTGGGTGCCGGTGTCCAGCTTCGCCGTACCCGCACCGCCACCACCCGCGCCGCCGTCGACCTCGCCGCCGTCGACCTCGCCGCCGTCGACCTCGCCGCCGTCGACCTCGGTGTCGTCGGGCTCACCGCCCTCGGCGTCTGCGCCGCTGGCGTCCACGCCGGCGCAGCCCGGGTCCGTGGTCGCGTCGCTGCGGGCGTCGGTCTCCCGGGCGGGCTGGCCCGCTGCGTCGGCCTCGGGGTCGGGGTCGGGGTCGTCGACCGGGTCCCCAGTGGTGCCGCCGGGCGCCGGCGCCTCGGCACCCGCGGTGTCCTCGGTCCCGTCTGCCGCGGTCGTGTCGGTGTCGTCGCCGGTCCCGTCGCCTGTGGGGGTGAGGAGGTATTCGCCGCGGGCGAGGTGGCCGAGTGCTTGGGCTCTGCGGACGCGGAGGGGGTCGGTGGATCCGAGGGCTTTCAACTGTGCGGCGAGGTCGGTGAGGGTGGCGTGGAGGTCGAGCCCGTCCGCCAAATCCAACACACCGTCCAGGGTGGCGGTGGCGGTGGCGCCGTCGAGGAGTTCCCCGGGATGGATGTCCACATGCCGGCGTTCGAGGTCGGCGAACTGACGTTCGGCGGCGGCTTCGGGGTCGTACCTGGTGATCGCCTCGCTGATGATGCGGTCGAGTTGGGTGGGCCCGATCCTCCCCGCGACGGGGGCGACCTGCCCGTCCACCCACTCCGCACCCGACGGCGGCAGCGGCTGGGTCCGCGCGGCGACCCGGCGGGCTCGCCACCCGGTGACCTGCCCGGCCTTCACGGCGGCCCAGGTCCTCGGCAGCCGATAGGCCAGTTCGAGGGCCTCACCCAGATAGTGACGGGCGGCATCGGTCGACCTGCCGGTGGCGGCCGCGAACTCCACCACCGCGAACTCGCTGATCCACGGCGCACCCTCACCCGCCAACGGCACCGCAGCATCGATGCCCGGGGCTTGGGGGATCACCGCCGCCTCGGCCAGGGACTCGGCACTGTTGTACGAGGCGTAGGTCACGGCCAGCTCGAGTTGCGCGACACCCGCGGCGTCCTCGACCGCTACCTGGTCGCGGAACGCGGCAAGTACCGCCACCGAATCATCCAGCTCCTCGGTGGCGTTCGTCGCGTGGTCGACGGCTCCTTCGGTGGTGGTCGCGGCGTCGTACCCGGTGTCGTCCAGGGACGCGGCGGCGTCCTCGACGGCCGACACGTCGGTGTCGGCATCGAGAGCGAACAGCGGCTGGATCTCCATGCCTTCTATCCAAGCAGCCACCACCGACAGTCTCAGACCACCGAAACCGGGGCCTGTGGATAACCCGCAACTACGCGCCGACTCGACGGGTTTCAGGTGCACGGATGCGCCGACTCGGCGGGTTTCTCGTGCACGGATGCGCCGACTCGGCGGGTTTCTCGTGCACGGATGCGCCGACTCGGCGTGTTTCGCGTGCACCTTTGAGCCGACTCGGGGTGATTTTCGTGCACCTTTGAGCCGACTCGGGGTGTAGACACGAGCGCCCCGGGAGCCGGATCGGCTCTCGGGGCGCTCGGGGTCGCTAGGGGGTGGGAGCGTCAGTGGACGACGATGACCGGGACCGGCGAGTGCCGGATGATCTTGGTCGCAG
>JBDHZS010000199.1:0-6595 GCA_039812025.1 Nocardioides sp. | reverse complement strand
GGCCAGCTCCAGCGCGGACGAGGTCGGCGCGCCGGACCGCAGCGCGGCCGCGACCAGCAGGACGTAGGACCCGACGTGTCCGGGCGGCGCACGCCTGGTCCTGCGGTTCGCCCGCAACCAGCCACGACCCGCACCGCCTGCACTGCCCACGCCGCCCGCGCCGCCGGCACCGCCAGCACCCCCCGCGCCGCCCACACCACCCGCCGATCCTGCGTGGTCCTCATCGAGCGAGGCACCGGCCGACGCGCCACCCGGACCGACCAAGAGCACCACCGCTCCGGCCAGCGCGAGGGCACACAGCCCCCACAACAAGGTCATCGCCGCGCCGCCCGCGCGGCGAGGGCGTCGATCCACCACAGCCCGACGAGCCCGAGCCCGATGCCGCCGACGAGGCAGCCGGTCCCGATCGTCGTACCGAACAGGAACGACCACGGATCGCCGCCCGAGGCGGTCGCGAGCAGGAGCGCCAGCAGCGGCAACCCGCTGACCAGCCAGGCGGTCGCGCGTGCCGAGGCCAACTCCGCCTCCACGGTACGACGTGTCGCCGACTCGGCACGAAGATCCTGCGCCACCAGCCGCGCCAGGTCGGCCAGCCCGGCCCCGGAGGACTGACCCACCTCCCACCCGGCGGCGAGCAGCTCCAGATCCCGGCCGCCGGGCAAGATGGACGCCTTCCGGAAGGCGTCCGGGACGGAGAGCCCAAGGGTGCTCGCCCGGGCGACCGGCGTCAGCGCCGGCCAGGCTGCTGCCGCCTCCTCCAGCACCGCACCGCTGGTCCGGCCGGCGGCCAGCTCCGAGGCGACCAGGTCACAGGTCTCCAGCACCCGGGCGGCGTTCGCAGCCCGCGCCCGCCGGTCCTGCACGCGGCGATAGAGCAGATGGCCTCCCCAGCCGAGCAACCCGACGGCCAGCGCCGGCGGCCACCAGAAGGCGAGGAACCCCGCCGGGACCATCAGCCACCCGGGCCGCACCCCGGCGCCGCCATGGGACCGGGCGGCGTCAGCCGGGGCCGGCGGCAGCGCCAGGGCGACCGCAACACCAGCGGCCAACGCCGCGGCGAGCAGGACGGCGCTCACTGAGCCAGCCTCCGGGCCAGCGCGTCGGCGCCGGGACCCTCGCTGGCGCGTCCGGACTCCTCGTACCGCACGGCGCAGTCGATCGAGATCAGCCCGTCCGGCCCGCGCACCGGCACCCCGACCTGGGCGAGCCGGCGCCGCCCGGAGCGATCCCGGGCCACATGGAGCACCACGTCGAGCGCGGAGGCCGCCTGGGCGTGCACCGCCGCACGGGGCAGCCCTGCGGCCAACGCGAGCGCCTCGAGCCTGGCCGGCACGTCGTCGGCGGAGTTGGCGTGCACGGTGCCGCAGCCGCCCTCGTGGCCGGTGTTGAGGGCGGCCAGCAGGTCGACGACCTCAGCGCCGCGGACCTCGCCGACCACGAGCCGGTCGGGCCGCATCCGCAGCGACTGGCGCACCAGCGCCTGCAGCCGGATCTCCCCCGCGCCCTCGGAGTTGGGCGGCCGCGCCTCCAGCCCGACCACGTGCGGGTGATCGGGGCGCAGCTCGCTGGAGTCCTCGACCAGCACGATCCGCTCGCGCGCGTCGACCTCGCCGAGCAGCGCGGCGAGCAGCGTCGTCTTGCCCGTGCCCGTGCCACCGCTGATCAGGAAGGCCAGCCGCCGAGCGACGATGCCGCGCAGCAGCTCCGCGCCGGCAGGGTCGACGAAGCCGCCGTCCTCCAACTCCGCGAGGCCGAGCCTCGTGACCGACGGCACCCGCAGCGAGATCAGGGTGCCGGGCCGCGCCACCGGGGCCAGTACGGCGTGGCACCGGGTGCCGTCCGGCAGCCTGACGTCGACCGCCGCGCTCGCGTCGTCGAGCCGCCGGCCGCCCAGCGCCGCGAGCCGTTGCGCGAGGCGGCGCACCGACGACTCGTCCGGGAAGGCGACCCCGGCCGCCTCCAGCCCGTGGCCGTAGTCGGCATACACCTGATCCGGCCCGTTGACGACGACGTCGGAGCAGCCGGGCCGCCGCAACAGCGGCTCCAGAGGCCCGGCGCCCTGGACGTCGCGGCGCAGCGCGTCGTGGACGGCGAGCACGGTGGCGTCTCCCACGGGCGCGCCGGTGGCTCGCAGCGCCTCGGCCACCCGGTGGGGGCTGAGGTCGCCCGGCGAGGCGGCCAGCCGGTTGCGGACCTCCTCGACGAGCCCCGGGTCCACCCTCACCTCACGGCCCTCAACACCGCCGAGGCCGCCCTGGCCAGCGGTCCGCGAGCAGCGCGCAGCGGACCGGCGCCGAGATCGATCCCCTCGTCCAGTCCGCGCTGGGGCCCCATCGTCGTCACACCGACGGCCCCGGTGACCGCCCGCACCTGGTCGTCGGCGAGCCCGCCGCCCCGGACCACGACGTGCAACTCCCGGCCACCGAGCACCTCGGCGATCCGCGCCGCCGACGCCATCCCGAGCACGGTCGGCACCACGACGACCACCAGCCGATCCACCCGGGCGATCGCCTCCTCGACCGCGGACCCACCGGCGCGCGGCAGGTCGAGGACGACGGTGTCGTGGCCGCGAGCCCCGGCCGCCAGCACCTCGCGCATCGCGAACGGCTGCAGCGCCACCCGCGACGAGGAGTGCCAGGTCAGCACGCCGGGCCCGCCCCGGCGGGGCACGGACTCCCGCAGCGCACGAGCCGACATCCGGCCGCTGGTCTGGTGGAGCGCGTCCCACCGCACGCCGTCGACCAGCTCGAGCCCCAGCAGCCGGTCCAGGCCCGGCCCGCGTTCGTCGCAGTCGACCAGCAGCGTGGGGCCGTCGCGGGAGGCGACCAGCCCGAGCGCGCCCGCGAGCACCGAGGCCCCGGCGCCCCCGCTGCCGCCGACCACGCCGATGCTGAGCCCGAGCGGCCCGGACGGCTCGGAGGCCTCGGCGAGCCGTTCGACCAGCCAGCCCTCGGAGGCGGTGACGTCGATCAGGCCCTCGGCGCCGAGCGCCAGCGCCGCCGGGTAGGCGAGCGTGTCGGCGCGGCCGAGCGTGGCGACGTGCACGCCGTCCCGGCGACCCGGCGAGACGGCCGCCAACTCCTCGATCGCGTCCGCCCCGACCAGCACCAGCGGCGCCGACCGCCACCCGGACAGGGCGTCGCCTGGGAGCGCGGCCAGCGTCGGGCTCACGCCCGCGGCCGCGCACAGCCGGAGCAGTTGCTCGGTCAGCACCTCGTCGGCGGTCACGATCAGCGGAGCGTTCATGCCAGGCAGCATGTCCCGCGGCGGCGACGGTTGCGGCCGTCGTACCACCTCCCTGTGGATAACCCCCACCCCGCCGGGACCCTGTGCACGCGAAGCGGCCGAACGACACCCGCTCAGCAGCGACGAGGCAGCGGAGACCGGCGGCCTACACTCGCCCCCATGTCACGCCGGACCGCGGCCTTCTTCGACCTCGACAAGACGATCATCGCCAAGTCGAGCTCGTTGGCGTTCAGCAAGCCCTTCCAGGCGGGCGGCCTGATCTCGCGGACCGCCATGCTGCGCTCGGCGTATGCCCAGTTCGTCTTCCTCGCCGGCAGCGCGGACCACGACCAGATGGAGAAGATGCGCGAGTTCATGTCGCAGCTCGTCGCCGGCTGGGACGTGGCCACCGTGCGCACGATCGTCGCCGACACGCTCCACAACGTGGTCGACCCGATCGTGTACGACGAGGCGGTCTCCCTGATCGAGGCCCACCGCGCCGCCGGCCGCGACGTGATCATCGTGTCGACCTCCGGCACCGAGGTGGTCCGCCCGATCGGGGAGCTGCTCGGCGCAGACGACGTCATCGCGACCCGCCTCGAGATCGTAGATGGCCGCTACACCGGCCAGATCGACTACTACGCCTACGCCGAGGAGAAGGCGCGCGCGATCGAGGCGCTCGCGGCCCGGCGCGGCTACGACCTCGCCCGGTGCTACGCCTACTCCGACTCGGTCACCGACCGGTTCATGCTCGAGGCCGTGGGGCACCCGCACGTCGTCAACCCGGACGGCCAGCTGCGCAAGCTCGCCGAGGAGCGCGGCTGGCCGGTGCTGACCTTCACCAGGCCGGTGAGCCTGCGCCACCGGATCCCGGTCCGGCCCACCCTCACGGCACTGGCGGTGGCCGCCGCCGTGACGGCGGGCGGGCTGCTCTGGCGCACGCGACGACACGCCCGCCAGGCGTGAGCCAGGGGCGAGCTGCGATTCGTCTGCGACCCGCCCGCCCGAACGACACGTGAGGCCGCAGACGGATCGGAGCTACCACAGATCGAGCGTCTCAGTGGGCGAGACGCGCCGGCGTCGGCCAGGAAACTGCCAGGGTCCACAAGCCTCGCGAACGGGCCCGCAAGCAAGCGGCACCCGCCGGAAGCGGGTGCCGCTGCTAACACGTGGATCATGTGGCTACCAGGCGTGCAACTCTCTAACTGCCGCCCCGGGAGTGTCCCGGGTGTCGGCGCCCTCTCGGATGGGTGGATCGCCGCGTGGGTACCCGGTCCACGTGTGTGCCTGTGTTCAGTTCGACCGGCCTGGGGCCCTCGGACCGGCGGCCGGTAGTGCTGCTTCCTTTGTACGCCGTCAACGCCCGCCTCGCAAGCGACTCGAGGAGGAAATCCTTCGGACCCTCCCCGCTGCCCGAACGGTCACCCCTCCCGCACTCGCGCCGGGTTGGGTACGTCGTTTACCCTTCTACCCCTCGGCACAGGACTCGGGACGAGACATAGACCACACGGTCATGTATCGAACGGGTTTGGCCAATCTCTAGAGGGGTAGCGCAACCACAGGTAGCGTTGCGCTCTAGCGGCGGAGAAGGCGTAGAGGATCGAGTGGGGGCACCACCAGTGCAGGCGAAGACCGAGGCGATGCGTCGCCTCACGGGACGTGCGTGGGTCCGCCGGTCCCTCACCATCGGCGTGCTCGGCGCCTGGGGTGTCGGCGTGGTCGCCGTCGCCGGCGCCACCAACGTGACGCCGACGATCCCGCTGATCGAGACCAGCGGCCAGGTGGCCGCGGCCCCGCCCGCTGCGTACACGCCGCCGGTCGAGGTGCCGTCCGACGTCGCCGACGCGCTCACGGTCGACTCCGGCAAGACGGCGGCCTCGCGCACCAAGAAGGTGCCGAAGGTCAAGAAGGGCACGGTCGGCGACATCCCGCCGCTGGCCTACTACGCCTACCGGCGGTCCGCGCAGGTCATGGACGCCGCGGCGCCCGGCTGCCACCTGGACTGGTCGCTGCTGGCCGCGATCGGCCGGATCGAGTCCAACCACGGCCGCCACAGCGGCAACGACCTGAGCCGCGACGGCGCCGCGAAGCCGGGCATCTACGGCCCGCAGCTCACCCAGATCTCCGACACCGACGCCGGCGAACTCGACCAGGACGCCAAGTTCGACCGGGCGGTCGGGCCGATGCAGTTCATCCCGACCACGTGGGCCGCGGTCGCGGTCGACGGCAACGGCGACGACGTCCGCGACCCGCAGAACATCCACGACGCCTCCCTCGCGGCCGGCGTCTATCTCTGCGTCAACGACCGCAACCTGGCCAACTCCGAGCAGCGCCGCGCCGCCGTGTGGTCCTACAACCACTCCGACTCCTACGTCGCGGCCGTGCTGAGCCTGGCCGCCGACTACAAGGCCGCCGAGCGCGGCGGCGAGATGCCCGAGACGACGAGCATCAGCGGCACCACGACCGTCCGTACCGGCTGGTCCCCTGGCGGCGTGACCGTCGCGGGTCCGCCCACTCTGACCCCCTCGGGCGGGTGGCAGACCGGTCGGCCGGGCCTCCACGAAGACAGCTCCGAGTGGGCGAGCGACTACCTCTCGATGGTGAACCCGTGGACGCCGGGCGGGGACAAGAACAAGAAGAACAAGGACAAGGACAGCGAGACCGTCAAGCCGACGACGCCGACGCCCGACAGCGACGCGCCGCGGCCCGGCGAGTCGGAGACCAAGGATCCGGACTCGCCCACCGACGTACAGACCGATCCGCCCTCTCAGCCGTCGACTCCCGACCCGGCCACTCCCGAGGCTCCGACCACTCCCGAGACCCCAACGCCCGAGCCGTCCGCCCCGGAGACCAGCGACGAACCGGCCACCACCGAGCCCGAGCCGACCCCGGAGCCGGCGCCCGCCGAGCCGGAGCCGTCGGAGTTCACCGCGGTGATCGACGGCGTGCTGGTGTACGTCGACGCCCTCGGCAACCCGATCCTCGACGAAAACGGGGACCTGATCCCCGTCCCCTGATCGGACCTGAGTCAGGGCACCGCGAGCGGGCTCGCCTCGGTGCCGGCGGCGTACGCCTCGGCGGCGTACAGCAGCCACGCGTGGACGCCGCCCTGCCCGCCGTCGGCGAACCGCCGCAGGTTCCCCGCGTAGGCCCCCGCCAGCCGCAGGTGCCCGGCCTCGGGGACGACGAGCGACTTGGCGTCCACCCCCTTCGCGGCGAGGACCATCCGCTCGGCGGCGCGCGCCACGACGCCGTTGTACGACGCGAACGGCGCCGCCGCCGCCAGGTCGGCGTCGACCACGGCGGCCAGCACCAGCGCCGGCGCCTCGCTGGAGGTGGTCAGCACCGCCGCCAGTGCCCGCAGCCGCCC
>JBDHZS010000198.1:0-6631 GCA_039812025.1 Nocardioides sp. | reverse complement strand
ACATCGTCGAGAATGACGACCCCCAGCCGAGCGAGGACGCGGTCCGCCTCGCGCGGGGCGCCGTCACCAACGCGCTGGCCGACGCCGGCATCGAGGCCGAGTGGACGCTGCACGTCGCGGCCGGCGCGGCCGACCCGGCCGGCGCCCTGGTCGACCTGCTCATCGAGACCGGCGCCGAGACCCTGGTGATCGGCTCCAAGCGTCGCTCGCCCATCGGCAAGTTCCTCCTGGGGAGCACGGTGCAGCGGGTCGTTCTCGACGCTCCGGTGCCCGTCCTGGTGGTCAAGGCAGCCGCCTGACCTGCGGTTACGCAGTTCTCAGCCATTAGTTCTCACCGGCGAGCCCGCCCGCAGCCCATCGCGAGGGCGGGTGGCGCAACCACGTCCCGCCCTTGTCCGGCCACACCGTAGGCAGGACACCCGACACCCCCGGCCGCCGCCCGGCGCGGTCGCCTCCGAGCCGCCTCGGCCGGACACGCCGGCCATCCCCCGCGACGCGCTCGAGGCCTCCGGCGCCGCGGATCCGCCGCCCACCCACCACCTCAGGCTCGGCTCCACCGCGATCGTGCAGGTCCCGGCACCGGCACCTCGGGCGTGGACGGATCCGTCCATCCCCCGGCGGTGTTCGACTCACTACGGACATTGCGTAACGATTCGATATCGATGCCCCGCCCGGCGCGGCCGCCATTCCTGGCCCGGTATGCCCAATCGTTGCCGATTTTCTACATTGCCCGTCTCGCATATCGGTCAGCGTCGTTCATCGTCATCTCGAATTGGAACGATCAAATCGCCGGACAATTCCCACCCACCCTCGCTTGCGTCCGAAATCTGGACTCTGGGCGCCGGAAATGTCGACATAGCGTCTCCGGGCGGTCACGGCTGCGTCCAGACTCCCCGGCGCAGGACGCGGGCGACTCGGAGTGCGGAGTCGAGCACGACCAGGTCGGCCGCCGCTCCGGGAGCCAGTCCGGCGTGCGGGAGGCCGAGGGTGCGCGCCGGCCGGATCGAGGTCTGGTGGACGGCGGCGAGAAGGGCGGCGTCTCGGCCCGGGCCACCGTGAGTGAGCGCGAACCTGAAGAGCTGATCCATCGTCGCCGTGCTCCCGGCGATGGTGTCGGTGCCCGTGAGGCGGGCGACGCCGTCGACGACATCGACCGACAGTCGCCCGAGGCGGTAGCCACCGTCGGGCATGCCGGCGGCAGCCATCGCGTCGGTGACCAGCGAGATTCGGTGGGCGCCGGCCGCGGCGACCACGTAGCGGTAGAGGGCGGGGTGGAGGTGGGTGCCGTCGGTGATCATCTCCAGGGTGACCCGCTCGTCCTCGATGAGCGCGACGACCGGCCCGGGCTCGCGGTGGTGGACCGGCCGCATCGCGTTGAAGAGGTGCGTGGCGACTCTCGCGCCGGCGGCGATGGCGGCTCCGGCGTCGTCGTACGTGCCGTTGGTATGGCCGACTGCGGCCACCGCGCCGGCGTCGACGACTCGCCGGATGGCCTCGTGGGCCCCGGGCAGTTCGGGGGCGATCGTCACCATGCGGATGGCGTCGCCGCCGACCCTCAGCAGCGAGTCCACCTCGACCGGATCGGGTGCTCGTAGGGCGGTCGGCTCGTGGGCGCCGCACCGGTGGGGCGAGAGCCACGGACCCTCGAGGTGGATTCCGTCGAGGAGTCCGTCCCGCACGTGATGGGCCAGCGATGCGACCTGATGCCGGAGGGCTTCCGGGCCGGCCGACACCAGCGAAGCGACCAGCGTGGTGGTGCCGTGCCGCAGGTGCAGGTCGACGGCGGTCCGGGTCGCCTCGAGGGTGGCGTCGGTGAACGATGCTCCCCCGCCGCCGTGGACATGGGTGTCGACGAATCCCGGGACGACCGTGCAGTCGTCCAGGGCGAAGTCGGCCGGCCGCGGCGGAGGCCCGCTCCCGACCACGACGACACGACCGGCCGCGACCTCCAGCCAGCCGGGACGCAGCACCTCGCGCCCGGTGACGACCTCCGGGGCGCTGATCAGCGTCGACGCGACGCCCGGCGGGCTCACAAGCCCTGCCAGCTGGGCTTCGCCAGGTAGGTCTCGCGGTAGTAGCCGGCCAACTGCAGCCGGCTCGCCGCCGGCTCGTCCACGAGCACGCTGACGTGGGGGTGGTGCTGGAGGATCGTCGCCGGCCAGAGCGCGCTCACGGCCCCCTCGGACAACTCGTGCACCGCCTGGGCCTTGCCTGGACCGGTCGCGACGAGGAGCACGTGTCGAGCCGACATGATCGTGGCCAGCCCCTGCGTCAGACAGTGCGTGGGCACGGCGTCGACGTCGCCCTCGAAGAACCGGGCGTTGTCGAGCCGGGTCTGGCGGGTGAGCGTCTTGATCCGGGTGCGCGAGGCCAGCGACGAGCCCGGCTCGTTGAAGCCGATGTGCCCGTCGGTGCCAATGCCGAGGATCTGGAGGTCGACCCCTCCCGCGTCCGCGATCATCTGTTCGTACGCCGCGCAAGCGGCGGGCAGGTCCTCCGCCAGCCCGTCGGGCCCCGCCACGCGGGACGGGTCGATGTCGACCCGTCCCGCGAAATCGCGGTCGATGACGTTGCGGTACCGCTCGGGGTGCTCGGCGGCGAGGCCGACGTACTCGTCCAGGGTGAACGCCCGGGCCTTGTCGAAGGTCACCTCCCCCGCGGCACAACGACGCCCGAGTTCGTCGTAGATCGGCAGCGGCGAGGACCCGGTCGCCAGCCCGAGGACGCCGTCCGGCTTGCGGTCCAACAGCCGGCAGATCTGGTCGGCGGCCAGCGCGCCGATCGCGGCCGCGTCGTCAAGGATCACGATTTCCATGGCTCTACTTCCTTCGGATCAGCGCTCGACGGCCAGCAGAGCGTCCAACACTGCTACCTGACCGGCCGCCTCGGCCACCACCGAGACCTGGCCGGGCTTGGAGTCCATGACGACCACCGGCACGATCGGGTTGCGGCCGCTCTCGACGATCGAGGGCACGTCCGCGGTCACGATCAACTCGCCGGCCTCGACCCGATCGCCGTCGGCCTTGTGGGTCTCGAAGCCCTGGCCCTTGAGCTGGACGGTGTCCAGGCCCAGGTGCACGAGAACGCCCACCTTGTCGTCGGTCAGGATCACGTAGGCGTGGGGCCACAGCTTCATGATGCGCCCGCTGACCGGGGCCACGGCCTCCAGTTGTCCCCGCGGGGGGTCGATCGCCACGCCCTGGCCCACCAGGCCACGAGCGAAGGTGGTGTCGGGGACCTCGCTGAGCTCCACCACTCGGCCGGGGACGGGCGCCACGACACTCACGGCGGTGGTGGCGGGTCCAGCGTCGACCACCGGCTCGACGGCGGGCTCGGCGACCGGCTGCTCCGCGGGCGGTGTTACGTCGGGGGAGGAGCTCTCCAGGACGGCATTGATGTCGCTCTTCAAGAAGTCCGCTTGGGTCCCGAAGATCGCCTGCACGTTGTTGCCGACCTCGATCACCCCGGCGGCACCCAGGGCCTTGAGCCGAGTCTGGTCCACGAGGGCCTTGTCGGCCACCTCGATCCGCAGCCGCGTGATGCAGGCATCGACGTGCCGGAGGTTGCCTGCGCCCCCGAAGGCGGCGATCAGCTGCCTGGCACGATCGGTCGCGCCGCCGGTCACGCCACCTGCGCCGGGGGCGCCGTCGGTGAGGTTGGCCGCCTGCTCGGCCTCGAACTCCTCGTCCGGCTCGCGGCCGGGGGTACGCATGTTCCACCGGACGATCGCGAAGCGGAACAGCAGGTAGTAGACGACGAAGAAGACTCCGCCCATGACGAGCAGGGTCGGGACGTTCTTGGCCGCCGGCGCGGTTCCGTAGAGCAGCAGGTCGATCAGCCCGGCGGAGAACGAGAAGCCGAGGTGCACATCCAGTGCGTAGGCGATGGCCAGGGAGAGTCCGGTGAGGACCGCGTGGATCACATAGAGGGGGAAGGCGACGAACATGAACGCGAACTCGAGCGGCTCGGTGACCCCGGTGAGGAAGGCGGTCAGCGCGGCCGCCGACAGGATGCCGACCGCGACCGTGCGCTGACGCGGCTTGGCCACGTGGATCATCGCCAGGGCGGCGGCGGGCAGTCCGAACATCAGAATCGGGTAGAAGCCCGAGGTCAGCAGGCCGGCGGTGGGGTCGCCCGCGGCGAACCTGGTGAGCTCACCGGTGACCAGGCCGTTGGGGCCTTCGTAGTCGCCGTAGATGAACCAGACGTAGGTGTTGACGATGTGGTGCAGGCCGAGCGGGATCAGCATGCGGTTGGCGAAGCCGTACAGGAACGCGCCGAACACGCCGGACTGGCCGATGAACTCGCCGACGGAGGTCAGTCCGGCGTCGAAGATCGGGTAGAACCAGCTCAGCGCGAAGCCGAGGAACAGGCAGGCCAGGGACACGACGATCGGGACGAATCGCCTGCCCCCGAAGAATCCGAGGTACGACGGCAGGTTGATGTTGTGGTAGCGATCGAAGAGCCAGGCGGTCACCAGGCCGACCAGGATGCCCGCGAACACGCTGTAGTTGATGGTCGCCTGCTCTCCGGCCGCATTGACGACTCCGTCGAGGACGACCGGCGACATGGAGGCGAACACGCCCTCGATCACCAGGTAGCCGGCCACCGCCGCGAGCGCTGTCGATCCGTCGGCCTTGCGCGCGAACCCGATCGCCACGCCGACCGCGAAGAGCAGCGGTAGGTGGGCGAAGACGGCGCCGCCCGCCGCGCTCATGGCTTCGAAGAAGGGGCCGATCACGGCCACGTCGATCTTCCCCAGCAGATCCGGCTGGCCCAGGCGCAGCAGGATCCCGGCCGCCGGCAGCAGGGCGATCGGCAGCATCAGACTCTTGCCCAGTCGCTGCAGCTGGGCGAACCCGGGGATCCGAAGCCTCGAGCCTTCGGCCCGACCGGTGTCCGTGGTAGAGCTCATGGTCCATCCTCCTCGCCGCCCGGGTGGCGGCCCTCCGGGGCGCTGGCGCCCATCGATTGGTCTACACCTATACAGATTGGCATAGACCAATCCGCCGACGCAAGGGGCACGGCGAGATTGGTCTAGTCCAATGAGCTAGAGTGGGCGCCCTGATGAAGGTGCCCAAGTACTTCCACGTCAAGAGCCAGATCCTCGCGCTGATCGCCGAGCTGGAGCCCGGTGATCCGGTCCCCACCGAGCGCGACCTCGCGACCCGGTTCGCGACGTCGCGCACGACGCTGCGCCGCGCCATCGCCGAGCTCGTGGCGGACGGGCGCCTGGAGCACACGCAGGGCAGCGGCACCTTCGTCGCACCGCCGAAACTGATGCAGGTCCGGCAGCTCACCTCGTTCTCCCAGGACCTGACCAGCGACGGCTGGCGCCCGGGCAGCGTCGTACTCGACATCGCCGAGGTGCCGGCGCAGGCCGGGGTGGCCGAGCGGCTCCGGGTGCCGACCGGCCAGATCGTCCATCGCGTCGAGCGGCTGCGCACCGCGGCCGACCGGCCGATCGCCCACGAGATCGCCCACCTGCCGGGTCCCCTGCCCGGGCTGGCGGGCGAGCTCGCGGCCCGCGGATCCCTCTACGCCACGCTCCGGGAGTCCTTCGGCATCCAGCTCGACGTGGTGGAGGACACCGTGGAGACCGCCCTCGCGGACCCGCACCAGGCGGCCCTGCTCGACTGCGACACCGGCCAGCCCATGCTCCTCGTCCACCGCACCGGCTGGGACGTCCACGGCAAGCCCGTCGAGTGGACGCGCTCGGTCTTCCGTGGCGACCGATTCCGGTTCGTCGCCCGCCAACAGGTCGATGCCGAGTTCGGCGAGCCCCTGGCCGGCCCAGAGCGTGCGACGACCCCTGTGGTCAGCCCGTGATGAGCGCCCGGAGGGCCGCGGCCACCTCGTGGATATCGACGGGTTCGCCGCGTCGCACGGTGAGGGAGTGCAGCAGGAAGCCGTCGCAGTAGTCGGCCAGTCGCTGCGCTCGGGCGCCCGGGTCCGCGACGCCGGCCGCGGTGAGCATGCCGGTCGCGAGTCCGAGGAATCGGCCGTGCGCGGCCGAGACCGCGGCGGGCCGCGCGAGCGCGAGCGCGAACCGGGCGCGGGTGAGCTCGCCCTGCTCGGCGACGAACGCGGCGAGCACTCCGGCGAGGAGCTGCGCGAGCGCCTCCGGGCCCGTGGGCGGCTCGCCGCCCCCGGCGGAGATCAGCGCCAGGTCGCGCTCCTCGAATCGCGCGACCACGGCCTCCACCAGCGCGTCGCGGGTGCGCCAATAGTTCGACGTGGTGCCGATCGGCACGCCCGCCGCGCCGTCCACGGCGCGGTGCGTCAACCCCTTGAGCCCCTGGTCGGCGACGAGCGCGACGGCGGCGTCGGCCAGCTCGGTGCGGCGGTCGGACATGGCGGCATCGTATTCGCCGGCCGACGGATCACGACAAACGTAGTGACAAGGCACTACAAACGTCGTACGATGACTCCATGACCGGGATCACGATCGTGGGCGGCGGCATCGCCGGGCTCGCGCTCGCCGCGGCGTTGGACCCCCGGCGGTTCGACGTCACGGTGCACGAGCAGCGGCCGGGCCTGCCCGACGCGGGGACGTCGCTCGCCATGTGGCCCGAGGCCCGGGCGGCGCTCGAGGAGGTGGGCGCCTACGCCGCGCTGCGCGGCATGCCGG
>JBDHZS010000197.1:0-6653 GCA_039812025.1 Nocardioides sp. | reverse complement strand
CGGAGCCCGCGAAGCCGACCCCCGACCGGGAGGGCCGCGGCGAGCCCCGGCCGGCCCCGGCCGGGCCACCCGAAGCGGCTCCGGCCGCGGAGAAGGCGCCGCCGGCGAAGGCCGCACCCGGGGGCGACTTCACCCTGGCGGACGTGCGCCGGCTCTGGCCCGAGGTGGTCGAGGCGACGAAGTCGCTGCGCCGGCTCGCCTGGATGCACCTCACCCAGAACTGCCAGGTCGTCGCCGTGGTCGGCGGCGTGGTCACGCTGGGGTTCGCCAACCCGGGCGCCCGCGATTCGTTCGTGAACGGCGGCTGCGACGAGATCGTCCGCCAGGCCGCCGCGGACCGGATGGGTCTCGACTGGCGGATCGAGGCCATCGTCGACCCGGGCGCCGACGGCGGCGCCCAAAGTGGTGCCCCGAGCGGAGCACGGAGTACGCCGCGGCAACCCGCGGCACCGCCACGTTCCGGTCCGCCGGAGCCGCCGCCCGACCCCGGCCCTCCGGACGACCACGACCCGCCTCCGGCGTCGCATGTCGAGCCAGGGTCATCGCCCGCCGACGCGGGCCGGCAAGCCCAGGCTGGGCCCGATCCGGGCGACGCGCGCGACGGCGCCCCCCGCCCGGAAGGCTCGGATCCGGGGGAGCCCGAGCGGGCCGATGAGCAGCGCCCCCAGCGCTCCGCGCGCGAGGCGGCGATGGCGGCCGCCCTCGCGGACGCCAAGGCGGCCGTCTCCCAGCCCGGCGGCGGCCACTCGCCGGTCGACGTCGACGCCGATGCGGACCGCGACGACCCCACGCTCGACGACGGCGTCGACGCCAAGGAGTTGCTCCGCCGTACCTTGGGGGCCGAGGTCATCGAGGAGGCGACCTCCGAATGAGCCGCATGACCCGAATGAGCCGGACGACGACCCCGCGGCGGGCCGGACGAGCCGGCGACCGATCGCGCGCCGTACCCAGACCACACCACGAAGAGCAGACCCAGGAGATGACACAGTGACCGAATCGAACACCCCCTTCGACCCGTTCGGCGGAGGCGCCGGTGCCGGAGGTGCCGGGGGCGGCTTCGACCTGGGCGGCCTGCTGCAGCAGGCCCAGCAGCTCCAGGCGGAGATGATGCAGGCCCAAGCCGAGCTCGCCGAGACGACCGTCGAGGGCTCGGTCGCCGGGGTCACCGTGACCGTCAGCGGGGTCGGCGACCTCGTCGGCGTCGCGATCAGGCCCGGCACGGTCGACGGCGACGACGCCGAGAGCCTGGAGGACCTCGGCGACCTGATCGTCGCGGCCTTCCGCGACGCCAAGACCCGGGCCGAGACCCTGGCGGCCGAGCGGCTCGGCCCGCTAAGCGGTGGGTTGGGAGGCGGACTGGGTGGCCCCGGCGGCATCCCGGGCGGCCCGAGCTCGCTGCCCGGCGGCTTCCCGGGCATCGGCTGAGCCCGTCAAGCAAGACGGGCGCGAGGCAGAGGTAGCAGGGTGTACGAGGGCATCGTCCAGGACCTGATCGAGGAGCTCGGGAGGCTCCCCGGGATCGGGCCGAAGAGCGCGCAGCGGATCGCGTTCCACCTGCTCCAGGCCGAGCCCGCCGACGTACGCCGCCTCGCGGACGTGCTCGTCCAGGTCAAGGCCAAGGTCAAGTTCTGCTCGATCTGCTTCAACGTCGCCGAGGAGGACACCTGCAAGATCTGCCGTGACACCCGGCGCGACGTGTCGGTGCTGTGCGTGGTCGAGGAGTACAAGGACGTCGTCGCGATCGAGCGCACCCGCGAGTTCCGCGGCCGCTACCACGTGCTCGGCGGCGCGATCAGCCCGATCGACGGGGTCGGTCCGGACCAGCTGCGCATCCGCGAACTCATGGCCCGTCTCGCGGACGACACCATCGTCGAGGTGATCTTGGCCACGGATCCCAACCTCGAGGGCGAGGCCACGGCGACCTATCTCACGCGACTGATCGGGCCGCTGGGGTTGCGCGTGACGCGATTGGCGAGTGGACTGCCGGTAGGAGGAGACCTCGAGTACGCCGACGAGGTCACCCTCGGACGGGCGTTCGCAGGGAGGCGGTCAGCCACATGACAGAGGAGATCGAGGAGTTCGCGACCCAGATCGCGGACTCCGCGGAGAGCTTCCTGATCGCGCTTCGGGCGATCGCGGCCGAGGGCGACAGCGCGCGGGCGATCCCGCTGCTCCTGCTCGAGACCAGCCAGGTGCTGCTCGCCGGGGCGCGGCTTGGCGCCCAGGTCGACTTCCACCCGCGCGACGACTACCAGCCTGACGTCGGGCCCGAGGCCGATGTGGAGGAGCTGCGGATCAGGCTCGCCGACATGCTCGGCGACCTCGACACCTACGGCTTCGTGGTCGATCCCTACCTGCCCGAGCTCGCCGAGAGCCAGCTCTCCGACGACCTCACCAGCATCGCGACCGACCTGGAGAACGGGCTGCGCCACTTCAGCGTCCGCAACTACCCCGAGGCCCTGTGGTGGTGGCAGTTCTCCTACGTGTCGTCGTGGGGGAGCCTGGCCGGCGCCGTACTCACCGCGCTGCTCAGCGTCGTCGCCCACGACCGCCTCGACGCCGAGGTCGACCTCGACGCCGACCAGGTGGCCGCCGCGGACGAGTGGCTGGCAAAAGCAGGTGCGGATCCCAGGTAGACTGCTGCCCGGTCGCCACGCAATGACGCGCGCCCGTCTGGGCACGGCGACCCCGAGACCTTCTATCTCCACCCGAGGAACCACCGTGGGCATTGTCGTGCAGAAGTACGGCGGCTCGTCCCTGGCCGATGCCGCGGCCATCAAGCGCGTCGCTCGCCGCATCACCGACCGCAAACGCGAGGGCCACGACGTGGTCGTCGCGGTGTCGGCGATGGGCGACACGACCGACGAGCTGCTCGACCTCGCCAAGGAGGTCAGCCCGCTGCCGCCGCCGCGCGAGCTCGACATGCTGATGACCGCCGGCGAGCGGATCTCGATGGCGCTGGTCGCGATGGCGATCTCCGACCTGGGCTTCACCGCGCGCTCGTTCACCGGCTCGCAGGCCGGCGTGATCACCGACACCGCGCACGGCAAGGCCAAGATCATCGACATCACGCCGGGCCGGATCACCACGGCGATCGACGAGGGCCACATCGTGATCGTCGCCGGCTTCCAGGGCGTCTCCGAGCGGACCAAGGAGATCACCACCCTGGGCCGCGGCGGCACCGACACCACCGCGGTCGCGCTGGCCGCGGCGCTCGGCGCTGACGTGTGCGAGATCTACACCGACGTCGACGGCGTGTTCACGGCCGACCCGCGCGTCGTACCCCTGGCTCGCAAGCTCGACCGCGTCTCGCACGAGGAGATGCTCGAGATGGCCGCCAGCGGCTCGAAGGTCCTCCACCTGCGGTGCGTCGAATACGCGCGCCGCTACAACGTCCCCGTCCACGTGCGCTCGTCCTTCTCCACGAAGGTCGGCACCTGGATCGTCCCCGACCCCGCCGAGGGAGCAGACATGGAACAAGCGATCATCGCCGGCGTCGCGCACGACCGCAGCGAGGCCAAGATCACCGTCGTCGGGGTGCCCGACAAGGTGGGCGAGGCGGCCCGGATCTTCGAGGCCGTCGCCGCCGTCGAGGTCAACATCGACATGGTGGTGCAGAACGTCTCCGCCGCCGCGACCGGCCGCACCGACATCTCCTTCACGCTGCCGCGCAGCGACGGCCAGACCGCGATGTCGGCGCTGGCCAAGATCCAGGGCGAGGTCGGCTACGAGAAGCTCCTGTACGACGACGGCGTCGGCAAGGTGTCGCTGATCGGCGCCGGGATGCGCTCGCACCCCGGGATCACCGCGAAGTTCTTCGCCGCGCTCGCGGGCGCCGGCGTCAACATCGAGATGATCTCGACGTCCGAGATCCGGATCTCGGTGATCGTCGAGGAGTCCCAGATCGACTCCGCGGTCCAGGCCGCGCACACCGCGTTCGACCTGGACGCGGCCGAGGTCGAGGCCGTCGTCTATGGCGGGACTGGGAGGTAAATCTCGATGGTTTCTCGTCTTGTGAACATCGGTGTCGTCGGCGCCACCGGGCAGGTCGGCGTCGCGATGCGCGAGATCCTCGCCTCCCGAGGGTTCCCCGTCGGCGAGCTCCGCTTCTTCGCCTCCGCGCGGTCGGCCGGCACGGAGCTGCCGTACGGCGACCGGTCCGTCGTCGTCGAGGACGCCATGACCGCCGACCCGGCCGGGCTCGACATCGCGGTCTTCTCCGCGGGCGCGACCGCCTCACGCGAGCTGGCGCCGAAGTTCGCGGCCGCCGGCGTGACGGTGGTCGACAACTCCTCGGCCTGGCGCCGCGACCCCGAGGTCCCGCTGGTCGTCAGCGAGGTCAACCCCGACGCGATTGCCGGCGCCGTCAAGGGGATCATCGCGAACCCCAACTGCACCACGATGGCCGCGATGCCCGTGCTCAAGCCGCTGCACGACGAGGCGGGGCTGCGGCGGCTGATCGTGTCGTCGTACCAGGCGGTCTCCGGCTCCGGCGTCGCCGGCGTCGACGAGCTCGCGGGTCAGGTCGCCTCCGCCGGGGACAAGGCCCGTGAGCTGGCCTACGACGGCGAGGCGATCGCCTTCCCCGAGCCGGCGAAGTACGCGCGCACGATCGCCTACAACGTGCTCCCGCTGGCCGGCTCGATCGTCGACGACGGCCTCAACGAGACCGACGAGGAGCAGAAGCTCCGCCACGAGTCGCGCAAGATCCTCGACATCCCCGAGCTGCTGGTCAGCGGGCTGTGCGTGCGGGTGCCGGTCTTCACGGGCCACTCGCTGTCGATCAACGCGGAGTTCGACCGGCCGCTGCCGGCCGCGCGCGCCCGCGAGCTGCTCGCCGGGGCGCCCGGGGTCGAGCTGTCCGAGGTCCCCACGCCGCTGCAGGCTGCGGGCAAGGACCCGTCGTACGTCGGCCGGATCCGGCAGGACCCCGGCGTGCCCGACGACCGCGGCCTCGCGCTCTTCATCAGCAACGACAACCTGCGCAAGGGTGCCGCGCTCAACACCGTCCAGATCGCCGAGCTCGTCGCCGCCACCCTCTGACCTCGCCTCGGCGCATAGGGTGGCCGAGTGACGACTGAGGAGCGCGGCGGTCTGCGGGACGCCGTACAGCAAGTGCTGCCCGGCATCCGAGCCGACCTGGAGGACCTGGTCCGGATCGAGTCGGTGAGCGCGGACCCGGACCGCGCGGGCGAGGTCGAGCGGAGCGCCGAGGCGGTGCGGGCGCTCTTCGCCGCGGAGGGTTTCGAGGCGACGATCGCGCGGGCGGGCGGCGCCCCGGCGGTGATCGCCCACAAGCGCAGCCAGCGCGATGACGCGCCGACCGTGCTGCTCTACGCCCACCACGACGTCCAGCCCGAGAACGACCACGCCGAATGGGATAGCCCCCCCTTCGTCGCGACCGAGCGGGGCGATCGGCTCTACGGCCGCGGCGCCGCCGACGACAAGGCCGGGATCGTCGCGCACCTCGGCGCGATCCGGGTCTTCGGCGACGACCTGCCGGTCAACGTGACCGTCTTCGTCGAGGGCGAGGAGGAGATCGGGTCGCCGTCGCTGTCGGCGTTCCTGGCGTCGTACGCCGAGCAGTTGCGCGCCGACGTCATCGTGATCGCCGACTCGGCCAACTTCGACATCGGCGTGCCCGCGCTGACCACCAGCCTGCGCGGGCTGGTCCGGGTCGACGTCGAGGTCCGCACGCTGACCCACGCGGTGCATTCGGGGATGTGGGGCGGGCTGGTGCCGGACGCTCTCATCGCCCTGAGCAGGCTGATCGCCAGCCTCCACGACGACGAGGGCAACGTCGCCGTCGCCGGGCTCCACTCCGGTCCGGCCGCCGCCGTCGACTACCCCGAGGAGCGGTTGCGCGCCGAGTCCGGGGCCAACCCGGGCCTCGAATGGATCGGCAGCGGGCCGGTCGTCGAGCGGCTGTGGACCAAGCCGTCGATCTCGATCACCGGCCTGGACGCGCCGCGGGTCGCCGGCGCCTCGAACACCCTCGTGCCCGCCGCGCGCGCCATGATCTCGATGCGGACCGCGCCCGGCGACACCTGCGACAACGCGCTCGCCCGGCTCGCCGAGCACCTCGAGGCCCGTGTCCCGTGGGGTGCCGAGCTGACCGTCACCTTCGTCGACGGCGGGGAGGCCACGCAGATCGAGGCGGACGGACCCGCGTACGACGCCGCGCGGGCCGCCTTCGCCGAAGCCTGGGACGGCACCGCGCCGATCGACCTGGGGATCGGCGGGTCCATCCCCTTCATCGCGGAGTTCCTGGACGCGTTCCCCGAGGCGAGTGTCCTCGTCACCGGCGTGGAGGATCCCGACACCAGGGCGCACGGCGCCAACGAGGGGCTTCACCTGGGGGAGTTCGAGCGCGTCGTACTGGCCGAGGCGCTGTTGCTGCGCAATCTCGGCCGCTGAGCGCGCCTCTGCGCGTTTTGCGCCGACTCGGCGTGTTTTCTGTGCACGGATGCGCCGACTCGGCGTCCTCAGCGTGCACAGATGCGCCGACTCGGCGGGATGGGGGTGGTCGGCCTAGACTCGGGTCCGTGGCTACCGACCCCGGCCGACAGCCGCCCGAACGTCCGGCGGTGAGCGGCGTCGTACCCCCAGGACGCGCACGCAGAGGCGGTGACGGCCGCCTGACCGCGGCGCTC
>JBDHZS010000196.1:0-6656 GCA_039812025.1 Nocardioides sp. | reverse complement strand
ATCCTCCCACCCGGCGCCGTAGTTCCACTCGGTGCTCATCGCCGCGACCGCGATGTCGGCCCAGCGGTCGGCGACGCCGAGCGCGCCGAGGTCGACGTGCGCGCACCAGCGGCCGTCGTCGTCGATTACTGGCATGTTGCGACATTCGTTCCTGCGATGTTCGTTGACTGCGAATGACCGCACAGACCCGGTGCGCGCGGATTCCGGACTGACGTCACTACGCCGAGTCATACCCGAACCGATGGTCAGTGCAGAGCGGAGTCCGCCGGGGTGCTCCGCCAAGCGTGGAACGCGACGGTGAGTCCCGGACGTGTCGGCGCGCAGATGAGAGGGCCCGCTTGTGCGACCAGGTCTGGTGCGAACGGGATGAGCCTCACGAGCTGCGCCGATCCTTCGTCGACGGAGGCGCGAACGGTGAGCGCGTCACCGGAGCGGCTGACGCGGATCAGCACCCGCCGGTCGGACCACTCCGGGACCGGGGAGACTGACCAGTCGGACACGCCGCTCGTGACGACGGCTCCGACGTGGGGCACGCCGTCGGCGTACTCGACGCCGGCTTTGACCCAGTGCGTGTCGCTGACCTTGATGTAGATACCGGCCTGGTCGAACTGCTCCGAGAACGCGGCGGTGAACTCGACCTCGACGGCGCTGTTCTGCAGGAACGGGGCCAGGAGCGCGTGCTCGCTGTCGTGGATGAATCCGTACGAAGTGGTGCGCCAGGCATCGCTGCCGTCGACGGCCGTCACGAGCAGGTCAGAGCCGTGCTCAACCGCAGCCACGGGCAGATGTGTCCAGCGCCCTTCCGCCCAGGGAGTCGTCCGAGCGTTCATGCAGTCCCCTCGATTGGGGCCGCCGGATTCTCGGTGGTGCGGGACGATAGTGCGCGTCGAGGCCGCAGGACTCCCGCGAGCACGATCACGGCGATGCCGGCCACCGGGATGAGGAGCAGGCCGACGCGGATGCTGGTGGCGTCGGCGATCATGCCGACCACGGGCGGGGAGAGGAGGAACCCGAGGCGCATCAGCCAGGACACGACGGTGAGTCCGGTGCCGTGACGGAGCCCGGGGAGTTCGTCGGCCTCGTGCATGGCGGCCGGGACGAGCGTCGCCACGCCGAAGCCGGCCGCGGCGAACCCGAGGATGGTGCCCGGGACGGTCGGGAACGCCAGCGCGAGCCCCATGCCGACGGCCACGATGGCGCCGCCGGCGCGGGCGACGGCGCGCTGGCCGAAGCGGTCGACGAGGCGGTCGCCGATGAGACGGCCGACGAACTGCGCGCCGACGAGCGCGATGAACCCGGTCGCAGCGAGGGCGGCGGGCGAGTCGAGCGAGGTGAGGTAGAGCGTGGCCCAGGTGAAGCCGGCGTCTTCGACGATGGTGCCGGTGATGGCGATCACCGTGAGGGCGATGAGGACGAGCACGATGCGCGGGGAGACGCCGGCGCGGAACGCGCCGCGCATCTCGTCGACGTCGGCGACCGCGTCTTCGTCGGCCTCGTCGTCGCGGCCGGGCAGGCAGAACCGCAGCGCCGTCAGCGACACCACCGAGAACAGGATCGCGGAGATCGTCAGGTGCATGCCGATGGGCAGTCGCAGGGCGATCGCCAGCGCTGCCATCGAGCCGCCGAGGACCGCGCCGATCGACCAGACGGCGTGGAACGAGTTCAGGATGGAGCGGCCGTATCGGCGCTGCACCCGCAGCCCATGCGCGTTCTGGGCGACGTCGGTGATCGCGTCGAAGCCGCCGCCGAGGAGCAGACAGGCCGCGAACACCCACACGTTGGGAGCGAACCCGGCCGCGAGCAGGCCGAGGCTCGTGAACACGGTCCCGAACGCGGCGGCCTTGGCAGAGCCGAGCCCGCGGATCACGGCGGCCGCAGCGAGCCCCGCGAGGATCGCGCCGATGGGGAAGGCGATGACGGTGAGGCCGTAGGCGGTGTTGTCGAGGCCGAGCGCGGTCTTGATCTCGGGGTACCGGGGCAGGATGTTGGCGTAGAGGGCACCGTTGGTGAGGAACAGCGCCGAGACGGCGGTCCGGGCGCGGCGGTCGACGACCGAGGCGGGTGTCTGGCGAGTGCGCATGCGCGCGTGGTCCTTTCGAGCGTTCGAGTCGTGATGGAGCGTGAGAGCTTCAGCGCAGGGCGGCGTCGGTGGTCGCGGGTGGGCGGGTCCAGTTCCTTGCGGATCAGCCGAGGTCAGTCGTGCCGGATCTCGTTCGGCGACGCGGATGTGAGCGGGAGCGTATCTGCGACGTGCAGGACGTCCTCCGGGGAGTCCGGCGGCGGGGTGCCCAGGACGACGACGTCGGCGCGTTCCCAGGGGCGGTCGGCTGCGAGGTGGGCGCGCTCCGCGTCGTACCAGGCGGACCAGAACGTGAGGGTCTGAGCGCGGTCGCCGTTCGCCCCGCTGGCGAGGTCGCGCTCGAGGCCCCGGCTTCGGGCCATGTCGCGATCGGCTTGGACCCAGACGATCAGATCGACGAGGTCCGCGACGGCCGCGTCCGCGGCACCGACGCCTTCGACGAGCAGGATCTTCGTGTCCGCGGGGACGTCGATCGCCCCGGGCCTGCCCCGGGCGGCCCAGGCCGGTGGGGTGAAGGACACGGCCGCGCCCTGTACGGCGGGTCTCAGGACCTCGTCGCGCAGCAGGTGCGCCCAGTCGAAGAGCGGCTCGTGCCAGGCGAGATCGTCGGTGCGGACCACGGTCGTGTCCGGCAGGTGCGAGGACAGGCGGTCGGCCAGCGTGGTCTTGCCTGACGCGCTGCGCCCGTCGACGGCGACCACGAGGGGCCGCGTGCGCTGCGCCGCTGCCGCTGCGCGCAGCCGGTCGGCCAGCTCGTCGAGCTCCGTCGGCCGCCAGCGGTCCACCGCCGGCTCCTCGGGCTCGAGGACGAGCGCGGGCAGTCCGCGTGCGGGGCCTGGTTGCGTCACGCGGACGACGGCGCGGACGATCTCGCCGGGATCGCGCGGCTCGGCGTCCAGCGAGCGGTGGATCGTTAGCCCTTCGATGAGCGCGTCGAGCAGCCGGGCGGTCTCGGGGTCGAACCAGCGCTCGAGAGCCGCGCGGCTTCGGGCCATCCACGTAGCGGTCAGCGTGCGGTACGACGGCTGCCGGGCGGCGAGAGTGTAGAGCTCGTGCGTGATGACCAGGTCGCGCGCGCTGCCGAACACGTCGTCGACGATGATCGCGACGACCGCGTCCCTGGCGGACTCTGCATCGGTCGCCGCGGCCATGCGTCGCTCGAAGCCCTCGCTGACCGAGGCCGTGAACCGGGCGAACGCCTCGTGATACAGCTCGTCGATACCGTCGAAGTGATACGTCATCGATCCGAGCGGCACCCCCGCCGCCTCCGCGATCCGGCGATGCGAGGCCCCGGCGATCCCGGACTCGGCGATCACGTCCAGGCACGCGTCGATGATCCGGTCGCGGCGATCCGGGTCGTTCCCCCGACCCCGTCGGGACGGGGCGGTCGCCTCAGCGGACGGCATCCCGCTCGCCGATCTCCCGGATCACCCGCGCCGGGTTGCCGACCGCGATCACGTTCGCGGGGACGTCCTTCGTGACCACCGAGCCCGCGCCGATCACGGTGTTCTCACCGATCGTGACCCCGGGACAGACGATCACGCCCCCGCCGAGCCACACGTTGTCGCCGATGACGATCGGCTTGGCGGCCTCCAGCTTGTCGCGCCGGGGCTCGGGGTCGATCGGGTGCGTCGGGGTGAGCAGCTGCACGTTCGGGCCGATCTGGCAGTCCTCGCCGACCGTGATCGGCGCGACGTCCAGCGCGGTGAGGTTGTAGTTCGCGAAGCTCCGCGCCCCGAAACGGATGTTCTCGCCGTAGTCGACGAACAGCGGCGGCTTGATGAACGCCCCCTCGCCCAGGTGCTCGAGCAGCGCCTCCAGCAAAGGGCGGGCCGCCGACTCGTCCGCCACCGCGGCGCGGTGGTAGGCGTCGGCGAGCTGCACGGCGCGCTGCGCGATGCGGCCGCTGTCCGGGTCGTCGGCGATGTAGAGGTCGCCGGCCAGCATCCGCTCCCGGTTCGTGCGGGGGTCCCCGGCGAAGTAGTCCGTCATGCAGAAAGGCTAGCACAAGTATGTACGTTCGTACGCATTATGTGTACGATCGTACAAGCGCTCGTCCGAGCGCCCTTCGATCCAGCATTCTGAAAGGCACTGGCCATGACCGACCAGCAGACCGGCCGACTGATCCACCAAGCTGCCCTCACCGACGAGTGGTGGCGCAGCGCGGTGATCTACCAGGTGTATCCGCGTTCCTTCGCCGACGGGAACGGCGACGGGATCGGCGATCTCGCCGGCATCACGCAGCGCCTGCCGTACCTGCGCGACCTCGGAGTGGACGCGATCTGGATCTCGCCGTTCTACCCGTCGCCCCAGAAGGACGGCGGATACGACGTCGCCGACTACCGCGACATCGATCCGGTGTTCGGCTCCCTGGCCGACGCGGACGAGCTGATCGCCGCCGCGCACGACTACGGGCTGTGGGTGTTCGTCGACCTGGTCCCCAACCACACGAGCGACCAGCACGCGTGGTTCCAGCGCGCCCTCGCCGCCGGGCCGGGGTCTCCCGAACGGGACTGGTACGTCTTCCGCGACCCCGACCCGGCCGGCCCGGACCGGCTGCCCAACGACTGGCCCAGCGACTTCGGCGGCCCCGCCTGGTCGAAGACCCCCGACGGGCAGTGGTACCTGCACCTGTTCGACTCCTCCCAGCCGGACCTGAACTGGGAGAACCCCGCCGTCCGCGACGCGTTCCTAGATATCCTGCGGTTCTGGCTGGACCGCGACGTGGACGGATTCCGTGTCGACGTCGCCCACGCGCTCATCAAGGCCGAAGGGCTGCCCGACTTCGGCGACAGCTTCGAGGACCTCCTCAACGGCACGCTGCCCACCAACGCCGCCCCCTGGTACGACCAGGACCGGGTGCACGAGATCTACCGCACCTGGCGGCAGGTCCTGGACTCCTATCCCGGCAACCGCGCCATGGTCGCCGAAGCGTGGGTGTGGCCGCACGACCGGCTCGCCCGCTACGTCCGCCCCGACGAGTACCACCAGGCGTTCAACTTCACCTTCCTCGACGTCGGCTGGACCGTCGACGCCCTGCAGCGCGGCATCGAGGACTCCCTGCGCGCCAACGACGCGCAGGGAGCGCCGACCACCTGGGTGCTCTCCAACCACGACATCGTCCGCCACGCGACCCGCCTCGGCTTCCCCGACGACCGCACCTCGCCCTGGCTCTCCGCCGCCGACCCGGCCCCCGACGCCGAACTCGGCCTGCGCCGTGCCCGCGCCGCGACCACCATGCTCCTCGCCCTGCCTGGCAGCACCTACCTCTACCAGGGCGAAGAGCTCGGACTCCCCGAGGTCATCGACCTGCCCGACGAACTGCGCCAGGACCCTACCTTCCGCCGCACCGGCGGAGAGCGCCTCGGACGCGACGGCTGCCGCGTTCCGATCCCCTGGGAGAAGGACGCCCCCGCCTACGGCTTCAGCCCCACCGGTGCCTCCTGGCTCCCCCAGCCGGGCGTCTTCGGAGACCTCGCCGTCGACCAGCAGACCGGCGTCCCCGGCTCCACGCTCGAGCTATACCGCACCCTGCTCGCCGTTCGACGCGAACGCCGCCTCGGCGAAGGAGCCCTCGCCTTCGTGGATCTCGGCGAGGATCTGCTCGCGTTCGACGTGACCGTCGGATCGCAGACGACCCGCGTCGTGGTGAATCTCGGTCCGGTGCCCTGGCCGATCCCCACCGGCCTCGAGGTGCTCGTCGCAAGCGAGCCGTCGGCCGCCGGCACGGTGGGCGCCGACCAGGCGGTCTGGCTGGCCGTCTGACGACTTTCATGGCGGGTACCGCCAGCGTCCACGGGGGTACGCGGTCGAGGATCCCGGTCATGATCGGTTCTGTGTCGGTTGGGATGTGAGGTGGGTGCACCGCTGGGCAGGTACGGCCGCGGTGCCCTCTCATGTCACTCAGTCGTGGGCCAGCAATCGACCGACGGGGAGCCCCATGAGGGTCAGGAGCTCCCAGGCGGTGTGCGCGGCGGCGAGGCCGGTGACTCCTGCGTGGTCGTAGGCGGGGGCGACTTCGACGACGTCGCCGCCGACGATGTTGAGCGATGTCAGCCGGCGCAGGACGGCGAAGAACTCGCGGGTGTTGATGCCGCCGACTTCCGGTGTGCCCGTCGCCGGTGCCTGTGCGGGGTCGAGGACGTCGATGTCGATCGAGATGTAGGCCGGGCCGGTGCCGACGCGCCGCAGGATCTGGTCGGCGATGTCCTGCATCGTGCGTTCCTGGAACTCCTCGGCACGGATGATCTGGAATCCGGCTCGCTTGTCGTCCGGTTGAGCGTGTTCGGGCAGCAGGCATCCCCGTGGTACACGACCAGCCGATCGATCGGCGGTGCCCCGCGCAGACGCTCCGGCACGCGGATGCCACGGGCCGCGGCGTTCGCGACCCGCGCCGACACCGTCCAGTCGAAGGGGCACTCGGCCACCGGCAGCGCGTCGTGCAGCGCGCGCAGTCCCTCGCCGACGGCGTGGACGGCGGTCGCGGGGTCGGCGATCCAGCGCGGCGCGACCGCGGACTCGCCGGGGAGGGCCGCCGTCACGAGCCATTCGTGCGTGTCGTCGCCGCCCACCGACA
>JBDHZS010000195.1:0-6705 GCA_039812025.1 Nocardioides sp. | reverse complement strand
GGCGGCCGCGGCGCCGCCCGCGCCACCCCCGCAGCCGGTCGCGGCCGCGCCCGCGGCGGGCAACGACCTGACCGCCGAGCTCACCAAGCTCGCCGACCTGCACTCCGCGGGCGTGCTGACCGACGCCGAGTTCGCGGCGGCGAAGGCGCGACTGCTCGGCTAGCCGGGCCTCAGCCGAACCTGCGCACGGCCTCGCGACGGGACGAGACGCCGAGCTTGCGGTAGACCGCGCGCTGGTGGGTCTTGACGGTGTTGATCGACACGCCGAGCGCGTCGGCGATCTCCTGGATCGTCCGGGTCGTGCGCAGTTGCGCGAAGACCACGCTCTCGCGCTCGGAGAGCTGCTGGAGCGGGCCCCGCCGCTCGCTCGGCGTCAGGCAGCCGACGGCGAACTCCTCGTACCGCGTGCCCCACGCCAGGTGCTCGGTGAGCAGCTGGCGCAGCTCCAGCCCCCCGTTGCACAGCGGGTAGCGGATCATCTCCTCCGAGGCGCACTCCAGCGCGAGCTCGCAGAGCCGGTGCGCCTCCGTGGGGTCGCCCTCGCGGCGCCGGACGACCGCGGTGGCCAGCAGCAGCGGCACCCGGACGACGGGCAGCTGGCTGTAGGGCTTGAGCGGCATCAGCATCTTCAGCGCCGCGTGCGCGTCGCCGGAGCGACGGAGGATGTCGGCCAGCAGGACGGTCATCAGCGGCGCAGTGGGGTCGCTGGTCCGCTCCGCGATGCGGACGGCGCGCTCACGCCGGCCCGCGGCTTCGAAGAGCGTGGCGAGCGCGGTGTTGCGGTAGGCGCGCCACGGCAGGCCGCGGGCGTCCTCGGACGGGATCGCCTGCGCCTCGCGGCCCGCGAGCGCCCGCAGCTGGGGGTCGCCGATCGTGCTCGCGGTGATCGCGAACATGCAGCGCGCCACCCCGGTGACCGACCCCTCGGCGCCGCTCTCCTCGATCGCGCGCCGGAACGCCGCCGCGGCATCGTCCAGGTCGTTGGTCCAGAAGGCGACCAGCCCCTCGGCCAGCTCCCCGCTGCCGCCGGCGTAGGCCTGCCACAGCGGCCGGTCCGCGCGGGGGTCGATGGCGTTGAGCCGCTCCAGCGCCGCCTTCGCCTTGGCCAGCCAGGGGCCCATGCCAGCAGCAGCGCGAGGTGCCCGAGCGTGCGCCGGGCGACCTCGATCTCGCCCAGCGCCTCCGCCTCGTCGGCCGCGATCGCCAGCACCTGGCAGAAGAACGCGGGGTCCTTGCGCAGGCGCAGGCCGGTCCAGCCGATCAGGTAGAGGGTCGCGAGCCGCTCCCGCGCCGTGATCCGGTCGACGGTGCTGAGAGACTCGTAGACCTCCCGGGTGATCCGCATGAGCGCGTCGCGGTCGTCGTCGACCAGCATCCGCACCACCCGGAGGAACTCCTCGACGTCGGCGGGCGCGTCGGGGCCGGCGGCGTGGACGGCGCGCTCGGTCAACGCGGCCGAGTTCTCGCGGGCCTCGAGCACCTCCTGGACGGCCGCGCGTATCAGCAGCACCCGCGGGTCGTCGTGGTACGACGTGGGCAGGGCGAGGCACGCCTGGTGCAGCGCGTGCGGATCGACGCCGACCAGCAGCCACCGCCAGTGCCGGACCAGCACGTCCAGCGCGGTCTCGGGGTCGCCGCCCTTGAGCCGCTGCTCGATCGCGTTGAGCGGGTCCCCGGTCTCCAGGAACTCAGCGGCCCGCTGATGCCCCCGCCGCAGCCGCGCCGGGTCGGAGACCTCGAGGATGGCCCGGCACAGCCTCACGAACATCGCGTGCCAGCGGTAGACGACGCCGTCGTTGGTGTCGACCCGGTCGATGAACAGGCCGAGCCGGGCGCACTCGCCGAGCAGGGCCTCGGCGTTGTCGCTGCCGGAGATCGCCGCGGCGAGTTGCGGCGTCAGGTCGATGCCGATCGCGGTGTCGAGCGCGAACTCCTGCAGCTCCGGCCGCAGCGTGGCGAGCACGTGGTCGCGGAGGTAGTCGCGAAGGATCGCAGGCCCCGCGGCCCGATCGGGGACGTCGGAGCCGGAGCCGACCAGGCACACGAGCCGGACCGCGATCGGCCACCCCTGGGTCAGCTCGAGGAGCGACTCGGGCGTGAGCGACGGCTCGGGCCCGGCGAGCCGGGCCGTCTCGTCGAGGTCGAAGGCGAGCTGCTGGGCGCCGATGAGGCACCCCGGGTGGGTGAGCACGAGGCGGCTCAGCTCGATCTCGACCACGCTCGTGCCGACGATCACCAGGCGCAGCTGCTCGGGCCCGGACTCGACCAGGGCGCCGAGCAGCCCGGTGCGCAGCGCGTCGCCGGCGCGGTGGGCATCGTCGATGACCAGCGTCACCGGCTCGGTGACGTCGTTCTGCAACTGCTCGAAGGCCCAGGCGAGCACGGTCTTGTCCCCGGCGGGCCGCGGCCGGGTCTCGGGTGTCCGGGCGACGACGGAGCCCAGCGCCCCCAGGATGCCCGAGGCGATCAGGTCCTCGTCGGTGTCCAACGGCCCGAGCGAGAGCCACGCGACGGGCTCGGTCAGCGCGGCCGCCCACTCGCCGACCGCGCAGGTCTTGCCGTAGCCACTGGGGGCGGTCACCACGACCACGCGCTCCCGCGACGCCGCGGCGTCGAGCAGGCCGGTGACCCGGGGCCGGCTGCAGTGCCCCTCCTGGGCGAGCGGCGGCCGATAGCGGGCCAGGCCGCGGGTACGCCGTTCGGCGGGGCCGACCTTGTCGCCTCGCGCGTTCACCGGCGATCCCACCTCCACAGTTGGGTAAACAGACCTATTTTGGCGGGACGCGAGGGCCGACGGCAAACGGGGACTGCCAGGTGAGACCGCCCTCGGCTACGTTGACGCTCATGCGGGTGCGAGGACTGGTCGCGCTGCGACGCGACAACCTGGGCTCCGAGGCGCTGGCCGGGGTCACCCTCGCCGCCATCGCGATCCCGCTCAACATCGGCTACGCGCAGATCGCCGGGCTGCCGCCGACCGCGGGGCTCTACGCGCTCGTCGTGCCGACGCTCCTCTACTCCCTGGTCGTCAGCTCGCGCCAGGTCGTGGTCTCCCCGGACGCGGCGGCGGTGGCGCTGGTCGCGTCGTCGCTCGGGGCGCTGGCCGTGGCGGGCTCCGAGACCTACCTGATGATGGCGATGGCCCAGGCGCTGATCTGCGGCGCCCTGCTGCTGGCGATGTCGGTGTTCAAGCTCGGCTACCTCGCCAACTTCCTCTCCGAGCCGATCCTGCTGGGTTTCGTCGGCGGGCTGGCCCTCGACATCACGGTCTCGCAGGTGGCGAAGATGCTCGGGATCGAGCTGCCGGCCGGCGCGGAGTTCGTCGAGAAGCTCCTCAGCATCGCCGAGGGCGTCGGGGAGGCGAACCCGTGGTCGCTCCTGATCTCGGTCTGCTCGCTGGCGGTGCTCATCGGCGGTCGCCGCCTGCTGGCGAGCGCGCCGTGGGCGCTGGTCGTGCTCGTGGTCGCCGCGACCGCGGTCGCCCTCTTGCACGCGGAGCGGGTCGGCGTCGCGGTGCTGGGGGAGGTGCCGTCGGGACTGCCCGACTTCGCCCTCCCGCGGTTGAGCGCCGGTGAATGGCTCTCGCTGCTGCCCTCGTCGATCGCGCTCACCGCCGTGGTCATGGTCGAGGGCCTGCTCGTGGCGCGCTCCTATGCGGAGCGGCGCGACTACCCGCTGGACCCCGACCGCGACCTGGCCGCCTACGGGCTGGCGAACCTCGCGTCGGGGTTCAGCAGCAGCTTCGTCGTCGGCTCGTCCACGTCGCGCACCGCGGCGATGGACCAGGCCGGCTCGCGCACCCAGCTGCCGTCGCTGGTCCTGGTGGTGATCACGCTGGCGCTGCTGCTCTTCGGCACCGACCTGCTCGCCAGCATCCCCTCGCCGGCGATCGGCGCGATCGTGGCGGTGGCCGTCGCCCCGCTCGTGGGGATCCGGCGACTCGCCTCGCTGTGGCGGCTCGACCGCTTCGAGTTCCTGATCGCCGCGGCCTGCTTCGGCGTGACCCTGCTGGTCGGCTCGATCCCCGGCATCCTGGTCGCCTTCGTGATGGCCCTGATCAACATCGTACGGCGCGCCGCGAGCCCCCACATCAACGTGCTGGCGCAGCCGGGCGGCTCTCCGGAGTCCCGGATGACCGCCACCTACAGCCCCGAGTCGGCCCCGGGCGTCATCGTGATCCGGCTGGCGGCCCCGCTGTTCTTCGCCAACGCGGACGTCTTCGCCCAGGCCGTCAAGGACTCCGTGGACGCCGCGGGGAAGGACGTGCGGCACCTGGTGGTCGACATGGAGGCGGTCACCGACGTCGACGTGACCGCGGCGCAGGCCTTCGGCCGGCTCCGCGACTGGCTCGACGCCCGCGGCATCGCGGTGAGCTTCAGCCGGCTGCGCGCCGAGGACCGCGAGCGCCTGGAGCGGCTGGACTTCCTGCGGCCCGGCGACCGCGTCTTCGACACCAGCAAGGCGGCCCTCGACACGTTCCGGGAGGACTGAGGGCCAACTGCGCGGCTAATTTCGCCGGGCGATCGCCTCCAGCGCCGCCACGAGCGAGTCGCCCACCCGCGGCCGGACCACGAACACGTTCTCGGGGCCGATCACCGCCTCGACCCCTGTGGCGTGCAGTTGCTGGGCCAGGTGCGCGTTGACGCCGACGAGCATCAGGGTGGCGCCGGCCGCCGCCAGCTCCTCGGAGTAGCCGCGCATGGTGGTCAGGAAGGTGACGCCGAGCTCCTCGGTGCCGCGCAACCGGATCACGACGTGCGCGCCGTCGGCCCGCTCGGCGGGGGTGGGCAGCTGCGCCCGGAAGGACTGCGCGGAGGCGAAGAACAGGCTGCCGTAGGGGGAGAGCACGACGGTCTCGCCGGCGGCGATCGTGGCCGGCGGCGGGGTCTCCAGCGGGCGGCCGCCGGGCTCGTCGAAGAGCCAGCGCACCAGCCGCACCTGGTTGGACTGCCGCGCGATGTGCAGGATGATCGACAGGCCGACGCCGGCCAGCACGGCGTACTGCAGCGGGATCATGATGGTGAGCGCGAAGGTGACCAGGCAGACCGCGGCCTGGGTCGGCCCGGTGCGCCACACCAGCAGCATCTGGTGCATCTTGAAGGTGCGCACCCCGACCAGGATCAGCAGCCCGGCGAGCGCGGGGATCGCGATCTGCCCGACGAGCGGGCCGAAGGTCAGGATCGTGGCGATCATCACCAGACCGGCGATCAGGTTCGCGAGCGCGGTCTTCGCCCCCGCCGTACGCACGATCGCCGTCCCGGACATCGACCCGCCGACGGCCATGCCGCCGAAGAGCGCCGAGCCGAGGTTGGCCGCGCCCTGCCCCCGGAAGTCCGAGGACGCGTCGGGGTAGCGGCCGTCGGGGTTGGGGATCGAGCCGGAGATCGCCGCGCCCTGCACCAGCCCGACCAGGGCGAGCGAGACGGCGGGCAGGAGCAGGCCGAACGCCTTCGACAGGTCGGGCGGCGTCAGCCCCGGCAGCGAGCGGGTCACCGAGACCGTGTCGCCGAGGGTCTCCACCGACGGCACGGCGACGGCCAGCGCGGAGCCCGCGACGATGGCGACCACGAGCGAGAGCGGGCCGAGCCGGGTGCGGCCCAGCACCACGATCAGCGCGATCGTGACGGTCCCCACCAGCACGGACGGCCAGCTGTAGTGGGTGACGCCGAGGAGATTGTCGATCGCGCGCTCGATCCGGGTCGGCCCCACGCTGTTGAAGCCCGTGAAGTTGTCGAGCTGGCCGAGGATGATGTTGACGGCGACGGCGTTGACGAAGCCGAAGAGCACCGCGGTCGGGATGAAGCGCACCAGCGTGCCGAGCCGGGCCAGGCCGAGCCCGAGCATGATGAGGCCGGTGAGCAGGACCAGCGTCGCCATCGCCGGGCCGGCGTGGCGGCCGTGGACCTGCGGCACGTCGCTGATGATGACCGCCATCGCGCCGGTGGCCTGCACCGTCATGAAGAGCGAGCCTGTCGTCAGCGCCCCGCCGAGGATGCCCAGCATGTAGGCGTGCAGGCCGAAGAGCGGGTTGACGCCGGCGAGCACCCCCGCGGCCAGGCTGTCCGGCACCGCCTCCACGCCGAGCGTGATGCCGGCCTTCAGGTCGGCGGAGACGGTACGACGCGTCCCGAACCGGCTCAGGTATCGGCGCACGGCATCGGTCATGGGCCGGTCGCGGCTACCTTCTCGTCGCTCGGCATCGGTCATGGGCCGGTCGCGGCCCCCTCGAGTGCCTCGGGCGCCGCCGAGGCGGCGGGCCTGCGCACCACCTCGACCGCGAGCATGACGACCAGCACCACCGCCAGCGTGCCGATCACGCTGCCCATGCTCGCAGGGCGGGTCAGGAGGATCGCGACCAGGCCCAGCGCCACGGTGGCGACGAGGATCACGGCGCGCCAGCGCTCGACCGCCCGGCCGACGCCGCCGGTGCCGATGCCGTTGCGGTCGGCGGCGTCTCGCAGGGCGGAGAGCCCGCGGTCGCCGGCGGAGCGGATCGCGACCGCGCCCCGCGACGTACCGTAGAGCCAGGCGCCCACCGCGACCAGGACCGACAGCACGATGAGGGCCGAGACCACGGGCGACAGGAGCAGGGTGATCTGGTCGAAGAGCGCCTCGGCCGTCCGCGACGGCATCACCGACGGACTCACCGTGGTGACGAAGACCCGCTGGGCGATGTTCAGGCCCGCCGCGAGCAGGAGGAAGCCGAGC